>NZ_JBHFFD010000038.1:0-109534 GCF_043359565.1 Shewanella sp. S23-S33 | reverse complement strand
AAACGTAAGAAACCTAAGCAAATCATCAAGCCGGTTTCTGTCGATGATTTCATTGAAGATGCCAATAACTACGCTTTAGGTAAGGCGAGTTTATTAGCTGCGCCCACCACACACACCATAGTTAAGGGCTTAGATAAAAAATCGACTAAGATTTATCGCCACGCGACCTTTACCCTCACTGAAAACAGCATTTCCCAGCTTGACGCCCTATCGAAATCCACCAATATTGCAAAATCTCGATTACTGCGTATTTTGATCAATGAATTTACCCAACTCACTCCCGCACAGCAGGAGCAAATTGCAAATAAGCGCCACGATGAGACCTGAGCTTCAACAAAACGATTACACGTCTAGGCGGCTAAAAACTAATCAATAAAATACAAAAAAATAAAATGAGTACGCTATGGCACTGTGTATTATACCAATAATATTAAATGGTTAGTCAGTTCAGAGCCTCACTGGCATCTCAATCCAAGGCGCATTGACGCAGAAATGGTCATTCCCTATTAAGTCAATGCAACACCAGAGTGGAATGCCTGTGTGGCTCCCGAAGGGCGGCTGATGTTAACTACATGGCAACGCCCTTTATACTGCGTTTAAGGCTTTTGACAGAGCACCACTATGCCTTCAAGCCTTCGCCTTGTCTAAAGCGCTTTGAGCTCCCGCTGAATGAACAGATATTTAATACGATGGGTATTAATGCCCACACTTTCGCCCAGCTACAAGTTGAATACCTTGGGACGTTTCGTAAAACTTACCTTTACCTATGAGTAACTCAATTAATGCTTCGGCACTCAAATCAGTTGCACTACAAGTATGGTATCGAGCCGCCGAGCCAAACTTTTGCTCCATCATGGAAATTAATTCAGGCTTTATAATAGCGGCCCCTTGAGCTACCATCAGCGCCATAACATCATGACCGTGAACAGAATTGGACATATGTCCTCCTAAAGATGCAATATTATTGTTCTTTATATCCTAACGGTTAAATTCGAACCCTGATCTCGCGCACAAACTTTCAAATGAGGACGACTGCGCCGACATCTGTGACGATAATGTGAGCCATTATGTCTTTGATCCTATTACTGACCCAACAGATGTCGCTGTACTTAGTGATCGTTTACTTAGTCAGTAAAACGCCACTGTTTAAACTGTTTGCCGAAACGTCTCCTCGTCTGCCACATAAGATTTTTATGTATCTGATTTTTTCGAGTTTCTGCATCATGGCCACTTATTTTGGTGAGCAAACCTCAGGAGCGATTGCCAACACTCGTGCTATGGGCGCCGTTTTAGGCGGATTATTAGGAGGACCGGTTACTGGTTTTCTGGTGGGGCTGACTGGTGGGCTACACCGCTACAGTATGGGAGGCTTTACTGATATAGCCTGCGCCATCTCCACCACCTTAGAAGGCTTATCCGCAGGGATGATAAGCTTCTACTTAAGACGCGCAGATAAAAGTGAGCTCATCTACAATCCATTACTCGTTTGCCTAGTGACTTTTTATGCTGAAATGATGCAAATGAGCATCATACTTTTGGTTGCACGCCCCTTCGATGATGCATGGGAATTAGTACGTCAAATCGCGCCGCCCATGTTATTAGTCAATTCCGTGGGAGCGGCACTTTTTATGAGCATGATCCGTGACCAAAAAACCATGTTTGATAAACTCTCATCGAGCTTTTCGACTAAGGCATTAAAAATTGCCGAACGCAGTGTCGGATTACTATCCAAAGGATTTAACGAAGAAAGTAGTAGTCACGTCGCCCAAATCGTCATCGAAGAAACCAATGTTGGTGCAGTGGCCATCACGGACAGGGAAAAACTGTTAGCCTTTATTGGCATAGGCGCCGATCACCATCTCCCAGGTACACCGATTTCGTCCAAAATCACCTTAGAAGCCATCAATCAAAATAAGGTCATGTTCGCCGATGGCGTTGAAACGCCCTATGCATGCTCTATTTCTTCTCATTGCCGTCTAGGGTCAAGTCTAGTGATCCCGCTGCGCAGTGATACCGAAGTCATTGGCACGATTAAACTCTATGAGCCTAAGAATAAACTTTTTTTGAATATCAACCGTACTTTAGGTGAAGGTATTGCCCGTCTGTTATCAAACCAAATTCTTTATGGGCGTTTTGAGCAACAGCAAAATCTACTGACTCAAGCCGAACTTAAATTACTGCAGGCTCAAGTCAATCCGCACTTTTTATTTAATGCACTGAATACCATTAGCGCGATTATCAAACGTGATCCTGATATGTCTAAGCAGCTACTGCAGCAGTTATCGCAATTTTTACGGATCAATTTAAAGCGAACGACAGGCTTAGTGACGCTTGGGGACGAGCTAGATCACATAGCGTCCTATCTCACCATTGAAAAAGCGCGTTTTATTGATAAATTACAAGTCAGTATCGCGATACCTGAATCACTCTACCACTGCAAAGTACCAGCCTTTACCCTGCAGCCGATTATTGAGAATGCCGTAAAGCACGGCACTTCGCACATGATTGAGCAAGGGCAGATTAAAGTGACTGGCAAGCTCGAAAATGATGTGCTGGAGCTAGAAGTCACAGACAATGCAGGGTTGTATCAGCCCATTAAGGGCTCAGAAGGCCTAGGGATGAACTTAGTGCATAAGCGAATTCAAAATATTTTTGGCGAACAATACGGCGTGACAGTGGAGTGCGAGCCGGATCAATTGACTCGTGTCACCATAAGATTGCCCATAGAAAGCCCTGAAACATCAAATATGGATAACCGCACGTGATCACTTGTTTAATTGTCGATGATGAGCTGTTTGCTCGTGAAGAATTAGCTGACCTTTTGGGGCAAGAACACGACATCCAAATCGTCGGTCAATGCGCCAATGCTATTGAGGCATTACAGAGCATAACCAAAGAAAAACCTCAGTTAATCTTTCTTGATATCCAAATGCCACGCATTTCGGGCATGGAACTTATTGCAATGCTCGACCCCGATGACATGCCGAAAATCGTGTTTGTCACCGCCTACGACGAGTTTGCCGTCAAAGCCTTCGACAATCATGCCTTCGATTATTTACTCAAACCCATAGATGCCGACAGACTCAGTAAAACCCTCACTCGCGTACGTAAAAATCTAACGCCTCAGGCTATGGACTCCATTACCCCAAAGAGTCTTGAACATATTCCCTGCTACAGCGGCAATAAACTCAAAGTCATTGCAATCCAAGATGTGGAATATGTGTTCAGTGACTTAAGCGGCATCCATGTGGCCAGCACGAAAGGCAAAGTCCATACCCAGTTGACCTTGAAAGTGTTCGAAGAAAAAACCCCACTGGTGCGCTGCCATCGGCAGTATTTGATTTCACCTAAGGCGATTGCTGAAATTGAGCTGTTAGATACAGGGGCTGAAGTCACCACTCATTTAGGCGATAAAGTCCCCGTATCACGCCGCTATCTTAAAAGCCTTAAACAGCTATTTGGCTTTCAATAAACACAATCCAAAAGTCATCTTAGCGACGTATTTTTAGCCATAAGATGGCCAACAACACTCACAGTTAACATACAATGGTAACCACTTAAGCTCGCCTATTGCCGCTCACACTGCATTTTCGACCACTCATTTAGATTACAAAGTTTTATATCAACAACTTGTTTACACTCGCCAGAACTCAAATGGGGAGATAACAAAAATGATGTGGTTCCTACTCTGCGTCGGTCTACTGATCGGCGGCTACTTTATCTACGGCGCTTTTGTCGAGAAAGTCTTCGGCATTAACGCTAATCGTCAAACACCCGCTTTCAGTCAAACTGATGGCGTCGACTTTGTGCCTATGTCTAAAGGCAAAGTCTATCTAATTCAATTATTAAACATTGCAGGCGTAGGCCCAATCTTTGGTCCTATCTTAGGTGCACTCTATGGTCCTGCAGCCATGTTGTGGATTGTGGTTGGCTGTATCTTTGCAGGTGCAGTACATGACTACTTCTCCGGTATGTTGTCAGTGCGCAATGGCGGTCAATCCGTGCCAAACCTTGCGGGTAAGTATTTAGGTAAGAGCGCCAAACACTTCATGAACGTGTTTGCTATTGTGCTGTTACTGCTCGTCGGTGTGGTCTTTATCTCTGCGCCTGCTGGCTTACTTGGCAAGCTTACTGGCTGGGATGTCAGTATCTTCGTTGGTATAATCTTCGTCTATTACCTGATTGCAACTGTGGTACCTGTCGATAAAATTATCGGTCGTCTGTACCCCTTCTTTGGCGCTTTATTGTTCTTCATGTCGTTTGGTTTAGCTTTCGCAATTATGCTATCAAGCGAGCATACCTTACTGCCTAACGTACAAGCGGGCGATTTCTTCCAAAACTTAAATCCGAACGACATGCCACTTTGGCCTGCCCTATTCATCACTATTGCCTGTGGCGCAGTATCAGGTTTCCATGCTACTCAATCACCGTTAATGGCCCGTTGCGTTGAAAACGAGACTAATGGTCGCTTCGTCTTCTTTGGCGCCATGATTGGCGAAGGCATTATCGCATTGCTTTGGTGTGCCATCGCGTTGTCTTACTTTGGCGGAGTAGAAGGGTTAAGTGCGGGTATGTCAGGTAACCCTGCCAACGTCGTCTATGAGGCCTCTACTGGTCTGTTAGGCGCTATTGGTGGCTTTATGGCTATCCTAGGAGTGATTATTCTGCCGATTACCTCAGGCGATACGGCTTTTCGTTCTGCGCGTTTGATTCTGGCTGAATTTTTCAATATGCCACAAATCTCACTACCAAAGCGCTTAGTGCTAGCTCTCCCACTGTTTGTTATCGGCGGCATATTGACCCAAGTGGACTTTGGTGTGATTTGGCGCTACTTCGGTGTAGCAAACCAAGCCACTGCAGTATTAATGCTGTGGACGGCTTCGGCTTACCTGCTACGACATAACAAACTACATTGGATTGCGACAATTCCAGCGATGTTTATGACCACTGTGGTTATCACCTTCCTACTGAACTCGTCAACCTTAGGTGCCGGTTTACCTATGACGGTATCAACCATAGCGGGCATAGTCACAACCTTAGTGATTACAGCACTCTTGATTGTGAAAACCAAAGGTAAAGGCGAAATTGATTTACCGGTTGAAACTGAGCTTAAAGAGCCAGTCAAAGACTAGTCAAACAATCCAAATGACCAACCTAAAACAGGCGCTTTATTGCGCCTGTTTTGATCATACTGCTCCACCAATAACAGCTATCGCAGGTTTGAGCTAGCAAGGTATTCAAACTTGACTCAATACCATTCCACACTGTATCAGGCATACAAAACTGCTATACTTCCGCCATAGCACACTGCAACATGCATAATATGAATCAATCGAATAACCCGCTCCACGGCATTAAACTGGAAACGATCATCACTTATTTAGTCGAGAAATACGGCTGGGAAGAATTAGGTGAAAGAATTAATATCCGCTGTTTTACCCACGATCCCAGCATCAAATCCAGTTTACGTTTTTTGAGAAAAACAGAGTGGGCGCGGGATAAAGTTGAATATCTTTATTTAAGAGCCAATAAATTACCGTTACCGCCACCTAAAGCGGAAGCGAGTCAAACCGCTAAGAAGCCTGCGGCAAAAATTGCGACGAAGAAAACCAATCAAACTCCCCCTGACAAGTCAGCTAAAAGCGATAAACCTAGCACAGATGACAAAGTAAATAGCCATATTTGGGGTAACAGTTAATCTTCGCCCTCTGCAGCCATAAAACGTGAACAGTCCTCACTTGAGGGCTGTATTGTCATCAGCAATATCGCGCTTTTTGCCAAATAAGCCAAAAATTAGCTTCAGTTTTCCAATTAATGGCCGATAGCGATTTGAGTATCAACACAGTTTGCATCTAATGGAGTATGGAATGAGCATTAATGGAATAAACAGTGCCACAATCGGCTCAACTTTCACTCCGGTATCGAGCGCATATATCGCAGCAACTCCTGCCACAACAAAAACGGCGACTAATGAATCGACAGCAGATGCGCAGGATACTCAAGACACAGTCTCCATTTCTTCAGCCGGTCGCGCCGCATTGTCCGCAGATGTAGGAGCCCCTTTAAGAGACAATGCTGCAGCAAAAAAAGATGGAACAGAAAATGATGCGTCAGAAGAGCCCATGACGTTAATCGACCAACAGATCCAGAAAATAAAAGAGCAGATCAAAGCACTACAAAAAATGCTGGCCAAACTTAAAGGAGATGACTCTGAGGTTGCGGAGCAACAGCGTAAGTTAATCCAAGAACAAATAATGCAGCTAAGTAGTCAAATAGCGACCTTGACTGATAAGAAGATGCGCGACGCGCAAAAGTCAGCTTAGACAAAATAACTGACCAATAGTCTTTGTAATACAGCCCGTAATGGATGATAACCTAGATAGGAAAGCTAAACATTAAACGCCAAACATTGAGCCCATCGCCACGACGATAACTGAATCCGATGCGATCAACACTCAATAATTCACCGCCTAACGGCTTAGAAAAGGCAAGGGAGAAGCCTGCCTCATAGCTGCCAGAAACAATAGTATCTTGCTCTATCTCGCTAATAAATCTAAGTTCATTGAAATACCAATAGCCTACGGCAAAGATCCTTGGTTGCACCTGCAGATCCCACCATTGCCAGCGTGGTGCTAACCCTAAATCAACACCTGTTTGTAGTACTGCAAATTGATCAGAAAACTTACCATAGTGCTCGCTGTACCCAGCAAAGCGTAATCTCGATACCCACACAGCATCCTGCCCTGCTAAGGTAAAGTCATACAAGCTACTGATCCCTGAGGCGATAATAGCAACGTTATCGTTTTTATCGAAATTAGTGCCAAAACCGATATCTAAATACCCTTCCATTCGAGTATTTTCGCTCGCCTGCCAATGATGCTCAAAACCTGGGGTAACTGTCATAGTACCTATCGACGACGGCAACTCACCTTCAGTGATATCTTTGGCTAAATAATCAAAAAAGCCAAAGGAGATAGGTAACCGTAACCAAGTTTGGCTACCGCTATCTTTCTTCAAATCAAAGCTTAACGGAATGCTAACGACGGTGGCATTTTGGTTTGCAGCGCGGTAAACGCCAGTGCCAAGATAACTACCAAAGGCGTAAACAGAATTTGGATTAGTGCTAGTTTCTATCGGATTACTACCATTAGCATTACTATTCGGTGCATGATTGATAGAAAAGCCGGGATCATCCGCTTGAGATGCAGATATGAATGTATTTGTAGCGGAAATACTATCGGCAAAGGTAGTAGGAATAACGCTCAGTAATGCCAAGCACATTAGCGACAAGCTTAATAGCAACCGACTGAAACAATGGCTCAATTGACTTAAACCTTCCTCATTTTTAACTCAATCGGTCGACTCATCATGATGACAAAACTACTTATTTTCATCCATAAAATGATATTCAGACATCATGTGTCCAAGCTCAGTGGATTTAGTTTTTAAGTACGCTTCGTTATAACGATTTTTACCAACTTGCAGTGGTACGCGCTCAACCACTTCGATGCCAAACTCCTTCATCGCTTTCACTTTACGCGGATTATTGGTCATCAAACGCACATGCTTCACCCCTATCTGTTCCAGCATAGGCTTGATCATGTCGTATTTACGCATATCCGCTTCGAAACCGAGTTGCTCGTTGGCTTCAACCGTGTTAGCGCCTTTATCTTGCAGCTCATAGGCGCGAATTTTATTCAGCAAACCAATGCCACGGCCTTCTTGGCGTAAATAGAGGATAAAGCCACTGCCCGTTTCCGCAATATTTTGCATGGCTGCTTGTAACTGAAAACCACAGTCACAACGCAAGCTAAATAAAGCATCGCCGGTTAAACACTCGGAATGAATACGGCCCAACACAGGTTCATCCGCACTGAGCGTACCGAATGTGAGCGCAACATGCTCTTTACCTGATTCGGTATCTTCAAAACCATGCATGGCAAACACGCCCCAAGGAGTGGGTAACTTTGACGTCGCGACATATTTTATCGACATACTTAACCTTAACGACAACTCTCATTCCATGAGACGAATAAGATCCCTAGAAACAAAACGAGGATTAGGCACTTAGCCAACTAAGCTCACTATTCTAAAGTGTTTTCGAACAATCCAGAAATACTTTAGTGTTTTAATCAACTAAACCAAACATGAATGTCTTTTCGATGGGCAGCACGAAGGAATGGATTAAAACGAAGCAGTGCATAAAATACAAGGAGCACAAACACGCGATCGACACTCGATCCCGTGCCAGTGACATCCTATCCCACATTAAAATTTTGCGGGAGCGTATCCAGTAACTTCCGTTAGCCCCATTTCACGGCCGATAGCCGTCATAGGGTGGATTACCACAAGCCCTTTGACAGACTTTTTCAGTTTGCCCATGTCTGCTTGTTCCGCTTTTGTCAAAGCACGATGGAAAGGCAAACCTTTGATATCTGACCCTTGCTTATTCAATAAGCGGGTTTGTTGCCCTTTCACACTGCCGATTTGCTTAGTGACCGCAGCGATTTCGCGTTTGAACTGGGCAATAATGACGTCATCGCCTCTTTGTTCAGCCGCAGCAAGTTTACGACGAAATTTATCTAATTTATCGTTAAGCTGCTGCAGTTCTTGCTTTAAATTCATTCTGTTACCTTAAATTACCTAAGTTAGCCACAGTAAAATCTTAGCCTGATTATGCTAGCGTCTGTGTCAAGGCCTGAGATTATAGCAGCAAGTTACAGATCCTCGTTACCGCTTTTATAACAAACGAATGATCTGATTGCTGCTACCGCGAAACACGAGACTCGGATCGGCAAGACTTTGTTCAAATTTTCCGTCCACCAGCACATCAATATAGGCCAACACGGCGCGCTGTTCATCACTCAACTCATCGAGCACATAACCTGTCCACAGCCAAATATCTTTACCCGAACACTCAGTCTTGACTCGTTTGACGAGCGTCAAAATGGCACTGAGATTGACAGGCAATAAAGGATCTCCGCCCGAAAGCGATAAACCACGGCGCACAATCCGCTTATCATTAAGATCGGCAATAATCCTATCTTCCATCGTCCTATCAAATACATGCCCAGAACGGGGATCCCACGTGCTTTGGTTGTAACAACCGCGGCACTGGTGCTCACAGCCAGAGACAAACAAGGTCGCACGGGTACCAGGGCCATTGACCACATCGATAGGGAAATACTGATGGTAATTCATTGATGGTCACTCACAGTGCATTTCATCTTTTAACATTGGTACTTACCACATGACACCATTGATGCCACGGAATAAGTCTAACAGGCAGAATAAGGTAATAGTGTTACAAGTGTTTGATCCTGCGTTTTACTTCTTCTTGCTTGCCATAATTAAAGGGCCGCGCATCAGGACTGCCTAAGTAACCGCACACACGGCGCGTCACAGAAACCCGACTAGGCTCATGATTGCCACACTTAGGGCAAGTGAACCCTTTACTGGTACAACTAAATTCACCGGTAAAGCCACAGTCGTAGCATTCATCAATTGGCGTGTTAGTGCCATAGTAAGGCACGCGGCTGTAGCTATAATCCCAGACGTTTTCCAGCGCTTCGAGGTTATGCTGCATATTGGGATATTCGCCATAACAAATAAAGCCGCCGTTCGCGATAGCGGGATATGGCTGTTCAAAATCAATTTTATCGTAAGGATTTACGCTTTTTTCCACATCGAGGTGGAAACTATTAGTGTAATAGCCCTTGTCCGTCACCCCTGTGACTAGGCCAAATTGCTTCGCATCCAGTTTACAAAAACGGCTGCAAAGACTCTCACTTGGCGTGCTATACAGACTAAAGCCATAACCTGTTTCGGCCTTCCACGCATCGGTAGCCGCTTTAAGATAAGCAACAATAGCGACGGCTTTGTCCCTTAATTGTGCATCGTCAAATACATGGGTTTGGGTGCCATAGAGTGCATTCATGGTTTCATGCAGGCCAATGTAACCGAGTGAAATCGAAGCGCGACCATTTTTAAAGATTTGCGCCACATCATCATCAGCGCGCAAGCGTACACCACAGGCGCCTTCCATATAGAGGATAGGTGCCACGCGGGCTTTAACACCGTTCAGTCGCTCAATACGGGTATCCAGTGCTTTACGGGCTATTACTAATCTGTCATCTAAAATGCGATAAAATTCAGCCTCATCGCCATTGGCTTCTAAGGCAATCCGCGGCAGGTTTAAACTGACCACTCCCAAATTATTACGCCCTTCATGCACAAGCTCGCCATTTTCTTCATAGGTGCCTAAAAAGCTACGGCAGCCCATTGGGGTTTTAAATGAACCGGTAACTTTCTCGACTTGCTCGTAATTGAGGATGTCGGGATACATACGCATTGTCGCGCATTTGAGCGCCATCTGTTTTACATCGTAATTGCAATCGCCCGCTTTATGATTAATACCATCACGAATCGCAAACACTAGCTTAGGGAATACTGCAGTCTTGCGATTTTTACCCAATCCCGCCATCCGCACTTTGAGCATTGATTGCTGAATTAAGCGTGATTCCCATGACGTGCCTAAACCAAACCCGAAGGTCACGAACGGTGTTTGGCCATTGGCAGTGTGTAAGGTATTGACCTCATATTCCAAAGACTGGAATGCATCGTGACATTCTTTTTCAGTTTGCGCCGTGGCAAAGGCTTTGGCGTCGGTGATCTTCCAATTCAGTGCAATTTGGTAATGCTTGTCGTAGCTCTTAGCGACAAATGGCGCTAACACTTCATCGATACGGTTGATAGTAGTGCCGCCATAGATATGGCTCGCCACTTGGGCAATGATCTGCGCGGTCACCGCTGTCGCTGTTGAAATAGACTTAGGGGTTTCAATTTCGGCATTACCCATTTTAAAGCCGTGGGTCAACATGCCAGCTAAATCAATCAACATGCAGTTAAACATCGGGAAAAACGGCGAGTAATCTAGGTCGTGGTAATGGATCTCGCCCGCTTCATGGGCAGCGACCACATCCTTTGGCAAAATATGACTCTTGGCGTAATGTTTCGCGACTATGCCCGCGAGTAAATCCCGCTGAGTAGGAATGACTTTTGAATCTTTATTAGCATTTTCATTGAGTAAAGCCGCATTGCTTTGCTCAACTAAACCACGGATTTCGAGGTTGAGTTTACTGGTCGCTTCACGGCACACATCTCTGTCGTGACGGTATTCGATATACACCCGCGCCAGGGACTTGTACGGCCCTTCCATCAGTAAATTCTCAACCGCATCTTGTAGATGGTGGATATCGACTTCTGCTAATGGCGCGACGCTCTGACTGATACACGCTGCCACTGTCGCTGCATAGTCGCCATCCTCTATTCCAACTGAGTTTGCAGCGGCATTCACTGCATCCCGTATCCTTGTTTCATCAAAAGGTGTGCGGCAACCATCACGCTTAATTACGACTGGCATTGTTCAGTTCCTCTCCATCTCGCCTAAAAATTAACACTACATCTAGTGATTTTAAAAGCACAAAACACAATATGTAGAGCATTAGGCTACAATGACGGTAAGGAGTCCATGATCCAGATCATAGTTTTTAGGATGAAATAAAAGAACAAACAAGAACTGCAGCTAGGCCCAATTATCTGAAAATTGCGCCTTGACCTGCTGATTAAACCCAGCTAGTTGAATGCGTGACAATTTGCGTTTATCACGCACTATGGATGTGAATTAACGTTTAGCAAGCGCAAGATAACTACTGAGTTGGCCCGATGCAGATTGATGTGCCCCCATAGATGAAGCAAGTTGCATCATAGATTTTAGCCCCTGCCACTGCTGCTTTTGAGCATCCGTAAGCGGAGGTTCAGAATTCAAATAATCCGTCAATTGGCTAAGGACTTTCGTGGCCTTCTGGGCTAGCACCGGCGACTGAGCATCATCCATATTGGTTAAGACGCTCTTAGCATCAACTAAGGTATTGATAAGAGGATTATTGGGTGATTTTTTAGCTAATGATTTGATTTCATCATCTAAAAAATCTTGCAACGATTGTTTAGTCGGCGTTGTTGTGCTCGGCACTGTAATACCGTTTTTCGATAAACGCTCGAGTTGCACATCCGATAAAATGCCATCTTTTTGTAAGCGCGACACCAATGCGGGAATATCGGCGACGCCAAATTGACCATCGGCAAAAAAATCCTTCGCCATCGATTGAATTTTCTGTGCGCGTTGCGCCCGTGGCGACAGCGCTATCTCATCGGTTTTACCTTTATCGGGTTTGGTAGCATCCGTCTGCGTTTTATTTGTTTCTGTCGTAGTATCGGTTTTAGCCGTGCTCGTCTTTTGGCTATTTGCACCATAGGCATCGGCGATACTGGCACTGCTGCGATTAAGATTAAAGGCATTTAAAATAGAATTCATCGTCAAAAATTCGGCGTCTAAGACTCAATGACGGTTTTAAAGCAAAAACTAAGCCAATCAAGTATTAATCAGTGCAGATCCTGAATTTTCGGGTAGCGAACAGCACCAGTAGATTTATCTCTAGGACTGTAAATCTTCAATAAGGGCAAGACATTGCCGCCTCAGTAAATCGAGTGCCTCGGCATCCATCTGCACTTTATTCAGCAAGGTTTGCTTCAAGGCAAGAGCTTCGTGCCTGATACCCTCTCCTTGACTTGTCAGAGTGATCAGCTTTTTCCGCTCATCTTCAACGCAGGCTAATCGCGTAATCAACCCCTTCAACTCTAACCGCTTGACGATGGGCGTTAAGGTTCCCATATCGAGTTTAGTCGCCATTGATAGCTGGGTTTGGCTACAGCCGTTTTGACGCCACAGGGTTTGCATCACTAAATATTGAGGGAAAGTTAACTCGTATGCCTCGAGTAGAGGCCGATAAGCACGCACTAATGCATTGCTCGCAGAATATAACGCGAAACACACATTATCGGATAAACAGAGTGGATCGCTAGAAGCTTGGCTATGAGTCTGTTTTGTAGCGTCTAGCTCATGTTGAGGTAAGCAATTCTGCACGTTTAAGCGCCTGTCATTTAAACATAACGCTATCTTATCCGATCTGTCCCACCCCATCTAGTTTGCGCGCAAACTATTTGCATTCAATCTTAAAGCCACGTAGAGTTAACATCATTAGTTTGCGCACAAACAAAAGGTGAGTTTTTATGAAGAGTATGACTGAAACCCGTGAAATCCATCTAGCTAGTCGCCCAGAAGGCATGCCTACAACACAGAACTTTACTTTAGTAAATAAAGCGTTAGCACCGCTCGCTGATGGACAAGTACTGATTAAAAATCTATGGATGTCGGTTGACCCTTACATGCGCGGGCGCATGGTTGATCGCAAGAGTTATGTTCCGCCCTTCGCCTTAAATCAAGTCTTAGAAGGCGGTGCGATTGGTGAAGTTATCGCGTCAAAAAACACCGAGTTCCCGGTTGGTACTAAAGTCAGCAGCATGCTAGGTTGGCGTGAACACGCAGTCACAGATACCGCAGGACTAACAGCTTTACCACTAACTACGCTTGATAGTTCACATTTCCTCGGCGTACTCGGCATGCCAGGCATGACAGCTTGGACAGGACTGGCTCGCATTACAGATTTAAAAGCGGGTGAGACATTGTTTGTTTCCGCCGCCTCTGGCGCAGTAGGTAGTGTGGCTTGCCAAATTGGTAAACTAATAGGTGCCCGTGTTATAGCCTCTGTCGGTTCAGATGAAAAAGCTGAATTATTAAAAAGTTATGGTGTTGATGCGGTCATCAATTACAAGACTTGTGGCAATCTTACCCAAGCGTTGACAAAAGCTGCGCCAGAAGGGGTTGACGTGTATTTTGAGAACGTCGGTGGCGAGCATTTAGCCGCAGCGCTGAGCAATATGAAAGATCATGGACGTATCGCTGTTTGCGGTATGATTTCGCAATATAACAACACAACTCCAACACCTGGCCCTGACAACTTAGCCCTAATTGTAATGCAAAAACTCAAGTTAGAAGGTTTTATCGTATCCGAACATTGGGCGCATTATCCTGAGTTCACCGCAAAAATGGCTCAATGGTTAGCGGAAGGCAAAGTAAAAGCAGAACAAACAATTTATCAAGGGCTTGAACAAGCACCTGATGCTTTTATCGGTCTATTTGAAGGTAAGAATCGCGGTAAAATGTTGGTCAAACTAGCCTAAGTCACCAACAAAGCGGTATAAACATCTCAATATGAGATAGCAAATAGTCGGTATCGCAAAAGTGATACCGACTTTTGTTTATCTGGCAATCAAACGCTATCTATATAAAGCTTTTGACTCTACATTTTGCATCATCAGCCTTTCCAGAGCGCAGCTTCAATCAAGTGGGCGACTTTCTCCACCGCAGCTTCGCCGGCGGCAATCGCCTCATCAGCACGGTGAAACTCCATAGTGCCGATATTTCCCACCTCTGGCACAATACAAATATCTGGTGGATCGCCCATCAACCGCGCCCGCTTATGTCTTTGCTCTAAAATACCCATAGATTGCGACATCACAGCAATCATCCCCGGATTCGATTTAGTGCCGAGTGAAAACTTATCGGTTAGGTTGCTGACATAATCTCGGCCACGGGCGAATAAATCCATAAAGCCCGTTTCTTGTCGCGCTGGCATATCCATTTCAGCTTGGACAGTCCTTTGGCTGGTCATATTCACGGGTAACACTTGGATACGCCCAGAATGATAGCCATATAAATCCACTGCAATCACTACATCAACGCCCATGGCACGGCTGACCGAAACAGGAACAGGATTCACCACAGCACCATCGACTAACCAGCGATCTCCTTGTCTGACAGGGGCTAAAATCCCCGGCATGGAGCAAGAGGCCCGTACCGCTTGCCGTAAATCCCCTTCAGTAAACCAAATTTCCTGACCAGAGTATAAGTCAGTCGCGACGGCTGCAAAGGGACGATTGAGATTTTCAATATTCACATCTCCTATACGTGCATGCAGCACATCGAACACTTTGTCTCCGCCGATAAGCCCGCCCTTACGCCATCGAATATCCATCAAGCCAAGCACGTCCCAACTAGAAAAACCGCGCACCCATTTTTCTAACTCGGGTAAATGATCATGGGCGTAAGCGGCCCCCACTAAAGCCCCTACCGAACATCCAGCCACTTTATCGGGCTTAATACCCATGGCAGCTAAACCATTCAATACACCTATATGTGCCCAACCTTTCGCCGCCCCACTACCCAAGGCAATACCTACCGAAGGGGTTGTTCCGTTAGCCATAAATCATTTCTCCTGTAACTCAATGCAGTACACGATAACGTAAAATCCTGCCATATCCACTGTCAATCGGTAAAAACGACACAATTAAGAGGTTGTAATACCAATGTAAATAAATACAATCAACAGAGCATAAATGGCACTCTTTCTACATCAATCCGTGCATGAAGCAGAGATAATCACCGATGTGGATAGCTGAGCAAGGATGATTAAGGCTATAATCTGCCCTTACTAAGATTTAGGGGATATACCTTTGCAATTTACCGATTTTTCTCTGGACCAGCGTCTGCTTCAAAGCATAAAACATATGGGGATCACAGAACCCACCGCCATCCAGGAACAAGCACTGCCTATCGCATTGGCAGGTAAAGATTTAATGGCGTCATCAAAAACGGGCTCAGGTAAAACCTTAGCGTTTTTGTTACCCGCATTGCAAAGAGTCATTTCTACCCGCTCACTGTCGAAACGTGATCCTAGAGTCTTGATTTTATTACCGACCCGCGAACTAGCGCATCAGGTTTATAGTCAGCTTCGCCTCCTTGTCGCCAACACCCAATACAAGGCCATCAGCGTACTGGGCGGGGAAAACTTTAATGACCAAGCCAAAGCTCTAGCGAAAGAACCGCATTTCATTGTCGCGACTCCAGGCCGTATCGCCGATCATTTAGAACAGAAGCATCTTTTTCTCAATGGCTTAGAGTTATTAGTCCTCGATGAAGCCGACCGCATGTTGGATTTAGGCTTTGCACCGCAGCTAAAAGCGATCAACGATGCAGCCGATCATAAACGTCGTCAAACTCTGATGTTTTCGGCCACGTTAGATCACGATGAAATCAATGATATCGCAACAACATTACTAAAAAATCCAGCGCACGTGGCGATTGGCGCAGCTCACTCTGAGCATAACGATATTCATCAACGTATCTTTTTATGTGACCACTTAGACCATAAAGAAGCGTTATTAGCCCGTTTGCTCAAAGATGAAACCCATAAACAAGTGATTATTTTTACCGCGACGCGTCCAGATACTGAGCGCTTAGCCGCTAAATTAACCACGCAAGGTTTTGCAACCGCCGCACTCAGCGGTGATTTAAAGCAGGCCGCACGAAACCAAATCATGGACCAATTTGCCCGTGGCCAACAACAAGTACTAGTGACAACCGATGTCGCCTCTCGCGGCCTGGATTTGCTCAATGTGTCCTTGGTCGTTAACTTCGACATGCCTAAATTTGCCGAAGAATACGTGCATCGTATCGGCCGTACTGGTCGTGCAGGCGCAAAAGGTGATGCGATATCGCTCGTCGGGCCAAAAGATTGGGACAACTTTAAGAAAGTCCAAGTCTTCCTCAGAAAAACCTTTGAGATCAGCACAATTCCAGGCCTAGAAGCTAAATTTAGTGGTCTAAAAAGCAAAGCTAAACAAACGCCAGTAAAACGTGTTGCTAAAGCGGAGCTTGCTAAAGGTAAGAGCAAAAGAACCAAAGCAACCACACCAGCTCCGTCGCGGGATAAGCGTTTCATCACGGGCGTGGATGTCGGCGATGCTCCTATGCGTAGAAAACCTGCTGCGGCACAATTACTACAAGATAATGATACTGAAGAAGTTTAAAACTAATTTATGCATAAAGGCCGGTGGATTTAACATCAGATATTATCTCTGATACAAATCACATAGGCATGATCTAATACTGGAAATTGACATACTAAAATTATCAGTCTGTCGCCAAGCGAATCAAAAGCGCATGGTAAACACTGATCCTCATGTCATTTCCAGCTACAATAGCGCTATTATCGATATTTTGAAGGTGTAACATGAGAGTTTGTGGTGTTGAATTAAAAGGTGGCGAAGCCATTATCAGTTTATTGAGCTATGAAGGTGAAACCTTCAATGTGCCAGAATGCCGTAAGGTGTCTTTCACCGTTTCCCAATCTGCTACCACAGAAGCTATTCGTGAGTTTCACTTCGCTTTTCATAAGCTTATGCAAGATTATCGCGTTGATGAAGTTGTCATCATAGAACGTGAGCAAAAAGGTAAACTCGCGGGTTCAGCGACAAGCTTTAAACTTGAAGCAGCCATTCAATTAGGGGAATTACCTGTCAGTCTATTGTCTCCTGTCACTATCAAAGAGCAAAACAAGCGCAATCCACCCCAAGTTGATTTCGATAGTTTAGATCTTAAAAAAGTACAGCAGTTAGCTTTCGAAGCCGCTTATGCCCATCAAAATCGCCGAATTTTTGGCAAAGTATAAGTAATGTGATGAACTCAGGCTCCGAAGTCATTCGGAGCTAAATCCTCTATGAATCCATTAAAGTACTTAAACGGTTACAGCCTTGATATTCAACAGCAGGTACAGCAACATCTCGATGCTGGCACATTACCCAAGCTATTGCTGAAACGTCATCCTGTCATACATAGCGTTCGTAGCGATAAAGCGCTGTACGACTATACTCAGACGATTAAAAATCAATTTTTACGCCAGTCCTCCCCGCTCTCAAAAGTGATATTTGATGACAAAATTAATATTAGCCATCATGCACTTGGCTTGCATTCTTACGTAGCACGAGTTCAAGGCAATAAAATCAAAGCGAAGAACGAAATTCGCATTTCTTCGCGTTTAAAGCGTGTGCCAGAACCTTTGTTGCGTATGGTCGTAGTACATGAATTAGCCCATTTAAAAGAAAAAGATCACAACAAAGCTTTCTATAATTTGTGTACCCACATGGAGCCGGATTATCACCAGTTTGAATTTGATTTGCGCTTATTATTGACTTGCATCGACGCTAACATATCCCCTTATTCTACAGATAAAGTCGACACCTAACCTTCGTATATTTTTCACCCAAAACTTGACTGATAATAGTTTTCATTTAGAATGCTGAAGTATCTCACGCAGGAGAACTCAGTAATGACAATGACGAAACAGAATATCGATAAACTTTTGAGCAAATGGTGTAAAAAACAAGCTAAAAAGTTACTCAAAACACAGGCGAAATCTGTTTCAAGTTCAGGAAAAGTGATTCCATCCTTATCTCGTCTGAACACCCTGACTGATAAATCTTTGACGAATAAAAAGGCTCAACGAAAGCACCTCACCCAATTACTCTCTAAGCATATTGCTCAGCAAGAATTTGCCCATAGCAATAAGTCAACACTCAAAAAACAATTAAAACTCGCGAAAGCTAATTTTATTGCCGCAAATGATGCGACATTTTCATCGACTATTATTACTCGACTTTCTCCTTTACCCACGGAACACAGCTTTGCATTACGTCCCTTTAAAAAATCACCCTGTGGTGGCTGTCCCGCATTAAAAGGTAAATTGTGCAAGTGCGCATTAAAAGTAATGCAAAGGCGCCACGCAAGCTGATAGGCACGATTTAGCACTGCATATTGGGTTCTCTGTTCAGTCCTTAATAAAAAACGTTATAAGCTCTTCAGCCGCACAATTTTCCTCTTCACAACCTTTTGAATGACTCGCTATAACACTTCTAACTGAAGATCCTATCTATTTTATCCCATTATGTTTTATCGCCACGACTTCGAGTCGAACAAATTTTAAGCTTTTATACAACTCGAACAGTACTCGTGATAGCAGGAAAATGTCTACCATAATAAGTATTGTGGAAACAAAAATGCCGATGAAATTTTCATTTCATCGGCATTGATAAACTCTTCTAGAAAGTCAGTGCTATTGTTTATTCAAACTTTGATACTATAAATTCTATTAGCTTAGGTTTAGCTAACCTAAGTTCATTATAGCTTCACGACTCTTCACCATATTAGTGAATGTGCGTAAATCTTGATTTGCTAACTTGCTCGACATAGGAATATCGGCTTTCAACGGATCAACAGGTTTACCATTGATATGGAATTCATAATGCAAATGTGGACCAGTCGAACGACCTGTATTACCAGATAAAGCAATCACTTGACCGCGAGTTACACGTTGACCTTTACGCACTAACGCCTTAGACAAATGTAGGTAACGGGTACGGTACTTACCACCATGTTCAATCACAATATACTTACCGGCAAACTGATGGTCCGTCACTAAACTGACAATTCCATCACCAGGTGCAATAACTTTAGTCCCGATTGGCACGGAAAAATCTGTTCCATTATGGGGAGAAATACGCCCTGTGATTGGGTGTTTGCGATGGCTGTTAAAACGTGAACTCATACGCGGTTGTTTAGCTAACGGATAACGTTGGAATGCCCGAACTAAACTCTGGCCTTTAGCATCATAATAACTACCATCAGAATATTGATATGCACTAATTTCAGAACGACCACTTTTAATACTGACGCCTAAAATTTGGCTACTTCCCGTCGGTTCACCTTCAACATATTGATCATTTACCAAAACTGAGAATTTGTCGCCAACTCGTAAATCACGGGCAAAATTCAATTTTTCTTTGAGTAAATCTTCAATTCGCTGAATATCTGCAGCGGCTAAGCCCATTTTTTGGGCTGAAACGTAGAAAGAACCTTTAATATCGCCAGTCAAAATTCGATTTTGCCAAACACCTTCAACGTTCACTTCTTCAACATTAAAACTACCGTCTTCATAACGCGTAAAAACCACTTGGCGGGCAGCGTTAAAATAAAGTTCTAATTTTTGTAACTGGCCTTCACTATCAAGCCAAAATTGCATTCTGTTACCAGGTAACAGGGTATCAAGTGCCAAAATGTTTAAATCAGCTTCTAAAACCTTATACATAGTCTGCTGATCAACACCCGCCTTGGAAAATAACCCACTTAAGGTATCACCGGAAACGATAATTCGCTCAAACTGGGGAGCATTATTAATGAGTGCAGCTTGATCTAGGACTTCAGGTTCAGAAACTTGAGGGAGAATATTTTCAATATCGAGAACAACAGGGATACGCTGAGCAGTTGGCGTAACATGGTTATTATTCGGCATCAACATAGCAGCACCCATCAACAAACTACCCATTAATAGAATGTTCTTTTGGGTCGATGATAAGTTCTGCAAACGGGTTTGCGATAAGTTGATAAAGTTGGGTTTGCCTGTTTGCAACGCTTTTCACCTTTCGTTAACTTTGCGTTCTATTTTTGACCAGTCCCTTTGAGGGAAGCCCGAATTTTTCCCAACTTATATCAAAAAACCGATTATGACAAACGCTATTTCACTCTTTTGTTGCACCATTAATGAAAAACATGCGCTAGTTGGCATTTCCAACTCACTTTGCGTGTATTATCCGAATGTTAAACACACTGGAGATACAATAAATAACACTTATAAAACAATTTGTTATTTATCGCACTCTGTGAGAATGAGCAACTAAGGCAAAACTATCGTCATTTCGCTCCCATGTGAGGTTTTATTGATGTCGATGCGGGTATTTATCTGCTCTTTCATTTCCGACACGTGCGAGATCACCCCTATCATGCGGCCAGAGGATTGCAAATCCATCAGGGTCCGAATGGCCAGTTCTAAAGAATCTTGATCTAAACTGCCAAAGCCTTCGTCAATAAATAAGGTATCGAGTTTAATACCACCGGCATAGGCTTGCACCACATCGGATAAACCAAGCGCCATCGATAATGCAGCCATAAAACTTTCACCACCGCTTAAGGTGGCCACAGGACGCACTTTGGAGGTATAAGCATCTTCTACTTCCAATTCGAGCCCAGAAGCTTTGTTACCCTTGGCCCTATCTTCCTTACGTAGTAAACGATAACGCCCTTTGCTCATTAGGTGTAGCCTGTGGCTTGCCTCTAACAACACATCGTCAAGCAGTACGCTTAACACAAAACGTTGCAGACTGATCTTATTACCTGTATTTCCATTAGCGACATCTGCAAGGGTGCCGATAACCGCATATTCATCTTCCAAAACCTTAGCTTTTGCATCGGCAATACTCAGCTGGGTTTGGGTTTGCATCAGTAATACTGTGCGAGTGTGAAGCAACTGCCATGCCTGCTCGGCAGCGTGTAATGCTTGCTGCGCGAACTCAAGCTCAGCAGCCAGCTTAATGCTATCTGGTAGTACTTTATCCTTAAGCTTAAGCGCTAACTGCTCGCACTGTGCCTTGGTCAAAGAACTGCGCTGCTGATAAGCCTCAATCTCGTTGGCTAATGCACGCTGTTGTTCTTCATCCAGCATGGCCTCAAATAAGGCCTGTTGATCGGCAAAACCTGCTGCGACTAATTGCTGATTGAGTTGCTGCTGTGCACGCGTTTGCTGGGCTAATGCCGCCTCAGCAGCATTTTCAGCACCATTAAGTGCCGCTTTAGCCGCAACAAAAGATTGGCCAGTTTGTTGTTGGAGATCCCTAACACTAGTAATCTGTTGCTTAATTTGGCTGATACTTTGCTGATTTTGCGCGATTGCTGCGGTTAAGGCCTCAAGCGTTGCAAGTGCAGATGGAACACTTTGCTGCATGTGCGCTAACTGCCCCTGCAATATATCCACTTTAGATTGCAGTGCACTGTCGTGTGTTTGTCCTTGCTCTAACTTTTGTTGTAGATGCGTTTCCTGTGCGTGCAACAATGCAATCTCTTGCTGTAACAGCTGTAACTGCTGATGGGCTTGCTCCGCTTGAGTGAGTGAGAAAGCGTATTGCGACAAAGTATGTGTATGTTCGTCTAAAGGAATATCAACCGCAGTGCCCAATTGAACCGCGAGATCTTGTGCTTGCTGTTGCAAGGTTTCTAACTGCGTTTGTAGCCCACGATATTCCGCTCTGGCTTTACTCAAGACTTCTTGAGCATTCGTTTCAACCTCTAGTGCTAATTGCAGCGTTTCATCACTTGGGAGTGGCTCTTGGCTTTGTGCTGGCTGTGGATGTGTTTGGCTGCCACAAACGGGGCAAGGTTCATCTTGCTGTAATTGCTGCGCTAAAATAGCAGCCTGTCCTTGGTGCCAAGTTAACAATA
Organism: Shewanella sp. S23-S33; assembly: GCF_043359565.1. NCBI lineage: Bacteria > Pseudomonadati > Pseudomonadota > Gammaproteobacteria > Alteromonadales > Shewanellaceae > Shewanella > Shewanella sp. S23-S33. The sequence goes on along the minus strand of NZ_JBHFFD010000038.1, from coordinate 87,411 downwards.
AGGCTTTATATGCAACCTGTGCTTGCTGATGCTGAGCACTGAATTGTTGCCCTTTGACTTTAGCCTCAACAAGTTTTGCCTGTGTCGACGATACCCTTGCCGCCACTTGTTGCCATTGCTGATAGGTAGACAATAACTGCTGTTGCTGCTGATGCGCTTGTTGCAATGAGAGGCGAGTTTCGCTGTTGGCCTGTAGTTGCGGCAGAGCAGATTCCAATTCACGGCGTTTTTGGACTACGGTGGTTAACTCATTTTTGCTGTTCTGAAGTTGTGTTTTCGCGCTAATGAGCTGCGCTTGCTCTTGTTCAAGGGTTTTATTAAGCCTATCCAATTCCCTGAGCTGCGGCCCTAAGGCATTCAGTTGCTGTTTGACCTGTTCCTGTTCGAGTAACGACGCTTCCAACACGGGCAAATCAGCGGCCTTAAGCTCTGCGTTATCGAAGGCTTGTTTAGCATTGATTAATGCTGTTTTCGCATGTTCAAGGGAAAGACTTGCCGCCTTGGCTTCCTGCTCACGGGCCACAAACACCTCAAGCATGGGTGCCAAGTGCTGCGCCTGTTTGGCCAAATTCAGTTTATAGGTTTGCGCAGCCATGTTTTCTTGCTGTGCATCAAGCGCTACTGCCATTTGAGTTAAGGCATCAAACTGCGCAAATTCGGCCAATAAATGCTGGGCGGCATCGCTGGTTTTTATCACCCATTGTTGCTGCTGTAATGCTTGTTCTTTCGCACTTTGGGCAGTTTCAAGTTCTAGCGTGAGCTTGGCTAATTCACAGCTAAGCTCGTCATCGGATGCTAAACCCGCACTTTGTAAAATGCCATCACGGCGGCTACGTTGATCTTTCACTAAGGCGCGGATATCTGCAGCCTTACTTTTTAAGGAATCTTCAATACGTCGGTATATATGCGTTTGAAATAGCTGACTAAATATCAGTTCTCTGGCTTTAGAGTCTGCCATTAACAATTCGCGAAATTTTCCCTGCGGCAACACCATCACTTGGCGAAACTGCTCCACATCGAGGCCAGTTAAGGCTTCAATCTCAGCGGTTGCCTCAGAGACTTTGCTCGCTACAAGCAAACTTTCATTACCCTCGGCGTCTATCTTATATAACTGAGCTTCGGGCTTCTGCACCGTTGAGCCGTCACCGCTTTTTTTAACCCTGTCTTGCTCTGGCACACGGCGAATACGATAACTGCTATTACCCAACTGAAAACTAAAAGTGACTTCTGTTAGCAGACTATCATCGGCCATATCGCAGCGCATCTGGCTGCCTTCACGCTCATTACCCGTGGTTTTGCCATAGAGAGCAAAGCAAATACCATCGAGCAAGGTCGTCTTACCCGCACCAGTGGGTCCATTAATCAAAAATAACGGATTAGTGCCTAAGGCCGTAAAATCAAGTTCTTGAGTCGATGCAAAGGGGCCAAAGGCTGACATGGAAAGGCTAAGTGGTCTCATGCTTGGCGCTCCTCATTGTGTAGCTTAGTCAGGAGTTCATCCATCACGGCTTGCTGTGCTTGTGTTAATGACTCGCCGGACACTTGAGAGAAAAAGTCACGGAACATGTCCATCTCGCCTTTTTTGATATGATCTCGGCTCAAGGTGACTTGTTGCTGCCCCGCCATCAGACCAGTCCGCTCTAAATGCAGCACATTAGGGTAAACGGCTCTCAATTTACCCATAGCATCTAAAATGGCATGTTTATCAAGGAGTCTGACCATAAGGTAGTCCTCACGCTTGATATCCGTTTTACCTTGGGCGAGTAATGTGGCTAACTCCCCTTCTAAGATACGGACATCGCGTATCGACGTTAATGGCAATAAACTAATTTTAATCGGCGTTTGCGCGCTAAGTTCGACTAAGGTCACCGACTTATGTTGATGTTGTTCGCTAAAGGAATACTTCAAAATCGATCCTGAGTAGCGCACATGCTCTGCACCTTTGTATTGCGGTCCGTGCAAATGCCCAAGGGCGACATAATCAAACTCAGTAAATAGCGTTGGCGATATTTTATCGGCGCCACCAATGCTCAGTGGCCGCTCAGATTCTGACTCGCTACCACCATCCAAAAAACAATGGCTTATCACCACTTTCGGCAAACCTTGGCTATCGTGCTGGCGTACTTGTTCAAGCAATAGCGTCATTGCGGCCTCATGGCTTGCCGCCTCACACTCAAAAACTTGGCGCACTGTGGCAGGTTCGGCATAGGGCAAGGGATAAAACACCACATCACCGCTTGAACTCGATAAAGTAATGGGATGAATGTCAGCAATCAAAGGCCCAATAATATGTAACCCACTTGCCGCCATTTGTTTTGCTGCAAAACCTAAGCGCTCGTGACCATCGTGATTACCCGCAATCATAATGACTTGCAGGCCTAAATCATGTACTAAGCGGTTAAGCACATCATCTAACAGCGCGACCGCATTCGCAGGCGGAATCGATCTGTCATAAATATCCCCCGCCACAATCACGGCATCCACTTTGTGTTCATCCGCTAGAGCAATAATTTGCTCGAGCACAAAAGCTTGATCATCCAGTAGTGATTGATTGTGTAATTGACGACCTATGTGCCAGTCCGAGGTGTGGATAAATTTCATAATCGCTCTTTTAAAGAAGTGGTGGCGCTAAACCCGAGCGCACATGCCGCCCGTCGATGCAAAATAAGACTGGCAAGATAGACACTGCACTTATATCAATCGGATTAAATATGTACACAATATTTAAAATACACACCAAAACAATAAGAAGCCTAAAAAGTGTATTAAAAATGACAGGTAATACTATTCAAAAAACTTGAAAGAGTACACCTAACTCAAAGTAGGATGAGACGTTTTAAGTCGTCATTTGGCGGATCTTTTGGGTGATATCCACCTCGGCTTAACTTTTGAGCCAAGATGGACGCCACTAAGATACACTCATGCGCAGCTTAAAGAGCGTCTATTGATGAGTGAGTTTTATAAAATGCTTAATATCAAATAGTTTACGAAAATAAATTATATTGGCTCGCCAAAAGTTTAAAACTCATAGCAAGGGACATAGTCACCACCAATGGCTTGATAATCTTTGTACCTTTAGTGACCACGAGACGAGAACCCAAGGTTGCACCAATCGCTTGCCCTGCCAGCATGACTAATCCTAATAACCAAATCACTTTTCCGCCCAAGGCAAAGAAGATCAGCGAAGCAATGTTAGTGGAGAAATTAAGTAGTTTTGCGTGGGCAGTTGCCTTCGCCAAACCAAACCCCGCTAGCGATACAAAGGCCAGCGCAAAAAAGCTCCCAGTACCAGGGCCAAAAAAGCCATCGTATAATCCCACGCCCAATGCTGCAGTAAAGGCAAATGCGGTAGGTGTCAGCACTTGATGTTTATCATCTTCAGAAATCTTTTTCGAAAATAAAAAGTAACAACCAATAGCCAAAATCAAAAAAGGTAACATCAACTCCAGCACTTCAGTATCGACGAGTTGAACTAGAATCGTACCCAATGCCGCACCGATAAATGCACAAATCAAGGCTAACTTAACGGATTTAAGATCAACCAGCCCTTTACGGACAAAGTACAAACTCGCAAAAAAACTGCCGCCACAGGCCTGCAGCTTATTTGTCCCTAAGGCAACCGCAGGCGGCAAGCCTGCCCACATAAGTGCAGGAATGGTCAGCAAGCCTCCGCCACCAGCGATTGAGTCAATAAAACCAGCCACCATAGCGACGGCAAAAAGTATCGCTGCGATTTGTAGAGTCAGTTCAAATTCCATGATGATTTATTATTCTTCTGATAAAAAAGAGAGTGATTGCCGAACATTAGACTGCGTTTGCCAAATAAACGCAAAGGAGTTATTGTCGGCACAGCGTGAGATAAACTCACACAAAACCCCGAGTCCTGTTCTGATTTTCTAGCAGTAGGAAATAAAATGTTTGCCGAACTACCGCCCCTCAATTCTCTCCGTGCCTTCGAAGCCGCAGCACGTTTACAGAGCATGACATTAGCCAGCAAGGAGTTGCATGTCACCCATGGCGCAGTCAGCAAACAAATCAGAGTATTGGAGGATTATTTAGGTTTTGCGCTCTTTGTACGTTTACACAAAAAAGTTGGTTTAACCGATGAAGCCAAACGCTATTTACCCCATGTTCAAGCCGCTCTGCAAACATTATCTAGTGCTACCAGTGACTTGCGCCGTCAGCCCACTAAGCCGCAAACCTTAGCCATCAATGTGCTGCCAAGCTTAACCATCAATTGGCTGATTCCAAGAATGGAGCAGTTTAAATCCCGCCATCCACACTTGTATGTCGACTTATCCATTGGCGACTTTGCCGTGGATTTTAGCCAAGGTCGTTATGATATTGCGATCCGTAGTAGCACAGTCATCCCTAAGGGCGCGAATTATATCAAGCTAATGGATGAGGATTTATGCTTAGTTTGCGCGCCTTCGTTAGCCCCGAAACTCCAGCGTATCGAAGATATTAATCATGTCACTTTACTGAAACACACCACAAGACCAGAACTTTGGGAGTATTGGGCGGAAAAGGTGGATTTAACACTCACCCAAGCACAAACCTTTGGTGTCGAGCATTTTTATATGTTGAGTCAAGCGGCTGCGAGTGGTATGGGCGCAGCACTTATTCCGCGATTCTTCATCGAAGAACAACTGGCAAACGGCAGCTTAGTCATCCCCTTCGACGCCCCCTTTACCAGTCCCTATCGATATTATTTACTCACCCCAAAATCCCCAAGCCTGCCGTTAAAAGCTCAAGCTTTTATCGAATGGTTATTAGAGATTTTTGCGCCCTATCGTCATTAATCTGCATTAAACGTATCTCAGTTCAAGCGAGGCACAATAACGCTATAAATGCCAAACGAGGCTATTGAGATCACTAACTGAGCGCAGAAAAACACCAATAAAAAACCACCCAAAAGGTGGTTTATTAGATTCAAGGCTTAAAGCGCATCAAAATTAGTGATTGCAATGCTCACCGTGAACATGGTCATGGTCATCATCGTCCATAAACTCATCGTCACCGTCTTGATGTTGCATTACGCCCCAACCGTCGGTCATGCCGCCGAATTCGGCAGCAAAATCATTTAGCATGACTTCTTGTTCAACCAATGTATCGTACTCAGGCACCATATTGAGACAAACAATGATTTCCCACTTACCAAGCTCATCATTCAGATTCAGCTCAAGCTCGCCTTCCAAGTCAGAATTTGTTAATTCTTCTAACGCAGTTTCAGCATCGCGTTGGTCATCAAAAACCAAAAAGAAATCAACATCTAACTCTTTAGTTAAATCGATTCCCGCTTCAGCCATTGCGGCCAGCATTTTACCATTGTCATCATCTGGAAATTGCATTTCTTGCTCCACTGTTTCAGGCTTATTCTGCCGCAATGATTTGAACTGATTCACCATTAAAGCTGACGATGTCGCCCGCGATAATTTTTTTACGTTTACGAGTTTCAACTTCACCATTCACAGTGACTTGACCTTCGTCGATAAAATGTTTGGCTTCACCACCCGCATTGCTCATGCCTTGCACTTTTAATACTTTGTACAATTCAATGAAATCTTCGCCAGAATGCAAAGCCAATTGATTAATTTGCGCCACTTAATACACGCCTTCTAAAAATAAACCTGCGGCATTATACCAGCACAGTACAAAATTCGCTGAAGATAATTTGGCTAGAGACGTCTTTCATCGGCGAGTAGGCCAAAGGCTGATTCATCGAGCCAGTTTTCACCTATTTTGAATTGCTGCCTGAGTAAACCTTCAAGCCGAAAGCCACACTTTTCGAGTACTCGTGCCGATGCGTGATTATCTTTAGCACAATGCCCAACAAATTTATGTACATTAAAACTTAAACAGGCCCAATCAATGACCGCCATTAAACTCTCAGTCGCATAACCTTTACCGTGCCCCTCGGCCGCCAGTAAATAACCCACTTCGGCACGCTGTTCCTCGAAACTTTGACAATAGAGGCCCGTTAAACCGATAAACTGCCCAGTATCAACGGTCTCAATCACTAAGGTCAGCCAATCGCCAGAACCGTAGAACCAAGTATCGGAACGCTGCTGAAACTTACTGCGGATCACCTCTTGCGACTCTGGAACGCGTACAAAACGATTAATCTCAGGATCGTTATGCAGTGCATAAAAATGTTCCCAATCACTATCTTGTAAGCTCCTGAGTTTCAATCTATCAGTGTAGAGTTCCAGCATAGTGACTCCGTGATGAGCATATAAAACAAAACGGCAGCAAACGCTGCCGTATCAAACAAGCTGTATTAGATAAGCGGCAAAACTTACGCGCGGCTGGTCACTTCAAGTAAATGAAAGCCAAATTGCGTTTTCACGGGGCCTTGTACTTCGTTTAATGGTGCACTAAAAACAACTTCATCAAACTCTCTGACCATCATGCCAGGACCAAATGACCCCAATTCGCCGCCTTGGGCACCTGATGGGCAAGAAGAGTGTGCGCGAGCAATTTGAGCAAAATCTGCGCCTTCCATTATTTGCTGTTTCAGCGCTTGACACTGCTCTTCACTGCTAACTAACAAATGTCTTGCTGTTGCCTGGACCATAGTAAAACTCCTGTAAGGATCATGAGACATTTGCCCCAAATATCATTGAGTTCCCACTAAAACATTCGTTTTAACAGGTTTTGAATCAACAGTATAAAAACTTTCTGTTGAATAAAAAAGTCTTAAAATGCCGTCACTGACAACAAAGTCAAGTAACGGCACCTTACACAGCTAAGCTTGTTTCGACGCAATCCAACGATCGATCTTGTTTTCCATGACCGCCATGGGTAATGAACCTGAGGTGAGGATTTGATCGTGGAATGCTTTTAAATCAAATTTATCACCCAAGGCTTTTTCTGCGCGGGCACGCAGTGCCAAAATCTTCAACTGACCGACCTTGTAAGACAAAGCTTGACCAGGGATCGCCATATAGCGCTCCACTTCAGCGACTATGTCACTCTCAGCCATAGGCGAGTTGTCTTTCATGTACTGAATCGCCTGTTCACGACTCCAACCTTTAGAATGAAGGCCAGTATCAACCACTAAGCGCATTGCACGCAGCATTTCATCGGAAAGCTTACCAAAATACTGGTAAGGATCGGTAAATAGCCCCATCTCAATACCTAAGTATTCAGCATAAAGTGCCCAACCTTCCTCGAAAGCGGTATAACCGCTAAAACGCTGAAACTCAGGCACACCGGTCAGCTCTTGTTTGATCGCGATTTGGAAGTGATGCCCAGGAGCGGCCTCGTGCAAAGATAAAGTCGTCATCCCCCACTTAGGCTGTGCTTTGAGGTTATAAGTGTTGATATAAAACACCCCTGGACGGCTGCCATCCACCGCTGGCGCTTCATAAGAGGCTCCCGCTGCTGATTGTTCTCTAAAACTTTCAACCGGCTTAACCACGTAATCAGCCTTTGGCATCACATTAAAGTAGTTAGGTAAGACATGATTGATTTTATCTTTCAACACCATATAACCATCAATCAAACCTTGGCGATCGCTATAGAAATACTGCGGCTCTGAAGATAAAGACGCAAAAAACGCCTTCAAATCGCCCTTAAAACCGACCTGCTCACGCACCTTATCCATCTCAGATAAAATTCGCGCCACTTCACTTAAACCAATTTGATGAATTTCATCCACAGACATAGTGGTGGTCGTATGTGAGTTCGCCAGATGCTGATACCAAGCTTTACCGTTAGGCAAACCTGACCAACCATCAGTCGCCCGCGATTTAGGTAAATAGGTTTGCTTAAAATAATCGCGTAAGTTCGTTAACGCTGGCACGATACGTTCGGCTATCATGGCTTGATAACGGGTGGTCAATTCCGCTTTATCTTGCTCTGAAAAACTCTCGGGGAAATGCTGGATTGGCGAGTAAAAAATACTCTGAGTCGCATCCGTCGTTAACATAGCATCTAACTGAGGAATAATGCGCTCTACCAACACTCGAGGTAGTACCACTTTACTTTCAATACCTTGATTCATACGATTTTCAGCAAGTGCGACCCACTTGATGAAACCATCGACTCTCTGTTCCCAATTACGATAATCTTGGACAGTCTTAAAAGGTTGTGCACTTTCGCCACTTCCCAGCTGCACCATAGTAATGACAGTGCTATAGAACTGGCTTATCGGCATAAAGCGTGAAGGGAAAGTTTCGTCTACTAACGCCATATCACGGTCATAGACGAACAGGTCATAACTCAACTGTAGATCCGCAGGCAGTTGCTTTGGATCTATCGCACGCACCTGAGCTAAATAGTGAGTGTTAAGATCATGACGAGCCTTAAGGTAATCCTCAGTTAAATCTCCGCCGAAATCGGCGTTATAGTCATTAACTCCGACAAAAGTGGCGTAGATGGGCTCAAGCTTTAGGTAATCTTTAAAATAAGCATCCACAAGCGCTAAGTAACGCTGCTCTGCCGTTTGTGTTTCGCCCTGCACTGCTGGCGTATTGGCCGAGCTATTTTCTTGAACTGCAGTGACTTCAGGTTTAGAACAACCTTGAAGGGTGAAGATTAACGCTATCGAACCTGCCAATAAACCCAATTTCATTTTAATATTTCTCCTTTTTGGCCCGCTATTGCAGAACTGTTTCTATACTTAGTTCAAGGTCTGCTATCGGAGTTAATCTATGATCTACTCGTTCCGCAACTCAGGTTTCAGGGATCCAGAAACTGGAGTCTATAACCAAACCTATTTCATGGAAGTATTCAACCGAGAATGGCATCGTCACATGAGAGACCACCAAAGCTTGGCACTATTGTATCTGTGCCCTCACATTCATGAAACCGTCAAACAACCCCATTTACTCGAATTCTTTACCAAACAAGTGCAAGAAGCGCTATTAAGAGCAACAGATATGATAGCTAGGCTAGATCACAATCACTTTGCACTGGGTTTATTCAACATAGATGAAGTGGGGACGGAAGTAGTGTTAAAGCGAATAGAACAGCAAATATCTGACTTTAACCAAGATTTTGGTAAACATCATAAACTGACAATCGACTATAAACTGGCTGCCTGTATTTGCCTACCTACACAGGAAAGTAAAATAGAGTCACTCTTCAGTAATGTCAGCCAACTTTCACAACAACTTGAAAAAAATCATGATCAATCCCAAGCCTTAATCCGCTTACAGTAAATAGGCTTATTGATACCAAAGAAAAAGCCCCTTGCGGGGCTTTCGATTCAAACACTAAACTGCGAAGTAATTACAGCGTGATATTATGCATACGTGCTTTCTCTTTAATATAAGAGATATAGCTATTTGCACTCTTCTGTGTCTTCTTATCATTCGCAGCTAATACTGCACGGTTATAAGCCGACTTATACTGTTTCAAACTTAAATGAGCCAAAGCTAATTCAAAGTTTGCTTCACCAGGATGATCAATACCCATTGATATGGCTTTTTCAAGCACAGGGATCGCAGCTGTATATTGTTCATTCAAGTTTAATAAGCGACCTTGTTTCAAGTAAGTCTTGCCATCATTGGTGATGGCTGCAGCTTTACCGTAATACTCAGCAGCTTGCTTAAACTCTTTCGCATTTTGATAGAAACCCGCCAAAATCTCTAAAGACTTAGCGTCCTCAGCGATCATGCCTGATTTCATATGTTTCTGATAAATTTTAGCGGCTTGATAAGGAGCACCTTTTTGTGCCATTAACTGCGCTAAACGCGTAATGTTGCCCGCGCTATCTAAGAAACCATTTCTATAAGCCAAATCGTAAGTTGCAAGAGACTTGTCATAGTCTTCAACCATCAAATAAAACTGTGCTAATTGAACCCACAATCTGCCATCATCCGGGAATAAAGGCACCATGACTTCTAACACGCCAACAGCTTTCTTGTACTTCTTCTGATTGAAGTAAGCAGTCAGTTTCATTTGATACAGACCTTTATCAGGAGCTTCAGCTAATGAAAGACCTTTGTCGGCCACTTCAATCACTTTATCCCACTGCTTAAGTTCTGAATGCGCAATACCAATACGGCGATACATTTGAGAATCGGATTTACAAGTAAATTCCATCCACTTGTAATAATAAGGAATCGCTTCCTTAAACTTTTTCTCTTGTAATAGCAAATCAGCATAAAGACGCATAGTTGCAGCATGATCTGTACCACCTAAAATATCAGCTTCAACAGCTTGTTTTAGGTACTTGATCGCGGTATCCATTTTGCCTTTCTCGGCATAAAAGTTACCCAACATACGTGCAACATAGGCTTTATCGAAGTCGTTCTTGGCATTTGCCTCTAGCAAAATAGCAATAGCTTCATCGACCTGACCATTGGTATAAGCTTCAAATGACTTCTGAACTTTCTTCGCCGCACCTTCGCCCACGGCTTTAGATTGACGTTTGTCGATAGCACACTTTTCTTCTGCGACTGCAGATGAAAGAGTTAATGAACCTCCACAAACAGAAAGCAATAATAGAACTGCGATTTTATTAACATTACGCATTATTGGTTGCCTCCTTTATCTAAGGTGAAGTCTAGTTGTACTGTCATACCAGGTTGTTTCAATGGCTTGCCATCAACAATCTTAGGCTTGTACTTCCACTTCTTCAGTGCACGAATAGCTTCTTTATCAAATAAGCGTTTTGGTTCTGCTTGAATAACTTCAACGTCGTCGATACCACCGAGTTCGTTAATGGTAAAACGAAGTTGTACCCAACCTTCTTTACCATCACGCGCCGCAGCAATTGGATACTGAGGTTCGATACGAACGATAGGTGTAGCATCACCATCGCGAGTCATCATATTGCCTAATTTAAAACCGGTACTTGGACCTCCAGCTTCTACACCACCCATATTGAACGACATTGCTGTGTCAATATTGCTCGAAGATTCTGGCGGCGTTGCCTCAGGCTTCTGTGGCTGTTCTGGCGGTGGTGGCGGCTTAGGCACTACCCTTGGCTTATTCTGTGCTTTTGAATCCTGTCTATCCATAGTGATTTCAATTACAGGGGTCTCGGCCGATGTTTCGCCGCGCTGTGCGCCGCCACCGACCAAGAACGCCATAAAAGCGAACAGACCAAAAGTCACAGCAGCACCAATAATGATCGATACTAGTGCTCTTAGCATATTAATCGTTCCCCGCAGATACCGAAATTTTATCTATACCAGCCGCTTTGACTTGGTCTAGAACTTTAACAACTAAGCCGTGCATTGCGTCTTTATCAGCCTGAATCAATACCGCAGCTTCAGGAGCTTCAGCCAGCATGCGCTCAACGTTTGCCGTTACACGTTCGATATCAACCTGACGGTTTTCCATCATGATCACGCCTGTTTTACTGACGCCGATAAAGATGTTAGCCGAAGGCTTTGAAGTCGCTTGCGAAGCTTTTGGTTTGTTATAATCCAAACCAGAAGGTTTCACAAATGACGTTGTTACAATGAAGAAGATCAACATGATAAACACGATGTCGAGCATCGGTGTCATATCAATTTGCGCTTCCTCGTCTACACTGGAATGCTTTTTACGTGCCATGTTCAATCTCTCTCTAGTGGTGCGGCATGCTGTCTTTTAGCTTTTCTAAACTGATTTTCATTTTTACATCCAGACGAGTACTAAAGAATACTCCCGATAATGCTGCAACCATCCCCGCCATCGTGGGCATAGTCGCCATTGAAATACCAGCCGCCATTAAACGAGCATTACTCGTCCCCTGAACTGCCATCACATCAAACACTGAAATCATACCGGTTACGGTACCTAACAAACCTATCATAGGACAAATAGCTACTAAGGTTTTAATCATCAGCATACGTGCATTCAAATCTTGCTTCGCTTGGGACAGCCAAGCTTCACGGATACGGTGTGCGTACCAAGAGGTTGTTTCCTCTCTAGCATCCCACGCAGATATGATAGCTTTATGTTGCTTTGGTGATATCCAATTAAGATACCAATAACGCTCAAGCATCAATACCCACATGAAGAACAATACAAACGCAACCAACCAAAGGACGTTTCCTCCAGCGGCCATGAAGCCCCTGACGGAATCCCATATGTCCATCAGGTATAGCATCATTAGTTAGCCCTCTTCTCAGCATGTGCTGCGATAATGCCCGCACTTTGCTCTTCCAAAATTTGGGTGATTGATTTGCTACGCGCAACGAGTATTGCATGTAGTAACATCAGTGGCAGAGCTGCAACCAGACCTTGTACTGTAGTAACCAGAGCCATAGAGATACCACCCGCCATCAGTTTAGGATCGCCAGTACCGAACAGTTGGATACTTTGGAAGGTCGCAATCATACCAGTTACTGTACCTAGCAGACCTAACATTGGGCCGATAGCTGCAATGACTTTCAAAATTGAAATTCGAGCTTCTAATGCAGGCGTTTCTTTCAGAATAGCTTCATCCAGCTTCAACTCTAATGTTTCAACATCAACATCTTTGTTTTCATGGTAAACCTTCAAGATACGACCAAGGGCATTGTTACCTGGGTTATCAACATTCTTAGCTTGGCGTTTAACTTTTGCACCGATAGCTGCCAGCACAATGAAACGCTCAACCGCAATTAATAAACCAATAGCAAGTAATATCAGAATAATATAACCAATGGTACCGCCTGACTCGATACGATCTTCCATGCTAGCTTTGTTCGTAAAGATGTTTAACAGTACGCCACGTGCAGGGTCGATATAGAAAGGTGATGTACCAGAAGCCGTTTCTTCCCATTTTGCAACAGCGCTAACTTGATAGCCTTCAGGTTGTTGAGATAACTGCTGAATTAAACCTAATTCAGGGTTATATACAACGTATTTACCGTCAGCCGTTAAGTTATAAGCACCAATACGATGAATAGTCGTCGTTTTCACGTTACCATCAATTTCGGTAACAGAACCTTCAAACTTAACCACTTTGCCAGATTGCGCCATTTCAAATAGCTGCTCTTGCCAAAATTGTTCTAACTCTTCAATTTTTGGCAATTGCTTACGGGCACCTAAATCAGCGATGAATTTATCGCGATTTGGGAATTGAGCACTGATGTTTGAGCTTGCCAGTTTACCAGCGAAATCACCGGCTTCACCTTTAACTACACCAAACATTTCACCCAAGTCACCTTGAGCCGTTTTTAGATCCTCTTCTAACTGAGCAATTTTACGCTCGTTATCTAAGAACGCTTGGTTTAAATCTTTACCACGTTGCTTTTCAGCAGCTAAAGCATCTTTTTCACGCTTTAATAATGCAGCTTTGTCGCCACGTTCTGCTTGGAATTCTTGCTCACGCTTACTGTTGACTTTACCTTCTGCAGCGCGTTCAACTTTAACTTGTTGCAATAATTGGTCAATTGACTTAGGCGCATCAGCAGCGCTCGCCATACCAGCAGTTAAAGAGAAACTTGCAGCCAACACAGCTGTAGTAATTAACTTCTTCATTATTGTGCAGTCTCCGCAGCAGGAATTGGTAACGCGAATAGATCTAGAGCGCCTTGTTTACGGGCAATGCGGATACCTTTGGTCAGTTCACGCAAATAGCTGTCATCTAACTTATCCCAACCCTTAGATTCTGGGTTGTACATCCAGCCAGTCTTTTGATCTAAACTCTGTGCATAAAGAGCAACACGACCTAAGTTAAAGAAGTCAACCAACACTTCTTTACCATCTAGGTTTAACTTACCTTGGTTAACAGCAACAGCACTACCGTATTCACGCTCAATACTATAAGCATCAAGAATTAGACGGTATTTTTCTGCTAGTGTGACTTCGGCAGTATTAAGAAGTTTTTTCAGTTCATTAACACGATTAGTGCGTATTTCAGAATTAAAAGGTAAATCTAATTGAACAAACTGTTCTAATGACTCAACCATTTTAAACATTAATGGCACAACACCTTGGCGAAGTTTATCAACACCATTGATGTCACCCTGCACTGAATCCATTGTCTTTTGTTGATCAGCGACTAAGCTTGCAACGTAATCGTTATATGATTTTAGTGATTCGCGCTCATCTGCGACAGAACCATACTCAAAAAGCATGTCTTGTGCTTGATCGAAATACTTATCAACGTTCTTTTGCGACGCAGCAGCATCAGCATGGATCATACTATCCGCTTTCTGCACGTCGGTAAGAGGATCTGCAACTACTAAGTTGCTGCTCGCTAATGCCAGCACGCCAACAAGTGCAGTAGCGATTTTTGTTCTATTGCTTACCTTGGACATAGTTCCCAACCAATTTGAAGTGAATAAAAAGGTTTAACTTACCAGCAACATAACGACAAGGGATAAATACTTGCCGAAAAAATTTCTGTAAGTTCGTCTTTCTCTTGTGATTCTTAGTTTTTTCTTCCCTTTCCTACGCCCTTACAGGCATAGACCCGCTGGCATCATTTCACAAAATGTTGACCTGTGTCAACATTTCAGACGACTAAAAACTAGTGTAAAGAAGCGCTAATAATGAAATTTTTTACGAAAGGTGTTTTTTTAGACAAAAATGAATCTTTAGGGTTATTACTTTTTGTTCCAAAAAATAATAAATTAATTTAAAACCTATAAAATCATAACGATAGCTAACGACCAACTTTGTGTATCCTGTTTATTAAAATTAACATTTTTTAACATAATGGCGACTCAAGTAGATGCTCTTTACTCATATCCTACTCCTCTCAATAAAAAATTTACTTAAGGATTAGGATTGAAACAGTATTAAAGAAATCGAAGACCCCGTTTTTTCGAGAAATGTTAATAGTTGAAGAATTTAGAGGAAGCATTCATTAATTTGACTCATCCGAACTGCGGATAAAAGCGAACAAAAACCAATCACAATTTGATTATTTGTCGAAATGCATTAACAAATAGATAAGACTAACCTGTACTGGTCAACCCAGATTGGACACTTTTACTTGAGAATTCTCAAACTCTACAGGTGACAGATCGTCATTAGCAAAATGAAGCCGCTCCAAGTTATAATATTTCATGTAAGCCGTCACATCTTGCTTCATAAACTCCCTTGTTGGTTGATTAACTTTAAAAATCCAATCGTGTTTCAAGCTATCAAAGAAACGCTCAACAACGGCATTATCCCAACACGCACCCACATCACCCATGCTGGCTCGGATACCATAGCTCAATAGCAGCTTACCGAATTGCTTACTGGTATATTGCGAGCCTCGCTCACTGTGAAATACCAACCCTCTGGCCAGTTGGCGTAGGTTGTAGGCTTTCATTAATGCCTTAGATATCAAATCCGAGGTCATGCGTTTGTCTATGTGCCATCCCACAATCCTGCGTGAATATAAATCCATCACCACTGCCAAATACATCCAGCCTTCACCCGTCTTTAAATAGGTCACGTCACCCGCTCAAACCTGATTAGCCGATACTGGTTTAAAGTTCATGTTTAACAGGTTATCAGCCACTGCATCTGAGTGTTTTCGTTGTGTCGTCGCCTTGTAAGCACGTCGCTGGCTTGCTTTGAGTCTAAGGCGGTGCATAATTTTACGAACGAGATAGTGACCAACCTAGTAGCCTTCCTTGCGCAATTTCTTCACCATTTCACGATTCCCTAAGCTGCCTCGACTTTGCTTAAATAGCTGTCGAACAAGGCGATAAAGCTTCAGTGTTTCAAGGCTTATCACGTTTGCAGGGCGCTTATGCCAATCGTAATAGCCTGATTTACTTACACTCATTACTCGACATAACAGTACTATGGGAAAAAGGTGAGATTGCAGTTTGATGAAACGAAATCTTACTTCATTTCTCTCGCAAAGAAGGCGCTGGCCTCGGCGTGCCCCTTGGGTATTTTTAGAATTTCTTTCTCCATTCGTAATTCTTTGTTTTCTTTACGTAATCGCTTTAGCTCATCACGCTCAGACTCTTCTAAGGTGATGCATTGTTTTAGAGCTTCTTAGGGCTTCGTGTTTTTCCTTCCAGTTGTAAAGCAGGCTCACGCTAACTCCAAGAGACTTTGCCGCATCGGCACTATAACCTTGTTCTAACACCATCAAGACGGCTTCATCTTTAAATACCTGCGGATAACTCTTATGTGATTTCTTCAGACTCATATAGACCTCTTAATTTATTGACCATACTGTCTCAAAATTAAGTGTCCGATGGGATTAGATCAGAACACCACCACCGTGATTTCAAGAACTTCTTCATCGGCTATCTGGCTCATTTCTACAAATCCGCTTTTCCTAATTTACTCAGCTATGCCCGCTTTCTTAAGGTGATGCCCAACGCTTTAGTGCCGCTTTGCAGCTACTTTGCCAGCCTCAAGAGTGACCCCACTGGTATCGAATTTGTTGATTCAACTAGCATCAAAGTGTGTCATAACCTACATATTCATCGCCATAAAACCTTGGCGGGACTGGCGTGCAGAGGTAAAGGCACTATGGGGTGGTTCTATGGCTTTAAGCTGCATTTGATTGTGAATCATCAAGGCGGAATAGTGGCGGCCAAAGTGACCCCTGCGAATGTACATGATACACAACCTATGAACGAGATGGTGCGAAGTGATATGAATAAACTCTATGCAGATAAAGGAGATATCAGTAAAGTGCTGTCCAGTGAATTGCAGGAGAAAGGCGTGAAGTTGATGACGAACGTGCGTAAGAATATGAAAGCGAAGGCGATGTCATTGTGGGATAGAGCGATGCTGTCGAGACGTTTTATCATAGAAACCATCAACTGCTAGTTAAAAAATATATCACAAATAGAGCAATCCAGACACCGCAGCGAGCATGGATTTATGCTCAATATAATTGTGGACTTATCGCCAATCAATTGAAAGACAATAAACCACAACTGAACATCACTAACGCGGAGTTTAATGCTATTGCAGTTATGATTTGTTAAACCGAACTCAGGTTTTTAATGTTTGGTAAAAAATACTGATTATTACGTAATAATTACATACCATCAAAAAAAATGACAAACCCGTTAATTTGGATTTGTCATTTTATTTTCAATAAGTTATAAATTTTTAGCTTTCTAGAACTTGTAATCTACTGAAACATAGAAAGTACGTCCTAATGAATCAGTATATCTTGGATCATAGCCAACTTGGTGACCTGCACCACTAGAACGTAAAGATAATGGCGGAGCCACGTCAAACAAGTTATTGATACCAAATGACAGTTTTAAATCGTCAATAATAGTGTATTGAGATTGAAAATTTACCGTTGTATAAGACGGTACCGCTAACTGGATTAATTTATCTTCGCCCGTAATACTTCCTTCGCGAACATAGTTCTCTTGGTCTGCATAACCTGAACGATAACGAATTGTAACTGAGTTATCAAAATCACCAGTTTTCAGAGTACTAACAAACTGTGCTGTTGTACGGAAGACGACTGCGTCATCATCGCCAAATCGACCTAAGCTAGAAATCCAATCACTATCTGTTCCTGGACGGGTATATTCGCTATCAGTAATGTAAGTTCCTGATAATGTGTTATTCAAACGACCGAATGAAAGGTCATGTCCTAATGTTAAATTCCAGTCATAACCAGCATTTTTGGATTTACCGACGTTAATATCTGAGTAAACAATTGCAATCTCCTCTTCACCTGTTCCTTTGTTTAACTTAGTTGTAAACAAATCTCTATAACGAGTAGGATCTGACATAATTTGAGATTCAGTCACACTTGTGACCATATCACTTAATTCAATATTCCAGTAATCTAATGAGAAACTGAAATCAGAATCAGGAGCATATACAAAACCAACAGAATACTGTTTAGAAGTCTCAGGCTTTAATTTAGCATTACCTTCACTAAATGCTTCATACTGCTGTGCACTTGTAGGGCATAGTGTTGCTAGAGGATCTGATGTTCCCGCGAAAGGACAATCATACGAACCACTTGTTACGCCAAAATCAACTCTAGGGTTAGCAATTGACAACATTGAAGGTACTTTGAAACCGGTTCCAGTTGAAGCTCTTAATAAAAGATCTTCTGTTGCCTGATATCGTAAAGATATTTTATAAGTAACAGCACTTTCAGAATCATTTACTGTACTTGAACCAGGAATAGCAACTCCAGCAGCATCATAAGCAAAATCATTGGTTATAGCGCCAACATTATCATAACGTAGTGAGCCTGTAAGCTCTAAGTCAGTAATAACAGGAACAATTAACTCTACGAATGCACCATAGCTATCACGCGCTAAATCATATTCAGTACCAGTATTAGAACCCAATAACAAATCTTGCTTATTTGCTTCTGCTATTGAAGACACATAATGAGTATTACGGAACTCTGCACCAGTACCTAAATATGCAGTACCTGCAGATGTTTCAAAAACAGGCATAGAAGCTTTAGCATCTAACGCTTTTACTTCTGTTGTATCATTACTCCAGTTGCCATTAAATTGTGTCTGACTAAGCAGATCTTTACCTTCTTGACTTATTTGATCTGGTGTTGCAAAAATATCTACTTTACCCGTTCCCATCAGTGTCATAAATTCATCAAAAAGAGGGTATCCACCAGCCACATTTTCATCAGTATCATTTTTAGAGTAAGTAAAAGCAGCTGAATAATCAATTTCACCCGCGAGCCCCTCAATGCCCGTCACTAAATGCGTAGACTTTGTATTCCATTCAGTTGCACGCCCCCCAAGTGGTAATGCTCGCCACTGTGCATCTACCCGTACTAAATTATCACGTTGGGCTTGAGTCAAATTTGGAGTAACCCATTTATCAACTAACGGCGAATCTGTGGGTATGGTAAAGAAGCCTGTTGCATTGGGTGCAATACGAGTTGTTTGAGAAAAATCTGAATACATCATATTTGCAAAGAGCTTGATGTCATCAGTTAAGGCAAAATCAGCACCTAGAATTACAGAGTCACGAGAGCTTTCTGGCAAAATTTCAACTGTTGTAGTGTAGTCAAATTGACATAAGTCCCCAACTTGGAAATTGTCAGGAGCACAATCGCCATTTGTTTTCAAATATGGGTTGAAAACAACGTTCTTTCTTACACCATTCTCCATGTAGTAGGCTCTAGCGTTACCAGGAATAGCATTTGGAGAACCCTTAACGTAATAATATTCCTGATTATTACGATTAAAATTAATAATACCAGTCTTAGCAAAATCACGATCGGTTGCTTTTAGTTGCTCTTGCTCATCATGCCCAACAGAGAATAAAATGTTAAAGCCATCTTTTTCATAATCACCAAAGCCACCAGTGAATGAAAGATTACTGCTAGTACCACCTGATTCCTGTGGTTTATTGTAACGAGCTGCTACGTTAAAACCTTGAAGATCTTTTTTGGTAATAAAGTTAACAACCCCTGCAATAGCATCTGAACCATACAACGCAGAAGCACCATCAGTTAATACCTCAACACGCTCAATTGCAGCTAAAGGAATACTATTTAAATCAATTGTTGAACCCGAACCGCGGGGCGCCATTCTGCGCCCATTCATCAATACTAGTGTGTAACTAGCACCTAAACCACGTAAGGAAGCCGATTTGACACCACCACCACCACCACCAACAGAATCTGCGTCAGTTGTAAATCCTTGCATTGATGGTAAAGATTGAACTAAATCACCAGCGCTAGTCAGGCCAGTTCTATCAATATCCTCTCTTGAAATTACAGTAATAGGCAGTGAACCTTCCATATCAGTGCGCTTGATACTTGAACCAGTAACCTCAATACGCTCGATCTTCTCTCCCTGCGCCTCTGCAGAAATAGCCGGTACTGATGTAAATGCTAACGCAGCAACTCCACCAACAAGAGCCAAACGTACTGAGCTTGCTAAAAAATTATTCTTATACATTGTCTATCTCCCTTGATAAATCATGTTTTTCTTATATTCTGCATCTACATTTATGCATAGATAGCGTAAATTGCTCTAGCGCAACCTTAGTTGCTAACACGTCAATTTCAAGAGCAATAAAATCACATGTGAAACAATAAATCAACAAATAACAAACAAATAACACATTATTACCCTAACAAAGGTACATGTGGACACGTGGATGATGATTATTTATACAGCAAGTGATTTTAGGGGATGGAGATAGCACAACTTAGATCATAATTGACATGAGTTTGTTGTAAGGAGAGAAAATGCTAAAACTTAAACCATTTAAGACGATATTATTGAGTTTAATAACCTTTTTGAATGAAAAAGCCCAAAGTTTTACACTTTGGGCTTTGGAGCAACACTTACAACTGGCACAATTCTAAACAATTGTAATAGATAAGGTCGAACTTAGAGCGTGTAACGGATACCGATTGCAACGCCGTCAGATTCTGAAAGCGACATTCTGGCTTCATGTTCTCCAGAAAAATCACTGTAATCTTTACGTGCTTCTACATATAGAACTGTGTTTGGGTCCCATACAAAATGCAAACCAACCACGACAAACTGACGTTTGAACTCATCGTTAGGATCGGCATTAAAGTTAGGTTGAATGACATAGTCTTTACCGGCATCAAGCACGTTGTAAGAAATGAATGGGCGTAATCCATTGTCAAACTTGTATGAAACTAAACTTTCAATACCATAAGCGTCTTTAATCAAACGACCAATATTGTCTGTGTCATGATTTTCTTGTCTGTTAACGTTTGCAGCAGCGTATAAGCCATTGCTATCGAAGTTACCCCAAGTGATACCCGCACCGTAGATAAGATCAACCGCTGTGGTTTGTTCGCCGTTACCAAAACTCACATCAAACTCACCGCGGTTAACACCCGCAGTTAAGGTCAGCATATCAGTGGCTTTATAGGTCAGCGCGCCACCATAAGTATAATTGTATTCTACTTGTTGAGCTGCTTTATCACCGCTTTCCCAGTTCTCTTGACACTGAGCTTGTGAAATATCATCCGTTGTATCACAGGTATAGAAGCTGCTGTTTTTCAACTGTGCTTGAACTGCAAAGCTTACATCGCCAAATGCATTGCGATATTGAACTGTTTTATCACCACGACCAACACCGTTTACCGCGCCATCATCTTTATTATAAGTGTAAACACCTGCAGTGTTACCGTCCCACACAAAACCGTAGTTAGTGTTGTAAACGACATCGTACCAAGCGCCCCACTGCTTACCAATAGTCAGTGTTCCATAAGTGTCATGGGACAGACCAGCGTAACCTAAACGGTTATAAAAGAACTCTTCTTGAACAGATTCGAAGCGATTGTTATAGACGATGTCGCTACTACCTACAGGGTTCACACCCCATTCCAATTTAGCAAATGCTTTCCAACCGTCAGTCAACTCACGATTAAAACCAAAATTAATGCGAGATGCGCCGTTAACAACCTCTGTTTCCCCTTGAGTGTTGATCACGCGTGCATCAATAAAACCACCGATTTCTACGGCATTTTTATTATCTTTATAGATCTCGATAGCTGAGACTGATGGAACTAAAAAAATTGCTGCAAGCGCAGTTGCTACTAACGTCTTGTTCATTTGGTGCTTAACCTTTTTTGTTTATGTTCTGTCAACGTCATTCCGTTGTTATATTTCCTTACAATTTCCTCTTAAAGGGTAGCAAACTTTCAATATTCCCTCAAAGCTAAACCTAAAGAATATGTCGATTAACATCACAAAAACAAACCAGTTAACCTCTACAAAACAGGTTAAAACGCTACATTCGCCACCCTGCGCAACACATAAAGAACATTAAAAACACTATATTAACAGCAACTGCTTTGACGCAATATCCATGTAGTTTAGTTTCATTATCGAAAAAACAGGCTCGGCAATAGGGCCAATTTGCTTATCAATGTAGTATTGGTAATCAATTGGTGACGTTCTGTACAGTAAGGATTCCGGTCCATTTACAGTAATCAGATAATCAATCTGCGCCCCACGCTTGCCAAAAGAGGCATCTCCTGTTAAGTCGCATAATTGTTGAGCGACTTTAACATGGGGAGAAGATTTAGCCGTGTAATCTTCAATATTGCGTCGCATACGTTTGCGAAATACCAAATCATCATCCAACTCACCATCAAGCAGCTTTTCAAACACACTGGCCAAATAAACACTAATATCCCTTTGGTTAAACATCCGTTCATAGAGTGACTCTTGAACTTTGCGCGCTAAAGGGCTCCAATCACTGCGCACTTGCTCCATACCTTTAAAAGTAAGCTCAAGTTCATCGCTCGCATTGCGCCACGCGCCAACATAACGTTTTTTACTGCCTTCTAACGACCCCCTTAAGGTCGGCATAAAAAACTGCTCATAGTGGCGTTCAAACTGTAACTCGAGAAAACTCTCAACTTGATGATCTTCAGCGATCTTAGCCTGCCACTTAGCATTAATTTCCCGCGCCAGAGTGTTACCTAAGGCGTTAATGTCTGAGAGATCAGGCTCGCTGCCAAGCCAGACAAAGGTCGAATCCGTATCGCCGTAAATCACTTGATAGCCCATCTCTTCTATCCATGCGCGGGTTTGTTTCATGATTTGATGGCCACGCATAGTGATCGAACTTGCTAACTTTGCATCGTGGAAAACACAACCTTGAGAACCTAAAACCCCATACAACGAGTTCATGATAATTTTTATCGCTTGGGATAAAGGCGCATTGTGCTCACGTTTGGCCTTTTCGCGCTGCTCAGATAATGTTTGGATAAGCTTAGGTAAAATGGGCTGTTGCCGACTGAAACGCCCACCGAGAAACCCCGCAACACAGTCAGACTCGGGCAATCGCAAACCTTCAATTAATCCCTTAGGGTCAATCAAAAAGGTACGAATAATGGAGGGATACAGACTTTTAAAATCGAACACTAAGATGTGCTTATAAAGTCCCGGTACAGAATCCATCACATAGCCGCCGGGGCTTTCGATCCCATCACTCGCAGGAGCATAGGGTGCGACGTAACCTGCTCGATGTAGATGGGGTAAATACAAATGATTAAATGCCGCCACCGAAGCCCCAACTCGCCCCAACTCTAAACCTGTTAGTTCAGCTCGCGCGAGGGCGAACTCCCATAATTGAGTATGACTAAAAATATCCCACACCAGACGGCTGTCAGTAAGATTGTAATGTGCTAATGCTTGTTTATTGGCCTTAAACAACTGATCAATTTCTTCAACGCGATTATCCACGTTATGAATGGCCTTGCCTTCACCCAATAATTTCCGTGATACAAATTCCAACGAGAACCGCTCAAAATGATAGAAAGCGGCTTTGAGCCAATCGATACCATCGAGTACCACACGGCCCGGTAAAACTAAGGTTTCTGGCCGAAATTTATTATCGACTTTCCACTCAAGCTTTGCCCCTCCGCGGCCAATGGTGAGCGGAATACGGTGTAATAATGCCCGGCGTGACAAGAGTGCGAGGTCAAAACTCACCACTGACCAACCTATGACAAAGTCAGGATCAAACTCATGGAACCACGCGATTAATCGATGAATGAGTGCAGCCTCATCGGCCACCCATTCAATATATTCGGGAGAGTTTGATTCAGCCTCACCCACCATAATCACTTTTTCATAAGTCTGCTTGAGACTGTCTTGCTCTTCGTCTCGGCCACTGTATTGACCATATAGTGCAACTGAATAGAGTAAACCTTCAAAGCTGCATTCAAAATCCAGTGAAATACAGCGCAAATGTACAGCCGTTAAAGGGGCAATACTCTTAGCCCGCTCGGCGATAAACACGGGCAGCGAGTTAGCCTCAAGACTGTCGCTAGTCGGCGCGTGTATGTTACTCGTCGCAGAGAAATGCCCTAAAAATGCCACATCCAGCGCCACAAACCGCTCGATTAAATAACGCTGTTCGGGGCGAATGTCGGCTTCAAATAAAGGGATGTCGGCATCTTTAGCGATGCGCTGTAAGGTACGTAAACTATTGCTAGATTTAGCATAAACACCACTAACCGCGCCGCCTTTAAAGCTTTTGAGTGCTAACGGTACAAACCGCAATGCTTGACCCGGCGTTTGCAACTGCAAAGCCGTGACATCAGTTTGATGACAAAAACAAATGTGTTCAGTGCCTTGCACTTCCACCAGCACAGGGCCTTGGGCGGTAGCCAGATAATACTGCAACACTAAAATCCCATGACGATGAATCGCATGGCGTGTTAAGACTCGACCTTGTACACTAACGGCCGCGGTAGCCTCTGACTTCATCGCATGGTTTCCCAAATCGCATAGCTAGTCAATTTAGATGGTTCCTCAATTTAAATGCCGCCAAATGGCAGAAAAGTTTCTTAGGCTATGCAATCACTGTTATTATGTACAGCATTAATTCGATAAAGTAGTGACGCATGTTACCTGACAATGTAAAAACCCAGATCCGCGCCATCTATAAGGATATCGCTACCGCCTTGCCTAATTTTAGGCCGCGCCGCGAACAAAACTATATGGTGGCGGAAATCTCTAAGACCCTCGCCGGCGACTATGACAAAGATAGGCGCATCATAGTGGTCGAAGCAGGCACTGGTATCGGTAAATCATTGTCTTATATTCTCGGTACCATTCCACTGGCATTAGCGAGCAAGAAAAAAGTCTGTATCGCCACCGCGACCGTCGCCCTGCAAGAACAATTACTGCATAAAGACTTGCCCTTCTTCCTTGAGCAATCCGGCTTAAATTTCCGCTTTGGCCTAGTCAAAGGTCGACAACGTTATGTGTGTCTATCGAAACTGGCGATGCTCATCGGTGACGACAACAGTACACAAATGGCCATGTGGCAAACTAAGCCTGACAATAGCCAAGTAGCTATGATGCATGGCCTGTTAAAAGACTATAACGAAGGTCGCTGGAACGGCGAAATCGACACCTTAGCCGTGCCGCTGCCCGATCACCTGTGGCAACAAATCGCCTGCGACAAACACAGCTGTCATCGCCAAGTCGCCAGCCACAGAAATTGCCCGTTCCATAAAGCCCGTGAAGATGTCGATACCTGGGATGTACTCATCGCCAACCACAGCTTGTTATTCGCCGATTTAGAGCTAGGTGGCGGCGTGATTTTGCCCGATCCAGAAGACGTATTTTATGTTATCGATGAGGCACATCACTTACCGATTGTGGCGCGGGATTTCTCCAGTGCACAGGCCACGTTGAGGGGCGCATGCGACTGGCTCGAAAAAATTGGTAAAACCTGCGCCAAGTTACAAAACCAAATAAAGAGCAACAATATCATTGCCCCCGCGCAGGCGATGCAAGATCATTTAGGCGATCTTATCGCCCAGCTCAATCAAGTGGCCCACTACTGCGATACCCAGACCAAACACTTTGCCAATCCTGAAAACCGTCTGCGTTTTGAGCACGGCAAACTACCAGAGTCATTACTCATTCTCGCCGAAAACCTCGCTGTTACCTCTAATCTAGCCCTCAAACAGTTTAATAAAATGCTGTCACTGCTGGCCGAGGCGATTAAAGATGGCGATATTCCTAAACATCAATCCGAAGCGCTATTGGCCGAAACCGGATTTATGCTGCAAAGGCTCGAAAACCTGCAGAAATTGTGGAGGATGATGGCCAAGGAAGATAAGCACAAAGGTGCACCTATGGCGCGCTGGGTCGAACTCATCACAGGTAAACAAGTGGATTATCTGTTTAGCGCCTCACCTATCGAAGTCGGCTTTATGCTGGAATCCATGCTGTGGCAAAAGGCCGCAGGCGTAGTCTTATGTAGCGCCACGCTGCGCGCACTCAATAACTTCGACCATTTCGTACATCAGGTGGGGTTATCACTCAACGATGGCAGCCGTTATTTAGCCTTACAATCGCCCTTCGATTACCCCAATAATGCGACACTTTATTTACCCAAAATGCGCACTGAGCCGACGGATGATGCCTATACGGCTGAACTTGCCGAACAAATCATCACCCTTATTGAAGGCGAAATGGCAACCTTAGTGCTATTCGCCTCCTACTGGCAGATGGAAAAAGTGGTTGAATTACTTGAAGGTAAACTCACCACTGAGCTACTTATCCAAGGCAATGCGCCACGGCAACAATTATTAGAAAATCATAAAGCTAAATGCGATAAGGGCGAACCAAGCATCTTGTTTGGCACCGGCAGTTTTTCTGAAGGTCTCGACTTGCCCGGCGATTATCTGACTAACTTGATCGTCACTAAACTGCCCTTTGCCGTACCAACCTCGCCCGTTGAGCAAGCGCATGCAGAATATGTCAAAGTCAAAGGCGGTAATCCCTTCTTACAACTAACGATTCCAGATGCTTCACGTAAGCTTATTCAAAGTTGTGGTAGATTACTGCGTAAAGAGCAAGATTATGGCCGAGTGACCATTTTAGATAGGCGGTTAGTCACTAAACGCTATGGCAAGTCCTTACTGGATGCCTTACCGCCCTTTAGACGTGTTATAGAGTAGGATTAAAATTTGGAGTTGTTACTCGAGCCCAGTCATTGGGCCCTGTTGGCAGTCATAGGTCTTATCGCTGGATTCATTGATGCCGTCGTGGGTGGCGGTGGCCTATTGTCGATCCCCGCACTGTTAACCTTAGGCATTGCACCCCATACCGTATTAGGCACCAATAAGTTAGCCGCAAGCTTTGGCTCTTTTATGGCGGCTTGGACCTATTATCGCAAGCACCTCTTTAAACCCTCGTTTTGGTACATGGCTTTTATCGCCACCTTTATCGGCGCGGCATTGGGCAGTTTCTTAGTCTATTTAGTCAATACTCAATGGCTCGAAAAGGTCCTACCCTTGCTGATCATTGGCATCGCCATTTACAGTTTAATCAGCCCCAATGCGATGTCAGACGTTAACTGCCAAGTACCAACCAGCAAGCCGCCAGCCAAGCAACAATGGCTACAGGGACTGGCTTTAGGCACTTATGATGGTTTTGCAGGCCCAGGCATTGGCGCATTTTGGACCGTCACATCTGGCTCTTTGTATAAACTGCCTTTACTGCACAGTTGTGGCCTTGCCCGTGCGATGACTTTTACCAGCAACTTGACCGCACTGACTATCTTTGGCTGGCTTGGGCAGGTAGAGTGGCAAATAGGTTTGTGGATGGGATTGTGCATGATGTTAGGCTCATTTATCGGCGCCCGCTGCGCGATTAAATTTGGCATGCCCTTTATTCGTCCACTGTTTATTTTGATCGTGCTAATGATTGCAGCGAATTTGGCATGGAGCGCATGGTTGTGAACACCCAACAATTACTGGTGATGCTAAAAAATCAGCTCAAAGCCCTAGAGCAAGAAGTACTGCAACACGATAATCGACTCGCGCCGCCACAGCGCAAACTCCTGCAAGAAACAGAGCGTTTTAATCACTCGCTGTTTGTCCAACACGGCGCCCAACTCGGCCCCTGTATTGAACAAATTCGTAACAGTATTATGCAGCTCGAAAAACAAATTAAGCTTAAACTCGCCCCCCAGACCATTGCCCTGAGCTGTGAGCGGATCCAAGATAGATTCACCGCAGTCAAACGAGCCTTGCTGACCACTTCTATTGACATTAAGTCTAAAACTCAGCAGCGTGCCAGTAGCCGTGCCCGTTTTGCACAGCACCAGAATCAGTCTCACCAAGCCAGTGGTTTCGATTGGATCGCCAATAACGTGATGCAAAATAGTCATGAGATCTACGAAGAATTGAACAAACATCTTAATTGGGCGAAAAAATTTGAACAAAAAATTGAAGAAATGGAATCAAAACTTGAAAACTGTCATAGTGCTGACAAAATAAAATTGCAAAATGACATCCTTTTGATGCATCGTCGTCTAGGAAAATGCAGGCAAGCTATTAGTTATATAGAAGATCGCATTCAAATATTCGAACGCCCGTATCAGAGTAATAACCGTTAAGGAGTAACAATGAAATCACTTTTGCCAATTAGCAGCCTGCTAGTATTACTCGGATCTGCCTCAGCCTTCGCTGCAGATCTGAACATTCCTATGTCATTTGAGTATCTTGCTCTTGATGGTAAAAAAGTCGAGTCGAGCGTATTCAACCATAAAAGCAGCTTAGAATTGGCCCCCGGCACTCACAAAATCGCCATTCGTTATCATGAAATGGTAGAGGATGATTTTAGTGACAGCCAAACCTTTGTTAAGTCAGCACCTTTCATCGTTACTTTAGATGTTGATGGCGACCATCAATATTACCTGCAAGCGGCCGAAGGTGAAGTCGTTAAAAAGCCTAAAGTTTACGCGCAAAACCCACAAATCAAATTAACCCGTAGTGACAAAGGCAACGTCAATTACCAAGTAGTGAATACCAATTTAGAAGAAGAAAGCTTCGTCTCTCGCCTTTTCAGTGGTAATCAAGCCGTTGACGTATCCGGTACTGCCGCAGCAGCAACTGGTGCCGCTGGTGCAGTAGTAGCCGTTGCACCTGCACCGGTGACAACATCGGCGACCGTTAACGCAACATCACTCACCGCCCCCGTAGACACCTCTAAAGCAGCAGGAGCCAACCCACAACAAATGTTGCAATACTGGTGGCTACAAGCGGATGAAAAAACCCGTAAAGAATTTATGAGCTGGGCAATTTCACAGCTATAACAACTTGCGATAACGAGGTTTAGTCAATATTGACTCTGATCCCACTGGTTTATCACGCCAGCTATTCCAAGCTGGCGCTTCCTCCCCATCACAGATTTCCCACCACTAAATACGCACATTTACGGCAGTACTTACTCGATAACCACATTGCCACGACTGCACAGTTCCACGCACCAACGGCCATGAATGCAGAAGATGTAATACAAGTGCATCAACGCGAATATGTAGAGCAATTTATCGCGGGTACCTTGCCAACAGCGGCGCTAAGACGGATTGGTTTCCCGTGGAGTGAAGCCTTAGTTGAGCGTACCTTGCATTCAGTAGCAGGCACCACACTCACAGCTTCATTAGCCATAAATCAGGGTATTGCCCTGCACCTCACGGGGGGCTACCATCACGCCCATTACAATTTTGGCAGCGGCTATTGTATTTTCAACGACCTTATCCTCGCGGCCAGAAATGCCATCGCAAGCCATCAAGTACACAAGGTACTGATTTTTGATTGCGATGTGCATCAAGGTGACGGCAGTGCAACCCTTAGCCACCAATATCAAGGGATCATCAGTTGCTCGATTCACTGCAAAGAGAATTTCCCGAGTCGTAAGCAGCATTCCCACCATGATATTGAGCTAACCAAAGGCAGCGACGACAATCTGTATCTCGAAACTGTGGAGCAGACACTCGCCCTCCTTATCCGAATCCATCAACCAGATCTGATTCTTTATGATGCTGGGGTCGATATTCATCAAAATGATGATCTTGGCTTGCTCAATACCAGCCAAGAAGGACTGTTCAGACGGGATTTAACTGTGTTATCAATGGCAAAATCGGAAAATATTCCAATTGCAGCCGTGATAGGCGGCGGCTACAGCAGAGACGCACTACAATTAAGCCAAAGACACAGCCAACTTTTTATTGCGGCAAATCATTTGTGGTAGCAAACTCAATGAAAACCGTCATGGAGCATAACAATGCAACTCGAAATCCGTAATTACTACGAAGTTCTTTTAATGGAAATATTGTCAGATGAAGGACTTATGGACGAACTTCCTGAGGACTATCTCGCCGACTTATGTTGCGTGACCTTAAATCAACTGCCTGTGCGCTACATACGCCACCTCGTCGATACTTACTTCTTTGAAGACTATAACGAGCTGCAGGAATTAAAGCGTGAGATCCAAACCGCACTCGAAAAGTCCCGCGCCTTTCTTAAACAAAATCTGCAAAAAAGATTACAGGAAGAAGCCGAAGCAAATCGCTAATCTTGCTAAGAGTTACTATTGAGAGCATTTTTAGCCGTTGCAGTGGCAAGAACAGAGGCAGGTAATAGATTATCTCATTGTGCAGAAATATTAATGCTATAAATGATTAACGGCAGAAAACGGAAATAGCCTGTAAGCTAAAATATTAAATAATATAAATTGAGTAGATATAGAGAAGTACAACGGAAATAAACAGAGGGACTGTTGAATTGGAGGTTCCCCTAGAGCCGACACCCCGGCACACGAGTCGCTTGCTGCGGTTGCTCCCTTCCGGGCCTGGCCGAGTTCACAAGTTATCATTGCGGGGGGACCCTAGGGTCACCATAACTTCGAACATTACTTTGAATGACATAAACCAAAGCATTGCTTGAACGCGAAGGATTATCCCCCATGGACCCTAAGGGATCAAGCGCTAATCGATAAGATCTCTTAATATCCCACCTAACTGCACAATCTATAAGCAAATGGAGTGATTGAAATGATAAAAGCCTGCAAATGCAGACTTTTATATATGTTTTACTGAATCTCTTATCATAAAAATCAGCAGGCTACAGCGCAATCATCGCCAAAGGTGGTTACAACTTGATCAAATGGCGATTTTGCTCAATTATCTTAGCCCCAACACCAGAGACATTCGCTAAGTCATCTATAGCATTGAACTTACCATTTTTAGTGCGATAGTCGACAATCGCTTGAGCCTTTGCGGCACCAATCCCTTTGAGTACGAGTAACTGCTCGGCTGAAGCGGTATTGATGTTGACTTGAGCGGCATCTGGCATAGCTTTCTTCACATCCGATGCCATTTCACCCGCTTCAGTTTTAGCCTGTACTTTCACGGCGGCCTTGGTTGGGGTTTCTGTTGCGATTGCTGGGCTTGCCAAAAAAGCCGTTAATGCTATGGCACTCATAAAAGCAGGTATACGATTTGTGGTTTTCATAACAATTCCTCTATTCCATGATTTGCGGCCTTTCGTCCTACTTCCGTGGCCTCAAATCAAAAATAGTCTAAGCTGTCCCGAAATACCAAATCGGCGTCATAAATATTCACTATCGCTAAACTTCTGTCTTCAGCTCAATGAGCCAGTGCTTGACTATGATAAAAAGATGCAAAAAGCATCCTTTTATCATTCAAATAGCTAACGGTCTTTAAAATAACAACATTCATTAAGCTAATCGAGCTAGCGCTTGGTTCAAGTCGGCGATGATGTCGTCACAATCTTCTAAACCAATAGAGATCCGCAGCAAATTATCACCAATCCCAGCGGCAGCCCTTGCCTCTGGCGTATAAGGTGAATGCGTCATCGATGCAGGATGTTGAATCAGGGATTCAGCGTCACCTAGACTCACCGCAATTGAGAACAACTTTAGATATCCGACAAAGGCCATGGCTTCTTCTAAATTTGCCGCCAGTTCAAACGCGATAACACCACCAGCACGTTTCATCTGCTGGCCAATGAATTTATGCCCTTGATGAGATTTAAGCCCGGGGTAATACACACGTGTAATGCTTGGATGTTCCGCCAAAAACTCTGCCACGCGCTGGGCACTATCGCAATGGCGCTGCAAACGCACATCTAAGGTTTTTAGGCCGCGTAAGATCAGCCAAGCATCATGTGGCGATATCACAGCGCCAATATCCTTTAAAATTTCATACTTCACTTTATGGAGCTGTTCTTCACTGCCACACACTATTCCCGCAATCACATCGCCATGGCCATTAAGATATTTAGTCGCACTGTGGACCACCAAATCAATGCCAAAATCCAGAGGTCTCTGCAGTAATGGCGTCATGAAGGTATTGTCGACAATACTGACCAACTGATGACGTTTGGCAATATTCGCAATTGCCGCTAAATCAAATACCTGCAAATGCGGATTGACTGGGGTTTCACAGAAAATGACCTTAGTATTGGATTTAATCGCCGCTTCTATTTCTGCTTCCGATGAAAAGTCCACTAGGGACACTTCAATACCAAAGCGGGCAAACTGAGTCGTCATTAGCGCATAAGTACAACCGTATACGGCATTCGACGCCACTAAGTGATCGCCCATCTGCAAATTAGCCAGCAATGCGGCGGATACTGCGCCCATACCAGAAGCAGTTGCTGCTGCGGCCTCAGCCCCTTCTAAAATCGCCATTTTACGTTCAAGCTCAGCGGTTGTCGGATTCCCTAAGCGCGTGTAAATATACCCCGGCTCATTACCCGCAAATCGCTCACCACCTTGCTGTGCAGACTCAAACACAAAAGTCGCACTTTGATAAAGCGGCGTCACTAAGGTACCAAAAGCCTCTCGCTCATGACCGCCATGAATAACCTGTGTTGCCGCCTTCCACATCTTGCCTGACTCATCTTGCATACCTAGCTCCTTGTCATTGGCATTGAGCAGTTCCCGTTCTTGATTGATTGTTGGTGTGGAGCGCTCAATGCCCGCATTATGGATAATCTAATAGATAAGTTAATGAAACATTAGCCCTATCGAATAAGCCCTACCATAACGCGGCCAAGCACTTAAGCCAGTAGCATGACGAAAATAGCAGCGATCAAAAGTGTAATTAACTTGTTACATAGCACTTAGTCATTCTCTTTATCTGCAAGAATCATAAAAAATGCGCTAAGGAACAAGTCCATTAGCGCATCTACTTTCGGCTATTTGAATCGTTTAATCATATGATATTCAATAGCATCTACTCTTTAGACTTATCTTTAGATGACCGCGATACCCTATCATCAACATCGGCGAACTGGCCTTTTAATGCGTCGCGGCCTTCCTTGGTAAACAGCTTGCCTGAAAACTGCTTAAGTTCGATCAACAATTCCTGATGCACTTTAGACAATTTAGGCCTTTGCTCTTCCCTAAACACAATCGGCCGACACAGCGCCATGGCTTGATATCCAAGGCGCGCTGTTAACATGCCGCCCCCTAAGCCTTGGGCCAAACGAGCAGACAATTTACCTGTCATTTCAACCGATAACAGCTGTGTTCCTAAATCGGTAACTAACTCAGTGGTGCCCGCGTAGATGATATTAATAATAATGCTGCGGATAAGTTTAATTCGGCTCCAGTAACCAAGTTCAATGCCATAACAGCGGGCGACATCTCGCAGCATACGTTGATTACGCCAGAGGATAATCGCCATATCGAGCACAGCTAAAGGACTGGCCGCCAGTAAAACTGCCGACTCGGCTGCATATCTTCTCACTACTTTCTTTGCCAGTTCATCCCGCTCAGTCAGCACTAAGTCCTCGAATAACAATACTTTCTCGGCATCATTATGTTCATCTTTTAATGAACGGCGAAGTTGCTGCAAACCTTGGCTGTCGCCATAGTGGCAAACGATATTATCGATAAAGCTGTCTGCTTCACCCATTTGCATGCTCTGCGCTAGCCTTGCACCTGTTTCTTGAGTATCGGCGACCTGTTTGAGTCGCTTGAGCTTACGGTATTCACTGACTGCGCCCGCCAATGCCCACGCACTGACAACCCCAAGCACCACACCATAAAAACTGAACAACCAAGGGCTCTCAAGCCAAGCATCCCTCAGTCCTAATCCTGTTTGAACTACTACGAGCAGCAATAAACTCGCGACTGCCAGACGAGCGAGCCAAGACCAACGGCGTGATTTTACAAGTTGAGGCGATACCGATTTAGCATCGATCATTTTAGGATGGGATGACAGCGTTTCATCCATCAATTCCTCAATATCAGCAGCCACTTCTTGCACTGGCGTATGGGGATCAAAGGCTTTCGCCCCTTTGAGCTCCTCTTTGCTAGGTTTGAGCTCCACTATTTGTGGGTCAAACAGTTGCTGCTTTTTCAGCGCCTTATGCTCAAATGAGTGTACAGAGGAATTAGAGGCCTGCTCATTTGGATTATCAGATAGCTTTAACGTCATTCCAACTTATCTCCCAGTAAGTACTGCAGCAAATGATCAAGACGAATATGGTCAAAATGCACTTGAGAGGGGTCAACATTGGCATTGCTCGGCGGTGCAAAGCCGACAAAGTTAAACCCTTGGTCACGCCAAAAATGCGCTTCAGGTAAGCGAGTGGGCACTTCGCCGGGAAACAAGGTCAGGGCTTTACCGTTGAGTCCCATCCCCTGCACGACTTCGACCTCACCGTCCTGAGTTGTCACCATGCCATGGCGAGTCGCCTTGATGGCGCTAATCGCCATCGTCTCCACTTTACAACCATCGAAACTGGCAAAATGCTGGCTGTGTTTCAACATATCGGTCAGCAGGGACAAAACATGGCTCTGCTGATCGCGGGTCACATGGTCAACCTTGCTCGCGGCAAACAACAAACGGTCGATGCGGGGGGAAAATAAACGCCGTAAATAACTCGATTGGCCAAACTGAAAGCTTTCCATAATGGCATTGAGCGCTGCGCCCATATCCTCAAATTGCTTTTTACCGCGATTCAACGCACTAAAACAGTCAACGAGTACTAACTGCCGATCAAAACCGGCAAAGTGGTTTTTATAGAAAGGCTTAACCACTTTAGCCACGTATTCTTGATAGCGTTTTTCCAGTACATGGAATCCACTGTGTTTATCGCTTTGCGAAAGCTCAGCAAACTTTTCATCATTAACCAATAACAGGGGGAAAAAAGCCAATAAGGGAGCCCCCTGCCATTCACCCGGCAATAACATGCGCCCAGGTTGCGCTTGGTAATAACCTTGCACGTGCACTAAATCATTGAGTAATAGCTGATATTGATCGGCAATCTGCTTTAATTGCTGCTCATCGGCGCTGGCGGCTAAATCCAATGATGTCAAAGATTGCTCAAACTCAGCATACAAGGGTGAGCTTTTAAGATTCTCGATGCGAACTTGTTGAGCGCGACACCAAGTTACAAAGTCTTGGCGCAGCATAGGTAAATCGAGTAACCATTCGCCAGGATAATCGACTATATCCAAATACAAGGTGGCGGTATCAGAAAACTTGGCCAGTAAGCCTTTCTTAGGTTGGTATTTAATAGCCAATCGTAACTCAGAAATAGTACGGGTAGAGGCTGGCCAAGTCGCAGGTTCGGAAGTGAGCGCTAACATGGCGCCTTGATAATCAAAACTAGCGATTTCAAGATCCGGCTGCATGGCACGCTTAACACCGAGTAAACGCTGATCGCGGCTCACCTGCCACAGTGGCAAAGCGCTGTTGTTACGTGCGTGAGGTAAGGTTGAGACAGGTCCAGAATTGAGTAACTGATTGACTAACCCCGTAATAAACGCTGTTTTTCCTGCACCAGAAAGCCCAGTCACGGCCAAACGTAAATGCCGGTCCGCGGTGCGATGTAACAGGGATTGGCCCTTTTGGGTTAATTTATGGAGCGAGGCATCAAGCATTCCCATAGAGACTTCCCTTATGTCGAATGATGTTAACTTATGTCAAGTGATGTTGACTATACACTGGAATGGAGCAGAGATTAAGCAACAAGGGCGGACATGGCCGCCCTTTAGAAGGGTTACAAACTATTGATTTGTCTTTTTAAATCAAAGTTGTCAGAGGTGACATGGCGTTCTAAATTTTGTAGCCTAACTTCTAGACTTCGAAATTGACGACTCACGTCGCTTAGCGCTTGCTTTGCGGGTTCTCCCGACTGCCACGGCTTCTTCTTCACCTCGATATCGTCTCTATCGTAATGCTTTTGCGGCTTGATGTCTAAAATCACCCACAAAGCGACATAGATGATAAATACCACACCTGAGCCGCCGAGTAAGAAGATAGACACAGTCAGCACTCGCACTAACCAAGTTTCAATCGCAAAGTACTCGGCAATCCCTGCACATACACCCGCTATTTTGCCTGACTGGGGAATGCGGTACAAAGTACGGCCATTAGATCCTCTCATGTTTCCCCCTCCATTCGGGCGATTCTGTATCCAGAATGGCCTCTAAGGTCTCGATACGCGCCGCCATTTTATCGGCCTTGGATATCAAATCATTGAGTTGTGAAAACTCTTCCTCAGTGAGTCCCTGGCTCACTTGTCGCTTACTGCGATAATGAAGAACTAACCATATTGGCGCGACTATCACCATGAAAATAATAATCGGCGCCATTAGCACGTCCATATCCATAACTCACCTCTGAATTGTTATTCTTTTGACTTAGTTGGCGCTTTACCTTTTACCTTGGCTTTGAGCGCTGCCAGTTCTGCATTCACAGAATCTTCCGCTTCTAGCGCCGCAAACTCATCGGCTAAGGTCTTCTTGCTGCCAAGATCGTAAGATTCAACTTGGGCTTCTAAGCCTTCGACACGGCGCTCATATTGCTCAAACTTGAGCATAGCATTGTCGATCTTGCTTGAATCTAGCTGCTTTTTCACTTCTAAGCGTGATGACGCGGTTTGAGTGCGCAAAATAATGGTCTTTTGACGCGCTTTTGCATCGAGCAGCTTTTCTTGCAACATACCCACTTCATCTTTCAAACGTGCGATATGTTCATCGATAACAGCTAACTCTTGATTCAGCGTATCGGCTAAACCGGTCGCTTTTTGTTTTTCAACTAAAGCGGCTTTCGCTAAATCTTCACGGTCTTTGGACAGTGCCAGTTCAGCCTTATCTTGCCAATCTTGCACTTGCTCTAACACGCGGTTGATACGACGTTGCAGCTCTTTCTTTTCAGCTAACACTTTAGCTGAGGTAGAACGCACTTCAACGAGTGTGTCTTCCATTTCTTGGATAATCAGTCGAACCATTTTTTCTGGGTCTTCGGCTTTATCCAGCAATGCGCTGATATTAGAGTTAATGATATCGGCGAAACGAGAGAAAATTCCCATAATCCTATCCTCAAATTGATGTTGGTCTCGTACAAGGTAATACACTAACCGTGCCAACTTTTACTTATTATTTAAATACAACAACTTAAACAAAATATTAACTTTTACTTCCTTTTACGCTTCAAGCCACTTATTATCATTTTCACCAAATTTTAGCGCGAAAGACTAAAAAATATCGTGGATAATAAATTTCAGCAAGACAACCTTATCGGTCAATCTAACGCCCTACTCGAAGTGTTAGAACATGTGTCGCAAATAGCGCCTCTGTCTAAACCCGTACTGATTATTGGTGAACGTGGCACTGGTAAAGAGCTTATTGCCGAACGCTTACATTATCTGTCTAAGCGCTGGGATCAAAGTTTTATTAAGCTAAACTGTTCATCTTTGAGTGAAAATTTACTCGAGAGTGAATTATTTGGCCATGAGTCAGGAGCCTTTACTGGCGCCAAAGGCAAACACGAAGGCCGCTTTGAGCGCGCCGACGGCGGCACCTTATTCCTCGACGAATTAGCCAACACCTCAGGACTTATCCAAGAAAAGCTCCTGCGCGTCATTGAATATGGCGAATTTGAGCGGGTCGGCGGCAGTAAAACCGTGCAGGCTGATGTTCGTTTAATCTGCGCCGCCAACGAAGATTTACCATCACTTGCTGACGCAGGCGAATTTCGTGCCGACTTGCTCGATAGACTCGCCTTCGATGTAATTACTCTGCCACCACTGCGTTGCCGCCCAGAAGACATAATGACGCTGGCGGAATATTTCGCCGTTGGCATGGCGCGCCAATTAAAACTGCAGCTGTTCAGCGGTTTCAGCGCCCATGCGGTCGAGCAATTAATGACCCACGACTGGCCGGGTAATATCCGTGAACTTAAAAACGTAGTCGAGCGCAGCGTTTACCGTAATGGTGGTGAAAATAGACCCATCGATCATATCACCCTCGATCCCTTTGCTTCACCGTATCGGCCCCAAACGCGGATCAAGACCCGCGAACGTCAAATCACCTCAGTCGCGCCAACAACCGTTGCCAGTACGTCGCAATCTGCGCCGATACTTGAGACTGAAGTACCCGCCAATACTGAGTCTTCAGTGCATAACTTTAATTTTCCGCTGGATTTTAAAGAGCAAACTGAGAAGTTTGAGATGGATCTTATCCAGCAGGCACTCTCAAGCAGCCAATACAACCAAAAGAAAACCGCCGACATGCTCGGATTAAGCTACCACCAACTGCGTGGCATCCTTAAAAAATACAATTTACTTGATAAAGCATAAGCAGATTGCCCACGGGGGAGATGCACTGCTAAAATAGCCGTTCATAGTCGATAAAATAATGATTTATAAATGAGTGTGCTAATTAGACGCCTGTGCCTAACAACTGCAGTTTCTTGCATGAGTTGGTTGTTGGTCGCGTGTGGCCCCCAACGACTCCCTTCTGGTTTGGTGTATTGCTCCGAAGGGAACCCTGAGTCTTTTAATCCACAATTGGTGACATCTGGCACGACAATCGATGCCACCTCGCATCAAATTTATAGTCGCCTAGTGGATTATGACACCCAGTCAGGCAAGCTTGTCCCTGCCTTGGCGACGAGTTGGGCCATGTCTGATGATGGCTTAAGCTATCGCTTCACTCTCAGGGAAAACGTGCAGTTCCAGCATTCAAAGCGTTTTTACCCAACTCGCCCCTTTAATGCCGACGATGTGTTGTTCTCCTTTAATCGTATTATCGATACCCAGCATCCTTATCATTTTGTCTCCCGCACGGGTTATCCCTTCTTCCAAAGTATTGGCTTTTCTCAGCAAGTTAAAGGGATAGAGAAGATAAACGATCATGAAGTGGTCTTTTACTTAACCCGCAAAGACGCTTCTTTTCTGTCGAATTTAGCCACCGACTTTGCGGTGATCTTATCCAACGAATACGCGCAGCAGCAGTTAGCTTTAGGTCATCCTGAAAACGTCGACCACTTTGCCATTGGTACAGGACCGTTCACCTTAGTGCAATACGCTAAAAACGAATATATCCGCTATCGCCGTAATCCCGATTTTTGGGGAGAGCCAGCAAAAATCGATATGCTGGTATTTGATATCACACCCAAAAGTACAGTTAGGCTCGCTAAGCTTATCGCAGGAGATTGCAGCGTTTCTGCGCTGCCCAAAGCAGGTGAACTGCCTGTTATTAAACAGCATCAAGAATTAAACATCGAATCACAACCAGGGCTTAACGTGGCATTTTGGGCCTTTAATACGCAAAAGCCACCGTTAGATGATGTTCGCGTACGTCGTGCACTGGCCTATGCTGTTGATAAACAAAATATCCTGCGAGCGGTTTATCAAAATACTGCCATTGAAGCCACCGGCGTTCTGCCGCCAGCATCATGGGCCTACGAAAATAACAAAGGACTTGTCGATTACAATCCGCAAAAAGCACGCGACCTATTAAAAGAAGCTGGTATAAAAAATCTCAGCATCAATATTTGGGCCATACCGGTTGCCCGCGCTTATAACCCCAATTCGTTGAAAACGGCCGAATTAATTCAATCCGATTTAGCAAACATCGGCGTAAAAGTGAATATCGTCAGTTACGATTGGAGCGTATTTAATCAGAGACTGAGCCGCGACGACTATGATTCTGTGCTGATTGGCTGGAATGCTGATAACAGCGATCCCGATAACTTTTTTAATCCGCTGCTGAGCTGCGCAGCAATGCAATCAAACAACAATCGTTCTCGCTGGTGTAACCCTGAGTTTGATGCCATCTTAAACAGCGCAAGGGAAGTATCAGATCAAGCGGAACGTAAAGTGATTTATCAACAAGCAGAAGCCTTTTTAGCTGAACAAGTACCTATGCTGAGTCTGGCCCATGCCAAACGTGTAGCGTTAACTCGCAGTGATATCAAGGATATGCAGCTTACGCCTTTTGGTGGGATTTCCTTCACCCATACTAGCCAAGCACCACAGGAGGCGAATTAATGTTTACATACCTACTGCGTCGCCTCAATTTATTTCTTGCTACTTCGTTAGTCATGGTGGGTGTCTTATTTTACGCTACAGGCTTGTTTCCAGTTGAGCGCACCTATGCACTCACTGGCATACATACACCGACGGCGACCCAACTGGTTCAAATAGAACAAGACTACAAATTAGATAAAAACCAAGCGTGGCAATTTATCGCTTACCTACAACAAAGGCTTAGCGGTAATTTAGGGATTTCAGTCACGTCACATCAAGAAGTCGCCGAAGAACTCAGTGCCGTCCTGCCCGCCTCCTTCGAACTTGCTGTGATGGCGGGCATTATCGCAATTTGCTTGGGCGTGCCCTTAGGCGTGCTCGCCTCCCAGAGTCAACATAAGCTCACCCAAAATACCATTATGGCGATTACCCTAACGGGCTACTCTGTACCCGTATTCTGGTTAGGTCTGTATCTTTCGCTTTGGTTTGGCGTCGATCTTGGTTGGTTACCAATTTCTGGACAAATCAATTTGCTCTATGAAATCAAGCCCGTCACTGGCTTTATGCTAGTGGATACCTTGTTGTCAGAGTCTGAATACGGCATGTCGGCATTTAAAGATGCCCTGCTGCATATCATTTTGCCTGCCACAACCCTGGCCGTGTTACCTTTTACTGTAGTGGTTCGTAGCACCCGTTCGGCAATGGTGAATGTGATGAATCAAACCTTTATCCGCGCCGCCGAAGCCAGAGGCATGCATACTGGCACGATTATACTACGCCACGCCCTGCCCAATGCGCTGATCCCCGTACTTAAACATTTAGGGCTAATGCTTGGCTCATTTGCCAGTTATGCCATAGTGGTTGAAATGATTTTCTCTTGGCCTGGTGTAGGATCTTGGCTGGTTTCAGGGATTTACCAACGGGACTATACTGTTATCCAAGGTGGGATTTTGGCCGTGGCCCTATTGATTATCTTCCTAAGTATCTTGATTGAAGTGCTGCACACAGCCTTTAATCCACTGAGCAGAAAAGACCTTTATGCCACCAGTTAAAATTTATCAAGAAGATCAAATTGCCTCTCCGACTATGCGGGTTTGGATTAACTTTTCGGCTAATCCTTTCGCCTTAGCGGGTCTGTGGACGATTGCATTTCTGCTCTTGCTAACCCTGTTTGGCCCTATGATTGCGCCCTTCCCACCAGAGGCACAAGATCCAAGAGCCTTGCTGTTACCACCCTCTTGGGACCCTTCAGGGACAGTGGCGCACTTTTTAGGGACTGACGATCTCGGCCGCGATATTTTTAGCCGATTATTACACGGCGCGCACTTGACCTTTGGCATGGCGCTGCTGATCGTCGTTACCGCATTATTCACAGGCTTTATCATAGGGTCGTTGTCGGGCATGATGCGGGGCTTAAAATCCAGTATTCTCGGGCACTTACTCGACGCGCTATTATCGATTCCTTCATTATTAATGGCCATTTTAGTAGTTGCTGTAATGGGACCAGGGCTTGAAAATGTGTTCTGGGCCGTCGGGATAGCCTTAACCCCACAATTTGTGCGCTCCATACACCAGTCAGTGCATGAAGAATTACAAAAAGAATATGTCACAGCCGCGCGTTTAGACGGCGCTAACTCGATGCAAATTTTTTGGTATGTCATTATGCCAAACGTGTGGGAAGTGGTGATTATTCAAACCACACTTGCCATTTCAGCTGCTATTTTAGATATCGCTGCCCTGGGTTTTTTAAGCTTGGGCGCACAGGCGCCGAGTCCAGAATGGGGCGCTATGGTCGCCCAAGGAATGGATAATTTACTAACAGCGCCTTGGGCCGTAACTATCCCAGGCTTAGCGATTCTTTTCAGTGTGCTTTCCATTAACTTGGTTGGCGATGGCCTACGGTCGGCGCTTGCGCCCATCAGAAACTAACTTATGCCCTTACTCGACGTACGAAATCTAACGATTGAACTCGATACGCCCCACGGTAGAGTGCGGGCGCTAGAAAAAGTCAGCTTAACGCTCAATGCGGGCGAAATTCATGGGCTAGTCGGTGAATCTGGCTCAGGACGAAGTTTGTTAGCCAGAGCAATTTTAGGCATCCCCGGCCCTAACTGGACTATCACAGCAGACCGCATGATGTGGGATGGCAATAACTTGATGGCCATGAGCTCAAAAGAGCGCCGTAATCTGATGGGTTCAGACATGGCGATGATCTTCCAAGATCCGTCTGGCAGCTTAGATCCAGCACAAACCGTCGGCAGTCAGTTAATGCAAGCTATGCCTA
Source organism: Shewanella sp. S23-S33 (assembly GCF_043359565.1). Lineage (NCBI taxonomy): Bacteria > Pseudomonadati > Pseudomonadota > Gammaproteobacteria > Alteromonadales > Shewanellaceae > Shewanella > Shewanella sp. S23-S33. The sequence continues at coordinate 45,724 of NZ_JBHFFD010000038.1, read as the reverse complement.
AAAATCCTAGCGCCTATTTTTGGCAACGGCGCAGGCATGCAAGACTTACAGCACAGAAATGGCTGCATAAAGTCGGGATCAAGAATCCGCGGCAGGTGATGTCTAGCTACGCATGGGAATTATCCGAAGGCGAATGCCAAAAGGTGATGATTGCGATGGCGGTTGCTAACCAGCCTCGCCTATTGATTGCAGACGAACCCACAAGCTCGATGGAGCTCAGCACTCAGGCGCAAATTTTCAGATTATTATCCCAATTAAATCAATTACAAAACGTATCGATTCTATTGATCAGCCACGAGCTGGAAACCTTAGCCCAATGGTGCGATCACTTATCCGTGCTCTATTGCGGTCAAGTCATGGAATCTGGGCCGACGGACGAAGTGATTAAGCAGCCTTATCATCCTTACACTAAGGCGTTACTCGAAAATATGCCCGACTATTCAGGCTCAGGTGGTCACAAGGCGATTATGCCTACCCTACCGGGTTCTGCGCCCGCCTTACAGCATTTGCCTATTGGTTGCCGTTTAGGGCCACGCTGCCCTGAAGCACAAAAAAAATGCGTTAATCAGCCAAATTTGAGTCATATCAAAGACCGCTATTTTGCCTGTCATTTCCCTTATCACGGCGAAACCCATAATGACGACCCCACTGCTTAAAGTTAATGACCTTTATAAAAGATATGATACTGGTTATAAGGGCTTTTCCCGCCAATATAACGATGCATTAGCGCCCGTATCCTTTGAACTCGAACGCGGTGAAACCTTAGCGATAGTGGGTGAGGCGGGTTCAGGTAAAAGTACCCTCGCCCGCATTTTAGTCGGTGCAGAGCCCCGCAGCGGCGGCGAGATTTTTTTCGAAGGTGAAGCCTTAGACAGCCGCAATGTGAAGCAAAGATGCCGCTTAATTCGGATGATTTTCCAAGATCCGAATACTTCACTGAACCCGCGCCTAACGATTGGTCAATTGCTCGATGAGCCGCTGCGTTTCAACACCCAAATGTCTGCGCAATCGCGGCACACCCAAGTGGTCGATACCTTACGAAAAGTAGGTTTATTACCCGAGCACGCGGAGTTTTATCCGCACATGATTTCCGAAGGGCAAAAACAACGAGTCGCAGTAGCACGAGCCTTAATGCTCAATCCTAAAATTATCATTGCCGATGAAGCCTTAACCGCTCTGGACCTTTCGGTGCGTTCGCAAATTCTTAATTTGCTGTTAAAACTGCAAAAAGATCTCGGCTTGTCTTATATCTTCGTGTCCCATAATCTCAATATTATTCGCCATGTCAGCGATAAAATTATGGTACTGCACAAAGGTGTAATGGTTGAAAAATCTGATACAGAACAAATATTTAACTCACCAAAACATGAATACACTCAGAGGTTGGTCCAAGAGCAGAGTCTGTTTGTTCACAAACGCTAAACTGCTCCAACCACTTAAATAATCTGGTGAATTGGCTAAAAATAGGTGCCATTTACCCGCCGAAATATTTATCCTATTGGTCATTTTGATAGAAGAAGCTTAAACATGATTATCAAACCAAAAATTCGTGGATTCATTTGTACCACTACACACCCTGTCGGTTGTGAAGTAAACGTTCAAGAACAAATCACCTTAACTAAAGCAAAAGGCAAGATCGCTAACGGCCCGAAAAAGGTATTAGTAGTCGGTTCATCAAGTGGCTATGGTCTGTCTTCACGTATCGCAGCCGCTTTTGGTAGCGATGCCGCAACGATTGGCGTGTTCTTCGAAAAGCCAGGTACTGAAGCGAAACCAGGTACTGCAGGTTGGTACAACTCTGCCGCTTTCGACAAATTTGCTAAAGCGGAAGGTTTATATTCTAAAAGTATTAACGGCGATGCCTTTAGCCATGAAGCTAAACAAAAAGTCATCGAGCTTATCAAGCAAGATCTTGGTGAAATTGACATGGTTGTTTACTCACTGGCATCACCAGTGCGCAAACTCCCTGATTCAGGTGAGCTTATCCGATCAGCTTTAAAACCCATTGGCGAAACTTACACAGCAACTGCCGTTGATACCAATAAAGACTGCATCATTGAAGCCACCGTTGAGCCAGCAACTGAGCAAGAAATTGCCGATACTGTCACTGTTATGGGCGGCGAAGATTGGGAACTGTGGATCAAAGCCTTATCTGAAGCCGGTGTATTAGCCGATAAATGCAAAACCGTAGCCTATAGCTATATAGGAACAGAACTGACGTGGCCAATTTACTGGCACGGCGCCCTTGGCAAGGCCAAGATGGATCTGGACCGCGCAGCAAAAGCGTTAAATGAACAACTGTCAGCCACTGGCGGCAGCGCAAATGTTGCAGTGCTAAAGAGCGTTGTGACTCAAGCGAGTTCGGCCATTCCTGTCATGCCTTTATATATCGCTATGGTATTCAAGAAAATGCGTCAGGAAGGTCTCCATGAAGGTTGTATGGAGCAAATCTATCGCTTATTCAGTGAGCGCCTATTCCGTGCCGATGGTGCAAAACCTGAGACAGACAGTGATAATCGCTTACGTTTAGATGACTGGGAACTGCGTGAAGATATTCAGCAACACTGCCGTAATTTGTGGCCACAAGTGACCACAGAAAACTTATCAGAATTGACTGATTACCGTGAATACAAAGCTGAATTTATTAAGTTATTTGGTTTTGGTATCGAAGGCATTGATTACGATGCCGACGTTAACCCATACGTTGAATTTGACGTTATCGAACTCTAATCAACTCGATAGCGAATCACTGCTTATCACAAACGTTAAACGCCACTTTTTAGTGGCGTTTTTATTTATAACTCCCAGATTAAGATGCGCTACACTAGCTGCAGTTGACCCCTAATAATCCCTCAATAAGGAAAATCAATGAAAATTAGCGCAAGAAACACCCTCAGCGGTACAATCAAATCCATAGAAATGGGCGCTGTAAACAATGAAGTAACAATCGAACTTGCACCCGGTGTCGTACTGACCTCTGTGGTGACTAAAGCTTCCTGTGAGCGCCTAGGGCTCAAAGTGGGTGATTCGGCTTATGCCCTCATCAAAGCCAGCAGCGTAATGATTGGCGTTGATGATTAACCATTCAATTCAGTAACGTGGCGATTGAAGTAATGGAATATGGAGTCTGACAGTGTTGCTATAGCAGATATCTTTCGAACTTCATTGGTAAACTTTATCGAATTAAAAAAACAAAAAGGCCAAGTGAACTCACTTGGCCTTTTCTATTTAATCAGTCGGATAGTAAATTTAATAACTCGCTATCCTCACTGAAATTATTCTTCTACAGGGTAAAGCACCTTGGCATTGGCTTTAAGCGAATCGATCAAGCCACGGTAGTCTGCTTCACTGTATTGTGCGTTCAGACGTTGTTTAAGTGCATTAACTAGCTCATCACTCACGCCTTCTGCAGCATTGACTTTATCCAGTGCAACCACAGCATAACCGTTTGCTAAACCAACGGTATCGACAACAGGAGTTGTACTTGGTGTTGGCATTTGGAACGCTTTGCCTACAATCGCAGCATCAACGTCTTGCGCGCCACGGCCTAGTTTCGCTTTAGACACTAAACCAAGATCAGTTGCACCCGCTTTAACTTGTGCCATCAGTTCCTGTGCTTTTGCACGGGCGGCTTCGTTTGCTTGGTCTTGCTTTAAGCGCTCAGTGATGTTGGCTTTCACTTCAGCTAAGGCCAAAGTGCCCGCATCGTGATGTTCTTTCACTCGGATAACAACCACATGGTTAGGTTCAAGCTCAATCACTTCACTGTTTAAACCTTTCAGCATCACAGTTTCAGAGAAGGCCGCTTTAACTAAGTCAGGCTTGTTTAGCTCAGCAGGTGCGTTATCGCGAGAAAACAGTGCTGTAGTCTTAACATCAACGCCAACAGCTTTTGCGGTTTCAGATAGTGTATCTGGCACTTCATAGCTGGTATCCGCTAATTTACTTTGTAAGCTATAGAACTGGTCAACCGCTTTCTTATCTTGCAATTGAGCCACTATCTTAGCTTTCACATCAGCAAACGGTACAGTCGCGCCAGATTGCACATCTAATAGCTTGATAATGTGGAAACCAAAGTCTGTTTTAACCACCGCAGAATGTTGGCCTTTATTTAATGCAAATAAAGCGGCATCAAATGCGGGGTCCATTACACCAGGTTCAAACCAATCCAGTTTACCGCCCTGCTCTGCACTCAAAGTATCATCAGAGTTAGCTTTAGCCAGATCAGCAAAATCGGCACCGCTATCTAATTGCTTAGCGAGATCTTCAGCCTTGGCTTTTGCTGCCGCTTCATCGTTACCTGGCATAACCAAAATATGCGCGGCAAGACGCTTCTCGTTAGAAACATATTGTGCTTTATGTTCTTCGTAATACGTTTGTGCTTCTTCATCAGAAACTGGATTATTTTTAGCAAAATCAGCAGCATTCAGTTCAACATATTCTAAGCTCACCATCTCAGGGCTCATAAACTGCCCTTGGTTTGCGTCGTAATAGTTTTTCACTTGCTCGTCAGTCACAACCGCTGTCGCTAAGAATGGTGCAGAATCGACAATAACATAGCGCACATCACGGGTTTGGCCTTGTAACTCAGCCAATTGCTTAGCTTCGCCAGGTAACACGAATTCAGTACCCACAAGGGCTGCAGTTAACTGACGACGGGTCATATCGACACGCATCATGTCTCTGAAAGTCTGTGGCTGATAACCTAACTGACGCAGAATCGCCTGATAACGATCGTTATCAAATTTGCCATCAGTTTGAAATGCCGGTTCAGCTCTCATTGCAGCAACAATTTGCTCGTCAGATACACGTAGACCCATAGCCTTAGCAGCTTGATCTATCAACTTGTCAGCCACTAAGCGTTCTAATACGCTCTGCTTAATGCTTTGTAAGTATTTTTCGTCAGCAGATAACGCAGCAAACATTTCACCTAGCTGTTGCTCCATGCGAGAGCGCTCGCTCTGGTACGCCTGCTCTAGCTCGGCTTTAGTGATCTTGTCACCGTTCACTTCTGCCGCAGGCACATCAGTTGTTGAACCTAAGTAACTACTGACTCCTGCAAATGCAAAAGATAAAATCACAAGTACGAGAATGCCTTTAGCAATCACGCCTTGCGAACCATCGCGGATCTTTTCTAACATCAGATTTCTCGCTTGTTGCGATTAACAAAATAAAAAGGCGCATCAGGTTGAGATGCGCCTTTCTGTAATTTATGGGGAATATTCAGACGCTACCACTGGTAAATTCTAAAACCCCGAGTAATGGTAGAAATTAAGCTTCATATTCCATTACTTTCAATTCGTAAAAAGCACTGATAAACAGTGCTTGTCATTACGAACGCCTTACAAAGGCTACGATATTAATGATTAATTAACAGCGTCTTTCAGTGCTTTACCAGCTTTGAATGCAGGAATTTTAGCTGCTGCGATTTTGATTTCTTCACCCGTTTGTGGGTTGCGACCAGTACGCTCAGCGCGTTCACGCACTTCAAAAGTACCAAAACCAACAAGAGAAATTTTATCACCTTCTTTCAGACCTTCGGTCACAGCAGCGATAAAAGAATCCAGTGCTCGGCCAGCAGCGGCTTTAGAAATGTCAGCACCAGATGCGATTTTCTCGATTAGTTCAGATTTGTTCATGTCATCCCCTTGAATGTAATTTTTTTGCGCCGCAACCAAATCCGTCTCTAGAGCGGTCTGCGGAGGCTTTTATAACAAGCTTGAATTCAAAGTTCAAGCTGAGTTCGAAAACCAAAGAATTAAAACTGGATACAGCTCAAAGCCAGTTGCGCCAAGGGCTTGGAGCAGCTGGCTCTCCACAGACCTAGGCTACCACAGGTCTGCGCTTTGTTAAGCCCCTTTTTTCATTTTTTTTAACGTGATAGCGCAATTTCTTGCGTTATGCCAAGTTTTTAACCACTTCGAAGCCTTCCACCGGCCTTTCTAGTGCCAGTTTTAACACTTCATCGACCCAACGCACGGGACGAATTTCTAAATCAGCAATCACATTGGCTGGAATTTCTTCCAAATCGCGCTCATTTTCTTTTGGAATAAGCACCAATTTTATGCCGCCGCGGTGTGCTGCTAGCAGTTTTTCTTTCAAACCACCAATAGGTAACACTTCACCACGTAAGGTTATTTCACCTGTCATGGCCACATCAGCACGCACGGGGTTACCCGTTAAGCTTGATACTAACGCGGTACACATAGCCGCACCAGCAGATGGACCATCTTTGGGTGTCGCACCTTCTGGCACATGCACGTGGATATCACGCTTCTCGTAGAAATCCGCATTGATACCTAATTGTTCCGCACGGGCCCGAACAACTGTCATCGCTGCTTGAATCGACTCTTGCATCACGTCGCCAAGGGAACCGGTATAGGTTAACTTCCCTTTACCTGGTACTGAGGTTGCTTCAATCGTCAGTAAGTCACCGCCCACTTGAGTCCAAGCTAAGCCAGTCACTTGACCGATTTGGTTCTTAGACTCGGCTTTGCCGTAATCAAAGCGCTGCACGCCAAGGAAAGACTTAAGATTCTCTTGGTTGACAGTCACAGACTTTACCGACTTATCGAGCAAAATCATTTTCACGACTTTACGGCAAATCTTAGACAATTCACGCTCGAGTGAACGCACACCCGCTTCACGGGTGTAATAACGGATAATGCCAACGATAGCACTATCATCGACTTTAATTTCAGTGGCTTTTAAACCATTGCGCTCGATTTGCTTATTCAGCAAATGTTGCTTAGCAATATTCAGTTTCTCGTCTTCGGTGTAACCCGATAAACGAATGACTTCCATACGGTCAAGTAGTGGCCCAGGAATATCCATGGAGTTTGACGTTGCAACAAACATCACATCGGATAGGTCGTAATCGACTTCGAGGTAATGATCGTTAAAGGTCGCATTTTGCTCAGGATCTAACACTTCTAATAAAGCAGAAGCCGGATCGCCGCGCATATCAGAACTCATCTTGTCGATTTCATCAAGCAAGAATAACGGGTTTTTCACGCCGACTTTAGCCATCTTTTGAATGACTTTACCCGGCATAGACCCAATGTAAGTACGGCGATGACCACGGATTTCCGCTTCATCACGCACACCACCGAGGGCAACACGCACATACTTACGACCGGTCGCCTTAGCGATCGATTGACCTAGCGAGGTTTTACCCACACCTGGTGGCCCCACTAAACACAGGATTGGCCCTTTAAGCTGACGCACTCGGCTTTGGACTGCCAAATATTCCAAGATACGTTCTTTGACTTTTTCAAGACCAAAATGATCGGTATCGAGTACTTCTTGGGCTTTGGCTAAATCACGTTTGATTTTAGAGCGTTGGCGCCAAGGCACAGCCGTCATCCAATCGACATAACTGCGAACCACCGTCGCTTCAGCCGACATTGGTGACATCATGCGTAACTTGTTAAGCTCGGCGAGGGCTTTCTCTTTCGCCTCAGCGGGCATATTAGCCTCTTCAATCTTACGATTTAAGGCTTCAAATTCGTCATGGCCCTCATCTAAGTCACCCAGTTCTTTCTGGATGGCTTTCATCTGTTCGTTCAGATAGTACTCACGCTGACTCTTTTCCATCTGTTTTTTAACGCGAGTCCGGATACGTTTCTCAACCTGTAATAGGTCGATCTCCGATTCCATCATCGCCATTAGATATTCCAGACGTTCGCCGACGTTGACCATCTCAAGCACAGATTGCTTATCTTCAAGCTTAAGTGGCATGTGTGCGGCCATAGTATCGGCCAGACGCGCCGCTTCATCGATACCCGATAAAGAGGTCAAGACTTCTGGCGGGATCTTTTTGTTCAGCTTGATATAACCTTCAAACTGACCAATAGCACTGCGCACTAACACTTCTTCTTCTTTGTCTTCCAGCGGTTCTGATTCCAGATACTCAGCTTTAGCCACAAAGAATTCTGTTTCTTGGGTATAACGGGTAATACGGGCGCGACGACCGCCTTCAACCAGCACTTTGACTGTACCGTCTGGCAGCTTAAGTAACTGTAAAATAGAGGCAACCGTACCCACTTCGAAGATGTCATCTTTTGATGGTTCATCGAGCTCGGCATCACGCTGCGCCACTAAAATAATTTGCTTATCCTGCGCCATTGCCGTTTCGAGACATCGAATAGATTTTTCTCGTCCGACAAATAACGGAATTACCATATGGGGATAGACCACCACATCTCGCAGTGGCAGCACGGGGAGTTCGATATGCGCTTCACGCTCTTGGGTCATAGTTCGATTCCGTTTTGGTGAAATGGATTAATACTGGAGTATATTGGGACGCTTTATGGAGTTTCAATGGCTAATACGAAAAAAGGAGTCCATTGGACTCCTTGTTTTTCAGTTTATTAGCGATCAGTACAATTATTGTTCGCCTGATGCCACTTGGGCCTCATTGTGCTCGTAAATCAAGATTGGGGCAGATTCCCCTTTCACGACTGATTCATCCACAACGGCCTTCACCACACCGTCAACGGATGGGATATCGTACATAGTATCCAGCAGAATACTTTCAACGATGGAGCGTAGACCACGGGCACCTGTCTTGCGAGACATGGCTTTGTGAGCAATCGCTTTAAGCGCATCTTCGCGGAACTCAAGCTCAACCCCTTCCATCTCAAATAACGCACTGTATTGCTTAGTTAGGGCATTTTTAGGTTGAGATAGAATTTGTACTAAAGCCTCTTCATCCAGCTCAGTCAGAGTCGCAACCACTGGCAGACGACCAATAAACTCAGGGATTAAACCGTATTTGACTAAATCGCCAGGTTCTACTTGCGATAAGGTTTCAGAGATCGTCGCTTTCTCTTTCTCGCCTTTCACCTGTGCACCAAAACCAATACCCGAGCCAACGTGCGCACGTTGCTCAATCACTTTCTCAAGCCCTGCAAACGCACCACCACAGATAAACAGGATCTTAGAAGTATCGACTTGTAAGAATTCTTGCTGTGGATGCTTACGGCCACCTTGTGGTGGAACCGCGGCAACAGTACCTTCAATCAGCTTAAGCAGTGCTTGCTGTACACCCTCACCCGATACGTCACGGGTGATTGATGGATTGTCTGACTTACGGCTAATTTTATCGATTTCATCGATATAAACGATACCACGCTGCGCCTTCTCAACATCGTAGTCGCACTTTTGCAGCAACTTTTGAATGATGTTTTCAACGTCTTCACCCACATAACCCGCTTCAGTCAGCGTAGTAGCATCTGCCATAGTGAAAGGCACATTGAGTGAGCGCGCAAGGGTTTCAGCCAGTAGGGTTTTACCGCTACCCGTTGGACCGATAAGCAAAATATTACTCTTGCCCAGCTCGATACCATCTTTAGGCGATGCATTTTTTAAACGCTTATAGTGGTTATACACTGCCACAGAAAGCACTTTTTTCGCTCTGTCTTGGCCAATAACATAATCGTCTAAATGTGCACGCAACTCATGTGGTGTCGGTAATTTATCGCTATCACGCTTTGGAGAGATTTCTTTAATCTCTTCACGAATGATGTCGTTACATAACTCAACACATTCGTCGCATACATACACTGATGGGCCAGCAATGAGTTTTCTGACTTCATGCTGGCTCTTTCCGCAAAAAGAGCAGTACAGCAATTTACCGCTGTCACCATTATTTTTGTTGTCGCCCATTAATTACCTCATTTGCAGTCTGCTCTACTGCCTGTCTTAAATTTGCTTAACTTTTACAAAGCATAGCTCAGTCAAAAGCAAAAATCAGCCGCGTTTCGTCATCACAGAGTCAACTAAGCCATATTCGACGGCTTGAGTTGCACTCATGAAGTTGTCACGATCGGTATCGCGTTCAATCACTTCGAGCGGTTGACCTGTGTGTTCAGCTAGCATTAGGTTAAGCTTATTTTTAATGCCTAAGATTTCTTTGGCATGAATAGCAATATCTGATGCTTGACCTTGGAAACCACCCAGCGGTTGATGGATCATCACGCGAGAGTTTGGTAAACAGTGACGCTTACCCTTCTCACCACCGGCTAACAAGAAAGCGCCCATACTAGCGGCTTGGCCGATACAGACAGTGCTAACATTCGGTTTGATAAACTGCATGGTATCATAAATCGCCATGCCTGCGGTGACAGAGCCACCTGGGGAGTTAATGTATAAAAAGATATCTTTATCTGGGCTTTCTGATTCTAAGAATAATAGTTGCGCCACGATAAGGTTTGCCATGTGTTCTTCAACTTGACCTACCAAAAAGATAATCCGCTCTTTCAACAAACGAGAATAAATATCGTATGAGCGTTCACCCTTAGCAGTCTGTTCGATCACCATAGGCACTAAAGCACTTTGTATGTCTGACGCATTATGCATTATTCACTTCCCTAAATAAAAATGGCTCGCATGAGGAGCCTCATACGAGCCATTATAAATGGCGAACAGCTAATCAAGTCAAGCTTAGCTTATGCGCGACCAGTAGCCTTGTTCATAAATTCTTCAAAAGCGACTTGTTTTTCGGTCACTTTGGCAGATTTCAACAGTGCTTCAACCGCTTGCTCTTCTAAAGCAACGTTGCGCATGTTTTGCATCAGCTCTTTGTTGCTGTTGTAATAAGCAACTACTTCACTTGGATCTTCGTAGGCAGACGCCATAGAAGCGATCAAGCCTTGTACACGTTCGTCTTCTGCTTTCAGTTCGTTCGTCTTGATGACTTCGCCTAATAACAGACCGATTTTAACGCGACGAGCAGCTTGTTCAGTGAACAATTCCGCTGGCAGTTCAGGCATGTTAGCAGTTTGACCACCAAAGCGTTGCATGGCTTGTTGACGCAGTACGTTAACTTCGCCATCGATCAGTGCTTTTGGCAGAGTGATGTCGTTGTTCGCTAACAGACCGTTGATCACTTGCTCTTTCACGTTAGCTTTTAACGCTTGCTCAAGTTCACGGTTCATGTTTTTACGGATTTCAGCTTTAAGGGCTTCTAAGCCACCTTCGCTGATACCGAACAGAGCAGCAAACTCATCGTTTACTTCTGGCAGGTTAGCAGCTTGAACTTCAGTCAGCGTAATCGCGAACTTAGCGGCTTTACCTTTCAGGTTTTCAGCGTGATATTCTTCTGGGAAGTTCACGTCGATAACAAATTCTTCGCCCGCTTTGTGACCTAAAATACCCGTTTCAAAACCAGGGATCATACGGCCGCTACCTAATTGCAGTTCGAAATCGTCAGCTTTGCCGCCTTCAAACTCTTCACCGTCAACTGAGCCAACAAAGTTCATTTTCACTTTGTCGCCATCAGCAGCTTCACGCTCAACAGCAGCGAAAGTCGCGTGTTGTTTACGTAAGGTTTCAATCATAGTGTCAACGTCAGCGTCAGTCACTTCAGCTTTTGGCTGTTCTACTTCGATTGCATCTAAGCCTTTCAGCTCAACTTCTGGATAGATTTCAAAGGTAGCGATAAATTCGAATTTTTCGCCATCAGTAGAACCAGGAACAAAAGTCGGTGCACCCGCTGGGTTTAACTTCTCAGCAATAATTGCTTCGATGAAGTTACGTTGCATCACTTCACCCATGATGTCTTGACGAATCGCTGCGCCGTAACGTTTGTTTATAACAGTAACAGGCACTTTACCAGGACGGAAACCTGGGATACGAGCACGCTTAGCTTCACGTTGTAAACTGTCTTTAACCAGCTTTTCAATTTGTTCAGCAGGAACAGAAATGGTCAGGCGACGCTCTAGGCCTTGGGTTGCTTCAACAGAAACTTGCATTGTTTTACCTCGAAATTTGTCTAACGTCCTTTGTAATAGCCGATTCATCAACTATTCAGGTATTCGTTTCTTGATCATTAAATTTGACTACAATGCCCACCACAACTGGCTTTAGGCACAGGTCGCTCATAGTTGATATCTATCAAGACGCGACATTATAGCCACCGTTTTCTGCAGAGTCGAGCCTCAACAGCCGAATCTGGGGTATAAAAAAAGCGACACAAGGTCGCTTTTTTTAATTTGTACTCAAAGTACTAAAAATGGGGTGACTGATGGGGCTCGAACCCACGACAACCGGAATCACAATCCGGGACTCTACCAACTGAGCTACAATCACCACTGAAACTGGTACGCCCGGCAGGATTCGAACCTGCGACCACCCGCTTAGAAGGCGGGTGCTCTATCCAACTGAGCTACGGGCGCATGGTTTACAGAATTTTCTGTATCCTAACCGATTTGGAAAGCATTTATGCTAACCCTATCATTTGCCTATTTTAGTTCAAATTATTTTGAATTCATCGAAGCAAACGACAATAAAGTGGTCGGTGATAGAGGATTCGAACCTCTGACCCTCTGGTCCCAAACCAGATGCGCTACCGGACTGCGCTAATCACCGAAGGTCTTACATTTTACTTGGTATCAACTCAGAGGGTTTCCTCTGGTCCACTCTCATCCAAAATCTGGATGCACTATCGGACTACGCTAATCACCTAAGGTCTTACATGACATTTTCAGCGCAAGATGAACACATCAGCCTGAGAACGGAGCGCATCTTATCCCCTCACTTTACACCCGTCAACGATTTTTTTATCGTTCGACTCTAGGTGCTGAATTATCAGGCTAATCTGGTTTTTTTTATCCACTTGGCAACGGCTTTAACCATGACACAGTAGCTGTGCCCTGTTAAAATAGCCACGATTGCCAATCTCTGTGTTAACTACTGTTTTCACCATCGCCCATATAAAGGATATCCTACACCCATGACAGCCCAAATAATCGACGGCAAGGCGATTGCTCAATCCATCCGCACTAAGCTCAGCGAAAAAGTCACCGCCCGCAAAGAGGCTGGACAACGCGTACCGGGTTTAGCCGTAATATTAGTGGGAGCCGATCCGGCATCACAAGTTTATGTTGGCAGTAAACGTAAGGCTTGTGAAGAAGTTGGATTTATTTCTCGTTCATACGATTTAGAAACAAACTGCACTGAAGATGAATTACTCAACCTGATTGATAGTCTTAATGATGATCCGACAATTGATGGCATCTTAGTGCAACTGCCATTACCCGCACATATCGAAGACTCAAAAGTCATCGAGCGTATCCGCCCAGATAAAGACGTCGATGGATTTCACCCGTACAACGTCGGCCGTTTAGCCCAGCGTATTCCGGTGCTGCGCTCTTGTACCCCAATGGGCATAATGACACTCATCAAATCCACCGGCGTTGATACCTATGGTTTAGATGCTGTTGTGGTTGGCGCATCGAATATTGTCGGCCGCCCAATGACCTTAGAGTTGCTGCTTGCTGGCTGCACCACCACTACTTGCCACCGCTTCACTAAGAATCTCGAACAAAAAATCCGTCAGGCAGATCTCGTGGTCGTTGCAGTGGGTAAACCCGGCTTTATTCCTGGCGAGTGGATCAAGCCTGGCGCGATTGTAATAGATGTGGGTATTAACCGTTTAGATAACGGCACCTTAGTCGGCGATGTGCAATATGACATTGCTGCGCAAAATGCCAGCTTTATCACTCCAGTCCCCGGCGGTGTCGGCCCGATGACGATTGCAAGCCTATTAGAAAACACCTTATATGCCGCCGAGCAGTATCATGACTAGGTTCTAGGTTCTAGGTTCTAGGTTCTAGGTTCTAGGTTCTAGGTTCTAGGTTCTAGGTTCTAGGTTCTAGGTTCTAGGTTCTAGGTTCTAGGTTCTAGGTTCTAGGTTCTAGCAAGCATAAAAAAACCTGCATGATGCAGGTTTTTTATTTACTGAAGATTTTCTTGAATTAAAAATATAGCGAATAAGCTTATTTCTTACGCCAAGTGGTGCCACTTGGACCATCTTCAAGCACAACGCCCAAAATATCTAAACGATTACGCGCCACATCCGCAGCAGCCCAATCCTTTTCGGTACGAGCACGGTTACGCTCAACGATTAAGGCTTCGATTTCGGCCACTTCATCGTCACTACCGCCGCCTTGAAAGAAGGCCTCTGGCTCTTGGCTTAATAGACCTAACACATCCGCTAATTGCTTCAAGGTGACCGCTAATGCCGATGCCTGTGCCATATCGGTCAGTTTTAAACGATTGATCTCACGCACCATATCAAATAGAACGGAATAGGCTTCAGGTGTATTAAAGTCATCATCCATCGCCGCTTTAAACTTAGCAATAAACTCTTCTGCAGGCGCCGCAACGACAGTTAAGTCGACATCTTTAATCGCCGTATACAAACGCTCTAAGGCTGAGCGCGCTTGTTTCAAGTTATCTTCTGAATAGTTCAGTTGGCTACGATAATGGCCAGATAATAAGAAATAACGCACAGTTTCAGCATCATAGTGACCAAGTACATCGCGAATGGTGAAGAAGTTGCCTAAGGACTTAGACATCTTTTCACGGTCAACCATCACCATGCCAGTGTGCATCCAATAGTTGACGTATGGCGTGTCATGGGCACAGCAAGACTGGGCGATTTCATTCTCATGATGTGGGAACTGTAAGTCAGAGCCGCCGCCATGAATATCAAAATGCAGACCTAAATGTTTGCTGTTCATGGCCGAACATTCGATATGCCAGCCAGGACGACCCGGTCCCCATGGGGATTCCCACGTTGGTTCGCCAGGTTTCGACATTTTCCACAACACAAAATCCATTGGATTTTGCTTGGTTTCGTCCACTTCAACCCGAGCACCGGCTTGCAGTTGATCTAAATTCTGGCCCGATAAACGGCCATAATCAGGATATGAGGCCACGCTGAAAAGCACATCACCATCGCTCGCCACATAGGCATGGCCACGGGCGAGTAATAACTCAACCATGTCGATGATTTCAGCAATATGAAGGGTCGCGCGCGGTTCAAAATCGGGACGCAACATATTTAAGGCATCGAAGTCTTGGTGCATTTCACCAATAAGACGCTCGGTTAAGGCTTCACAGCTTTCGTTATTCTCGTTAGCGCGCTTGATGATTTTGTCATCAACATCAGTAATATTGCGCTGAAAATTCACTTCATAACCCGCGTAACGCAGGTAGCGCACTATCATGTCGAAAGAAACAAAAGTACGGCCATGACCAATATGACAGAGATCGTATATGGTCACACCACACACGTACATCCCAATTTTCCCGGGATTAATTGGCTTAAATTCCTGTTTTTGGCGGGTAATACTGTTGTAAATCTTCAACATCGATATTCTCTTCAATGATACATTCAGGTGTAAAATCAAGGAGTCAGTCTATCACGGCCTGACAGGTTTTGAATACTGCACTTTGCGCGCAATCCGAGATAAGTTAGAATCGCGCCACTATTTACACAGAGTATGAAAACATGATCACATTACACACTAATTTGGGCGACATTAAACTGCAACTGAACGCTGAAAAAGCACCGTTAACAGTAGCAAACTTCATGAAATATGTTGACGAAGGTTTCTTCGACGGCACTATCTTCCACCGTGTGATTGACGGTTTTATGATCCAAGGTGGTGGCTTCAACGAAGACATGAGCCAAAAGCGTTGTAACGAGCCCGTGAAAAATGAAGCCAATAACGGTTTATCAAACCGCACTGGTACTGTTGCTATGGCCCGTACTTCTGATCCACATTCAGCCACTGCACAGTTCTTCATTAACGTGAACGACAACACTTTCCTCGATTTTAAATCAGAAACCTCACAGGGCTGGGGCTACTGCGTATTCGGCGAAATCGTTGAAGGCATGGATGTTATCGAAAAAATCAAAGCCGTTAGCACTGGTAACCGTGGTATGCATCAAGATGTGCCATTAGAAGCCATTGTGATTGAAAAAGTCAGCGTCGCGGCATAATACGGCGAATGCGAACTCTATTTATAGGTGATCTACACCTGAGTGCAGATCGCCTTGATATCACCCAAGCGTTCACTCGCTTTCTCGACACTGAACTCGATGATGCCGACGCCCTTTATATCCTAGGCGATTTGTTTGAAGTCTGGGTTGGTGATGATATTGCCTTGCCTTTTGCCCTCGACATCGCCGAAAAACTCAAGCAAGTATCACAAAAGTTGCCCGTGTATTTTATCCATGGCAACCGTGACTTCATGCTAGGCAAACAATTTGCGCGCGCCGCAGGCATGCAAATTTTACCCGAAGTCACTCGCCTCAATTTATACGGTGTCGACACTGTAATTTTGCACGGCGACAGCTTATGTACTTTAGATAAGGCCTACCAACGCTTTCGAAAACTGCGCAGTTTATCGCTGTCTCGTTGGCTGTACGGTTATTTATCCAAGAAAACCCGTCAGGGCATTGCTGATAAAATTCGCAGCAAGAGCAAAAGCAGCAATCAACAAAAAAGCTACACCATCATGGATGTAGAGCCCAATGCGGTCGATGTGTTATTTGCCAAGACACACACTAAGCATATGATCCACGGACATACCCACAGACCAGCCATTCATCAACTTGCTAATGGCTGTAAGCGTATAGTGGTTGGCGATTGGTATGAACAAGGCAGTGTGCTCAGTGTGAGCGCTGAAGGGATTTATTTACAGTCCTTACCCTTTGACCAGATGATGACCTAAAGGCATTGGCTTAAGTAGGCCTCATTTAGCGTTACTTAAGCTTAAATGGCTTAAATTTTTAGCTTTAATAGCTTGAAAATACTGTGATTAACGGTTTTTCGAACCGTTAATCGTTTCAGCTATATGGACTTAACTCTACTCGTTTGGGGAAGCAAAGCCGTTCAAATTAATTTAATAGAGGCGACCCACTGTGGAAACGAAACTCATCATCCTGCGCCAAAATCAACTCAGCTTCTAACTCGCCAAAGTACTTCACTCGCTCGCTAATATCCTCAGGTGAAACCAACTGAGCTAACGCAAGATAATCTTGATAATGTCGAGCTTCAGAGCGCAGCAGTGACACATAAAACTTACTCAGCTCACCGTCTAAATAAGGCGCGAGTTTAGCGAAGCGCTCGCACGAGCGAGCCTCAATATATGCCCCTACAATCAACTTATCCCGCAAAATATCTTTCTCATGGGTTGTCACATGACTCATCATGCCCTTGGCATAACGCCCCGCGCGAATATTGCGGTAATCAATACTGCGCTTGTGCATTAAATCCAATACTTGTTCAAAATGATGAAACTCTTCTTTAATCAAGCGGATTAAAGGTGAAACTAAATTCGCAGCAAACTTAAAGTTGGGCTTAGGTATAAGGTCAGTTACCAACTCATTCTTTTTCACATCACGGGCTAAAAAACTTTCCACATCATGTTCTTGCGAATAAATAAACTCTTCATAGGGTTTAGCCCACGCCAACAGAGCTCGACCACTGTCTTTATCTAACGCATATTTTCTTAGCAAAAAAATCGCTGTCTGAGCGGCTTTTAACTCACAGTTACAATGGTCGATCAGCAACTCATCCAAGGAATCTGATTTTATCGCGACATCAATCCAAGTTTGCGGTGTTTCACAGTGAAGAAATGCGTGGATGGGGGCAAGAAGTTGCAGCATGGACTCACTCAATATCATTCTGAATATCGCGCTATTTTACGCATATTTACTCATAAGCTATAGCATTAGGCTTAAGTAAACTTGACGCGCTGAACTTTTTGTTCAATAAATAATCTACACTCTAAAGAACTGAGATCCTGATCACACAGCCTCTCACTTCTCTATGTGTAACCAATCGATGGATAAAGAGACAGGACACCATTTTAACCTCGATTGTAGAGCTGTTATCAGCTCGTCTGACGTTTGGCGAGCCATTCATCAATGCTGAACAAGGATAATTATAATGATACTGAATCACTTAATGGGGCTATACACTCATCCAAAACAAGAGTGGCAAACAATTGAAAAAAACCATGAGGCACTGAAAAGTAGCTTAAGTCATGTAGTTCTTATCGCCTTAATTCCGGCGGTGTGCAGCTACATTGCTACGGCTTACATTGGCTGGAATCCTGGCGCAGGCGATCCTATTTACCTTACACCACAAAGCGCCCTGTTTATGTCTGCAGGCATGTATTTAGGCCTGATTGCAGGTGTATTCGCCCTTGCCTATTTAGCCTATTGGATGGCAAAAACCTTCGATGCTAACCCAACTTACACCCAAGCATTAGAGCTCGCGTCCTACACTGCAACCCCGTTGTTTATGGTCGGTTTAGCCGCATTATATCCAGTGCTATGGTTTATCATGATAGTGGGGTTGATTGGTTTAGCCTACTCAGTCTATTTACTGTACGCGGGGGTGCCTATCATTATGAATATCCCTGAAGAGAAAGGTTTTATCTACGCTAGCTCTATGGTGACAGCAGGCTTAGTACTCTTGGTGGGGCTAATGGCAACTAGTGTCATTTTATGGAGCTTAGGCTTTGGTCCTATGTACCAATAACCATTTTAATTCATCACAAATTTAATCAACAGCAACTCAAGCTCTACGTCGCAATTGATTTGTAGCAGAAAATAAAAAAGAAGGCCGCAAAGGCCTTCTTTTTTGAGTTGAATTAACGCTTTGAGCGAGTTAGCAGATCAGTTTGACTCATTCAGTCAAACAGCTCCACTTAAGCAAAATCACTCGAAAGAATCACGCAGCGCTACGGTTAAGTTAAACACTAAATTATCCGGCGATGAATCTTTGCTGTCAGCGCAGAAATAGCCTTCACGCTCAAACTGATAGGCTTGTTCCGCAGGTGCATTCACTAGGCTTGCTTCTGCAAAACCTTGTACAACGATCAATGATTCAGGGTTTAACACTTCATCCACAGTCTCTGCCGCAGCAGGATTAGGATCGGTAAATAAACGCTGATAGAGACGGAATTCAGCAGGCTTAGCTGTAGATGCCTCAACCCAATGGATCACGCCTTTAACTTTACGGCCATCAGCAGGGTTTTTACCTAAAGTTTCAGGATCATAAGTACAGTAAACCGTCGTGATATTGCCTTCGCTGTCTTTGTCACAACGTTCAGCTTTAATCACATAGGCATTACGTAAACGCACTTCTTTGCCTGTAACTAAGCGTTTGTATTGTTTGTTGGCTTCTTCTTTAAAGTCAGCCACATCGATCAATATTTCTCGGCCAAAGGCTAATTCACGCGTCCCCATGCTCTCATCATTTGGATGAGCGGCCGCTTGAATGTACTCAAGTTCACCTTCAGCATAGTTTTCAATGATGACTTTCAATGGACGTAATACGGCCATCGCACGCGGTGCATGTTCGTTCAATTCTTCACGAATACACGCATCTAACATGCCGACTTCAATCATATTCTCTTGCTTAGTCACGCCGATACGTTGGCAGAACTCACGAATTGAAGCCGGTGTGTAACCACGGCGACGTAAGCCTGCAATCGTTGGCATACGTGGGTCATCCCAACCTGACACGAGTTTACGGGTCACAAGGTCGTTCAGCTTACGTTTAGACATCAAGGTATATTCGAGATTTAAGCGGGAAAACTCGTATTGACGAGTACGATTCGGCGCTTGAAAATCGTTCAAATTATCCAACACCCAATCATATAAACGACGGTTGTCTTGGAACTCTAATGTACATAAAGAGTGGGTAATATGTTCTAACGCATCAGAAATACAGTGCGTGAAGTCGTACATTGGGTAAATGCACCACTTGTCACCTGTTTGATGATGATGGGCAAAACGAATACGGTAGATGATAGGATCGCGCATACACATGAATGGCGATGCCATATCAATTTTGGCACGCAATGCGCACTCGCCTTCTTTAAAACCACCGTCGCGCATCTTAGCGAATAAGGCGAGGTTTTCTTCGACAGATGTGTCGCGGAAAGGACTGTTTTTACCTGGCTCTTTTAACGTACCACGGTATTCGCGGGTTTCATCAGCATTTAAGAAACACACATAAGCCAAACCTTTATTGATCAGTTCAACCGCATATTGATGTAACTGATCAAAATAGTTTGATGAATAGCGAACATCCCCATCCCACTGGAATCCAAGCCAACGCACATCCGCCTGAATAGAATTTACATAATCAATGTCTTCTTTTTCAGGATTAGTATCGTCAAAACGTAAATTACACAGACCGTTATAGTCTCGCGCTATCCCAAAATTTAAGCAGATAGATTTAGCATGACCAATATGAAGATAGCCATTCGGTTCCGGCGGGAAACGAGTCTGTACACTCGTGTGCTTACCGCTTTGTAAATCTTCATCTATGATATTACGAATAAAGTTACTCGGACGTACTTCAGTGTCCACATGACTCATGGAATTCCTCTTTGCGAACAATGGCAATTTTAAGAAAACCAGCATGATCCTACAGATCACCACTAGTTACAATGCCTAGGGTTAAAAACTCTGGTTTTTGACTGTCTGGGGTTATAACCGCGATAGTAAAACAATAAAAGCAGCCATGAAAGCTGCTTTTATCTTTGACCTAACTAAGCTGACATTTATTATTCAGTCACGCCGACTCAGTAAATCTTACTCGGTGATAATGCGGATCCCAGGAATAATCTGCTGGCTTCTTTTACCTTTACGTTTCAACCACAGATAAAAAGCGGCTAATGCAAACAAGAAGAAACCAATCCACAGACTTGATTGAACTGGGTGCTGCGTAAAGGTAGCAGCTTGATAAACTACCGTTGCAGAACCATAAGCCAGTGAGAAAGTCCACGTTGCAGCAAACGTCGCCCACCGAGAACCAAACTCATGCACTAAGGCGCCCATTGCCGCAACACAAGGAGTATAAAGTAAGATAAACAGCAAGTAGGAGAAAGCCGCAACTTTACCACTAAAACCTGCTTGTAAAGCACCGAAAGTCGATGTCGCAACACCTTGTTCTTCAGCAACGGTTTCTTTATTGGTTAAATCACCGACCGACAGTTTAAGCGGATCTTCAAGATCTAAACCAAACAAGTTAGTTGGAATCGTTGCCAGAGCCGCATTAAAGCTTTCACTCAATGGTGCAAGTTCTTCATCTGTCGGCGCCGCGCTGCTGTATAGACTGTTTAAGGTACCAACAACCGCTTCTTTGGCGAAAATACCCGTGATAATACCGACGGTTGCAGGCCAGTTATCCTGCTCTATGCCCATAGGCGAGAAGATAGGCGTGATTTTTTGACTCGCGACACTCAGCAAAGATGCTTGGCTATCTTCATGGCCAAATGTGCCATCAACACCAATAGCATTGATAAAGTTCAATAAGGTCACGACCAGAACAATCGTTTTACCTGCGCCTAAAATAAAACTCTTAGTGCGTTTACCTGTACGAACCATAACAGCTTTCAGCTTAGGTAGTTCATAACTTGGCAGCTCCATCACCACAGCGCTACTGCTGCCGGGTAATAAAGTGCTTCTGAGTAATAAACCCGTACCGATAGCGGCAAAGATACCAATAATATACAGCAAGAAGACTAAATTCTGACCTGAATCAGGGAAGAAAGCAGCCGCAAATAGTGCATAAACAGGAAGACGTGCACCACAGGACATAAATGGTGCCATCATCCCTGTCACAATACGCTCACGCTCACTGCCTAAGGTTCGCGTCGCCATAATTGCAGGCACTGAACAACCAAAACCGACAATCATAGGAACGAATGCTTTACCAGGCAGGCCAATACGACGCATTAAACCGTCAACCACAAATGCAGCGCGCGCCATGTAGCCAGAACTTTCGAGGATCGACAAACCGAGGAAAAGCGCCGCAATAACAGGAATAAAGGTTGATACGGTTTGAATGCCTTGGCCGACACCTCCCGCTAAGATAGTGACCAACCAAGCCGGAGAGCCCATGCTCGTCAAGAATGAACCAAAGTGATCGACAAACAGTGCGCCAGCAAAAACATCAAAGAAATCAATAAAAGCACTGCCAATATTAATGCTGAACATAAACATCAAATACATCACAAACAAAAACACAGGAATGCCAAGCACAGGATGTAAAACGAGTTTATCTAATTTGTCACTGAGGGTGAGGAACCCTGACTCTTTCACTGAACCTTGAAAAACTTGTTCAACGAAATTAAAGCGCGTGGTCGCCACCATCACTTCAATATCATGGCCTTGCTGAGCGATAATCTGAGTACAGGAATTCACTTCATCCTGCAGTTCAGCATTTTTACAGCTACCACAACCCGAACCATTACCTAGCATAGCCAAAGCGCGGCCGCGACTTAATTGGGCATCTTTGCTGCAGAGTAACTGCACGCCCGCTTCAATTTGTTCATCATAGTGAAGCACTAATGGGGCTTCTGAGACTCGGCCTTGAAGTAAATCGAGTACCTGTGCCTGCACTTTAGCGACATCGGCAGGATCTCGCGAACACACGCCAATCACAGGGCAACCCAGCTCTTGGCTCATTTTCTTTAAATCGACTTTAATCCCACGTTTGACAGCCGAATCAATTTTATTCAGCACCACCACCATAGGGATAGCGAGTTCACGTAATTGGGCTGTGAGATATAAGTGACGTTCGATATTAGTGGCATCGACTAAATTGATAATGCCATCGACACGTTGCTCGGCAAGGTATTGCTGCGCAATTTGCTCATCAAGTGAACAATCGCAACTATTACCCGCAGGAAGAAGGTCGTAAATACCCGGTAAGTCTGTCAGATAGACGTCAGCACCGTTTAAGGTGAAATGACCAGTCTTTTTTTCGACCGTAACACCAGACCAGTTACCCACTTGCTGATTTGCGCCTGTTAGCGCGTTAAAGAGTGTAGATTTACCCGCGTTAGGGTTTCCTACTGTGACGCAATGAAACTGCTTAGCCATTCGTCTTTTCCACCTCAATGATGTCTGCCAAATCTCTGCGCATACAAAGTTTACTACCACGAATATCCAGTTCGAGACCAGAACCCATAGGTGCGTATCGGATCAATAAAAAACGCGTATTTGGCGTGATCCCCATGGACAACAACTTGCGCTTCACGGTTTGTGGCAGCGCCAAACGCCCCACTTCAGAAATAAGACCGCGATCGCCGGGACTGAGTTCGCTTAACTTCATTACGTATTCCACCTTGCAACAGGTTCAGCTCGAAAAACTGCGCCCATTGTAACCGAGCGATGACACTAATAACTTTACCTAGATCAAGATTTTTGATTGGTAACGATAATAGTTTTCAATTGTGTTGGGTATTATGTGATAAAAATTCCAATGAATAAACGACCAACCGAAAATAAAAATCCGCACCTTAGCATTAGTGACTATCAAGCGATGCACAGAAGTCAAAACGCTGTAAACAAATCCCACCCGAAGCAAGCGTGATCAAAATCACACTTAATCTATATCGCCTGTAAAATCATCCTTCTTTACAGTGAAAAGACCACGCAATGTTAAGCACGTGTCACACACTTGTTCTAATATTAACCAAGCTCAATAAGCTAAATTAGCAATGTCGAAAGCGTAAAAATAACAAATATAAATGCACTCGGGAAAACATAACCATGGAAATAGGGCTAAAGTTCAGAAGCATAGCTAAGGCTATGCTATGTATTTTGTTATCAATCGCGAGCGTTTCGGCCTCAGCGACCCCTTGGGATAACAAAAAACCAGAAGAAGTTGTTGCGACATTAGACAAAAAATTCGCCGAAGGTAAGTATTCCGCTAAAGGCGCTGATACTTGCCTGATGTGCCACAAAAAAAGTGCCGTGGTGGTGGCAATATTTGAGGGGGTTCATGGCAACCCCAATGTGAAAGATTCGCCTATGGCCGATTTGCAGTGCGAAGCCTGCCACGGCCCGTTAGGGAATCATAATAAAGGTGGCAAAGAGCCGATGATCACCTTTGGCGCAAACTCCCCTGTTCTCGCGCAAAAGCAAAACAGTGTCTGTATGAGTTGCCACAATGACAGTCACCGTACCGCATGGAAAGGCAATCACCACGATAACGCCGATGTCGCCTGTAGCAGCTGCCATCAAGTGCATACCGCAAAAGATCCTATCAGCGATAAAGCCAATGAAGTCACCATTTGTACCCAGTGCCATACCCAACAAAAAGCCGATATGCACAAGCGCTCGGCGCATCCATTACAGTGGCAACAAATGGTGTGCAGTGACTGCCATAATCCCCACGGCAGTTTAAACGATTCAAGCTTGAAGCAAATGAGTGTTAATGAAAATTGCTATAGCTGTCATGCCGAAAAACGCGGCCCTAAACTGTGGGAACATGCCCCCGTCACCGACAACTGCGCTAATTGCCATAATCCCCACGGCAGCGTGAACGAAGCCATGCTGATCAGCAAACCGCCACAACTGTGTCAGCAGTGCCACGCTTCGGATGGCCATAGCAGTAATGCCTATTTTGGCAATCAAACCAATGCCTTCACTTCTGGTAATTCCTGTATGAATTGTCATGGACAAGTGCATGGCTCTAACCATCCTTCTGGCAAATTACTGCAGAGATAACAAGGGAATGATCATGCGAACAGCTAAAATGTCTCACCCTAGCGCTTATTTCTCCCTCACTTTGCTGGCTTGGGCGATAAGCGGTGTTTTGACTCAAGCACACGCCGAAGGTTATGAGCTGCAAGAAGCGAATCGAAGTAGCATAAAGACAGAGGCATGGAGCTGTAAGCAATGCCAACCTAAGACAGGGCATATTGGCAATGTCAGTGCCAGCCTCGCTTACAACGATAGTGAGGACAGCCGTTTCGGTAACAGTAGTGGGACAGATAACGAGGGTCTCGTTGGCGCCGTCGGTGCGGATATGATGTACAAAACGCAGACGGGTTATCAAACCGAGCTGGTCGCGGATAAGTTAGGTTTTGATGCGGGCTCAGCCAAGCTCACAACAGGAAGGCCGGGAAACTATCAAATCAACTTAGGTTATAGAGGCTTAGCAAACTATAACCATAATCAACTCAAAAGCCCCTATACCTCAGTGCAAGATAAAATGTTATTGCCCGATAACTGGATAACAGGCGGCACAACGCAATCTATGCCTATGTTACAGAGCAGCCTTGTTAGCCAAGATTTAAGTATTCAACGTGATCGCTTTAGTATCGGTGGTTACTACGCGGGCAAAATATCACCTGAAGGTGACAATAACAGTCACTACAAAGCCTCGCTAAACTATCAGCATGAAGACCGCAGTGGCGCAAAAAAGACCAGTGCCAATATACTCACCAATAGCGTTATGCTAGCCCAACCAATTGATGACAGTACTGATGAAGTCGATGCGAGAATTTATTTTAACGGTTCAGGCTGGCAAGCAGGCATCAATAGCCAAATCAGCCAATATAAAAATGATCACCAAGCCATGCTGTGGCAATCAGCCTACACGCCCACCTTTGGTGCAGCATACCTAGGTCAGAATGCGGTCGACCCCGACAATAAAGCCTACAGAGTTGCCGCAGAAGCCTCAGGGGGGGCAAATGGTCAAAATGTATTGATGCACGCAGGCTTTAGCCGCATGACCCAAGATGACACCTTTATTCCTGCCACCATCAATGGCCCATCGCCCGTCCTGCCTGCGGATACCTTAAATGGCCAAGTCGATATTGTAGAGATGGACCTTAAATATTCAGGACGGATCAGCCAAGATTTAAGCATGCAGGCAAGTTACAACTATCAAGACAGAGATAACAAAACGGCTCAATTAGACTTTCCGCAGATCGTCACCGACAGTATTAATCAAGGCACAGCCCAAAATAGCCTTTATGATAAGCGCACCAAAAAACTCGAACTTAAAAGCAAATACCGTTTTACCTCAGCGGCTTATGCCGAAGCGGGTTACAGCCATAATGAAAACGATTATGCCGAACTCGACCGCCAATCCGTCGACGAGTCCGGCGTGTTTGCTAAACTAAGTTATCGCTATTCGCCCGCATGGTCAGCTTGGTTGAAAGGAGAAGCACTAGAGCGAGATGGCAGTGAATATCATCCCGTCGCAACCACTCAAAGTTCAAGTAATCCTTGGCTACGTAAATCCTACCTTGCCGATAGAAAAAGGCAGAAAGTCACCTTACACACGGATTATCAGAGCGATATTGGTCTATCTCTTGGTGCCAGCTTACACAGCATTAATGACGACTATCATCATACCTTCGTTGGTCTAACTCAGGTGTCCTATCTCGGTTACGACTTGTCAGCCCAATATGTGCTGAGCAGTGACCTCAATTTAACCGCCTTTGTTAACCAAGATTGGCGCGATTCAGACCAAGCGGGCAGTAATTCCTTCTCGACACCCGATTGGTACAGCACTGCCGAGGAAAAATCGACCTTGATTGGTGCAGGGCTTAGTTATCAAAACCTGTTCGATCATCACCTCGATATTGGTTTGGATTACAGCTATTCCGACGGACAGAGTGATACCGAAGTGACCTACGGCATCACCAGTCCCTATGGCGATTTTTACGCCCGCAAACACAATATTAATGCCTACGCCAAATATAAGTTTGCCGACAGTATGTCGCTGCGCGTCGATTGGTTATTCGAAAAATATCAAGATGCTAATTGGCAAAACCAAGGCACAAGCTGGGACACGATCCCCAACGTCCTCAGTTTTGGTGATATGGGCCACGACTACAACGCTCACTACTTAGGCTTGACCTTAAGCTACCAAATGTAACTTAGGCACTGACAGCGCATTCCAAGGATAGAAATATGAACAAGTTTGCAAAAATTCGCACTCAATTCAGTCTTATGCTGGCGTTAGTCTCGCTATTAAGCGCCTGTGGCGGTGATAACGGCCAAGATGGTAATCCCGGTGAGCCTGCGAAACCGCCTGCATTAACGATAACTAGCCTTAACATCATGGTCGATAAAGTCGCGATGACAGATGGCATTGCTCAAGTGGATTTTCAAGTAAGCAATCAAGATGATGAAGCCGTGATTGGTATCCCATCGGCGACATTTATTGCCGCGCAGCTTCTCCCCCAAGGTTATACAGGCGCGGGGAATAGCAGTGAATGGCAGCACTTTACCGCTGAAACCTGCGCGGCAACTTGTCCAGGCAGTCTCACAGATCATAAAAACGGTCACTACAGTTATACCTTCAGCGCCGCATTTAATGGCATGAATGGAGTGACGTTTATGCCCGAAGCGACCCAAAGAATGGTGGTCAAAATTGGCGGCGATAAACTTGCCGATAACACGCCCTTACCTATAACCAATCAGCATTATGACTGGCAATCTTCAGGTAGTAATGTCGCTTACACCCGCAACTTAGTCACAATAGAGACCTGTAATAGTTGCCACAGTAATCTTGCTTTCCATGGCAGTAGATATAATCAAATCGAAACCTGCGTCACCTGCCATAACAGCAAAAAAGTCAGTAACCCTGCGGATATTTTCCCACAAATGATCCACAGCAAACATTTAACCGGCTTCCCGCAACCCATTAGTGACTGCCAAACCTGTCACGTCGATAAGGCTGAGTTAACCGAACAGCAAAACTGGCGCAGAGTCCCGACCATGCAAGCCTGTGGTGCCTGTCATACACAGATCAATTTCCCCGCAGGCGAAGGACACCCAGTGCAAACAGATAACAGTAACTGCGTGGCGTGTCATAATGCCGACTGGACCGCAAGCGTACACAGTGATGAAGCTAAAACTGCGGCATTGATGCAATTTAGCCCAAGTATCACCAGCGCCAGTATGGATGCCAATGGTACGGTCACTGTTGCGGTTAAGCTGATGAATCCAGCCACAGGAACTGTGTATAGCGAAAGTGCCGATAAACTAAAATTTATCAATGATTTAAGGGTATATGCCAACTGGGGAACCAGTTTTGATTATGCGACCCGTTCAGCTCGCTCGATTAAACTGCCGGAATCCACACCCATATCAGGCTCTAATGGCATTTATATCTATACGATAGCGGGCCTTACTGTGCCAGCAGGCACTGAAACGGATCATGGCGGACTTGCGATTCAAGGCAGAGTCTGTGCCAAAGATAAAGTACTGGTTGATTGCACGACTGAACTGGCGGAAGTGTTAATGATTAAATCCAGCCACAGTTATTTTGATATGGCAGCATTGAGCAATGAAGGTCGCCGTAGCGTTGTGAGCAATGCAAGCTGCGGTAATTGCCATGGTGATCAAAAACTGAATATTCACGGCTCACGTAACGATCTCGATGGTCAATGCCAGCTATGCCATAACGCCAATATGCTGGCCGATGCGACGGCAGCCAATCCTTCAATCACGTCATTTGACTTTAAGCAGCTGATCCACGGTATTCACACCAGTCAATTCACGGGGTTTGAAAGCCTAAACTACCCAGGAAAAATCGGTAACTGTGCCCAATGTCACGTTAACGATACTGCGGGGATTTCTACCGTCGCCCTCCCCTTAAATTCAGCGGTACAACCCCTTGCCCTCGATAACGGCACTTTTACCAGCCCAATTGCCGCTGTGTGTAGCAACTGCCATTCAGATACCAGCACTCATAACCACATGGCTCAGCAAGGTGCTGTTTTTGCAGGTACAAAATCCGATGCAACCGCAGGAACTGAAACCTGTGCTTTCTGTCATGGACAGGGCGGAGTCGCGGACGTGTTGAAAGTGCATCCAATAAACTAACCCTATGATGCTGGCCTAAAAAGGCCAGCAACTGCAGATATAAAAGGAACTCATACGATGCAGTCATCTACTCCTAAAGAAATAGTCAGATCTCAGTCACATTACCCGCCTAAAGTGACTGATAAATACCAGTGACTTAGTTAGCCTTACAGATGGAAAACTAATTCCACACATCTTATGCGGGTAATGAGATTTATTCTTATTTGCCAAGCGTTTGATGATGATTACAACTATTGCAGGGAAATATCATGATGAAACGGTTCAATTTCAATACCGCAACAAAAGCGATGTTGGGTGCCGGTTTACTCTCTCTACTACTCACCGGTTGCGGTGGTAGTGACGGTAAAGATGGTGAAGACGGAAAACCTGGCGTTGTCGGTGTTAATATCGATTCAACTCCTACACTGAAAGCAAGTTTCACTAACGCCACAGTCGATGCAGGTAAAGTGACTGTTAATTTCACATTAGAAAATGCGAATGGTGTGGCTGTACTTGGCTTGAATAAAGATCACGACATTCGCTTTGGTATTGCGCAACTTAGCCACGTAACAGTAGCAACAGAAGATCCAGCAAAACCCGCTGACCGCGGTTACCAATGGCAAGCCTATATCAATACGAAAAAAGAACCTGGCACAGTGCCTTCTGGCGTGGATAACCTCAATCCATCCGCTCAATATCAAGCCAACGTTGAAGCTGCAGCCAAGTGTGATACATGTTTAGTCGATCATGGTGATGGCAACTACAGTTATACCTATCAAGCCAATATCGCCAATGTCACTGAGCCCTTAGCCATCACTTACAGCGCTGAAGCGACTGAACGTGCAACCTTAGAGCTTGAGTTACCACAACTTTCAGCAAACGCACATTTTGACTGGCAGCCTTCAACAGGTAAAACAGAAGGAATCCAAACACGTAACGTTGTTTCAATAACAGCCTGTTACACCTGTCACCAACCAGAAAGTTTAGAGTTACACGGCGGCCGCAGAGTTGATATTGAGAACTGTGCATCTTGCCATACGGCAACATCTGGTGACCCTGAATCAGGCAATAGCATTGAATTTACTTACATGATTCATGCTATCCATAAAGGTGGCGAACGTCATACTTATGATGAAACTGGAGCGGAAGTTCCTGCACCATATAAAATTGTGGGGTATGGCGGTAAAGTCATTGACTATGGCAAGGTTGGTTTCCCATTAAAACCTGCCGCGGATTGTGCGGCCTGTCACGTAGAAGGAACGAGCGCGCCAGCTAATGCCGATCTATTTAAGGCTGATTTAAGTAATCAAGCCTGTATTGGTTGTCACACTGAAAAACCATCTGCTCACCACAGCAGCAATGACTGTGTTGCCTGTCATAATGCAACTCAACCCTATGGTGGAACAGGCAGTGCGACTAAACGTCATGGCGATGTGCTGAAAGCTTACTCTGACACTAAAACTATGGGTATTAAGTTCAGCAATGTAGGTGTCAATGCCACAGGCAAAATCACTTTCGATGTTCAAGTTATTGATAAAGATGGCAATGCGATTGACAAAGCCTTCGTGAACCAGGGCTCGCGTGTTGTAGTTGCATGGGATTCTGATAAAGACTTCCCGAGTTCTGCTACGGCTTCTTACAGTAACCGTCGCATTGCTCTAAGTGAAGGTACCTATAACGAAGCCAATAAAACCTACTCATTGACTGGCACTAAGTTCAATTTACCCGCAGATGCAAATGGTAAAACATTCGAACTATGGTCAACATTGGAAGTATGTTTCAACAATGGTGGCTATGGCGTTGCGGATGTTGTGATGACAGATTGTGCGACAGCTAACACAAACAAAGTCCCTGTCAAAGAAGCTCCTTATCACTTCGTTTGGAAAGATAATGCTGTGGATAGCACAGCTAAAGCAGCTACTCGTCGTGATATTATTGACCCAACAAAATGTCAAGGTTGTCACAATCAAGAAATTCACCACTATGACAATGGTGTAAACTGCCAAACTTGTCATACATCAGACAAAACCCTTAAAGCCGATTCAAGCTATCCTGGTGGCAAAATCCCAACTAGCTTTGCTTGGAAAGCTCACGAACGTGAAGGCCATTATCTAAAATATGCAGGCGTACAATCGGGCACTGTGCTTAAAACCGATTGCGCTACATGTCATACTGTAGATAAATCAAACGTCATTACAGGTATTACCTTAGGCCGTGCACCTGAACGCACATGGCGTTTTGGTGACATCAACAATAACGGTACCGATATTTGGGTCTCTTCTGATGCAGGCGCATGTTTAAGCTGTCACCAGAAATATCTCTCTGATGCCGCTAAATCTCATATTGAAGCTAACGGTGGTATCTTAAACGGTACTAGCGCAGCCGATGTGCAAACCCGTGCATCTGAAAGCTGTGCGACTTGCCATACACCAGCTCAATTGAGTGAAGTCCACGGTAACTAAACAGAGATAACGCTCTCATTCAGAGCAATGTTTTTATCGTTATTAAAGAGAGAGGTTGTTACCTCTCTCTTTATATTCTTCCCTTTCAAAACCCTGCTGTTTTTTTGTTCTAGAATCATTTTTACCTCTCGCTTTAAATACCTCTTTAGAAATAGAAAGATCCAAGTCACACATTAGCAAAGGCCTTGGAGATTTTAAGGTCATGTTAGGTTAGCCTTTCCTTGGGGAATTCTATTTCCAGCATCCACTTAAGTCGCTTCTAGTGACCAAAAACACAGACATAGAATCTGTTGGCTCTAGAACATAGCGTTTAAGCAATGCCAAACCTATGCAGGGAAAAAAAATGATGAACGCACAAACAACTAAAATCGCACTGCTGTTAGCAGCAAGTGCAGTCACTATGGCCTTAGCGGGCTGTGGTGGCAGCGATGGTAATGATGGTAATCCCGGTGAACCTGGTGGCGAACCTGCTCCAGCGATTCAAACCCTTAATTTCGCCTTTGACAAATCTGTCGTCACTAACGGTATTCCGAGTGTTGAGTTTACCGTCACTAACGAAAATGATTTACCCGTTGTTGGCCTACAAAAAATGCGTTTTGCCGCAGCACAATTAATCCCACAAGGCGCAACGGGTGCAGGTAATGCGTCACAATGGCAGTACTTTGGTGATGAGACCTGTGATGTCGCTGCAACATGCCCAGGGACTTTCGTTGACAAGAAAAACGGTCACTACAGTTATACTTTTAGTATGAACCTGACCGCTAACACTAAAGTCACTTATAACGAACAGTTAGCTCAACGAGTATTAATCCGCGCTTATAACACTCCGCTTCCCGATGGTACTCAAGTACCAAACAGTAACGCCTTTGTCGACTTCACTGCCGATACTGGCGCACTGCCAACATACAGTCGCAAAATTGTCGCCACAGAAAGCTGTAATACTTGTCACCAAGATTTAGCCAATGTTAAACATGGCGGCGCGTATTCTGACGTTAATTACTGTGCAACTTGCCACACTGCAGGCAAAGTGGGCGTAGGTAAAGAGTTTAATGTTCTCGTTCACGCTAAACACAAAGACCTCACCTTAGGCTCATTAGAAAGCTGTCAAAGCTGTCACGCCGCAAATGAGGCTACGCCTGATTGGAGTAATTGGTCACGTATCCCAACTGCCGCCTCATGTGGAAGCTGCCATAGCACAGTGGACTTTGCTGCCGGTAAAGGTCACTCACAACAGCTAGATAACTCTAACTGTATCGCCTGTCATAACAGCGATTGGACTGCAGAACTGCACACAGGTAAGACTGCAGACAAAAAAGCCGTTATCGCTCAGTTAGGTATGTCAGCAGCACTTGCTGGTCAAGCTGATGATACTGCAGTATTAACCGTGTCTATCTTAGACAAAGATGGTAACGCAATTGATGCGGCAACCGTTCAAGATAAGATTAAACGTTTAGAGTCCGTTACCAACGTTGGCCCTAACTTCCCGATCATGGGCTACAACCCAAGTCCAGGTAGCGGTAAAGCGAAAATAGCGAAAGACTTAGTCAAAGATGGCGCATTGCAAGAAGGTGTAACCTTAGTTGACGGTAAATTAGTCTTTACAACACCCGCTCTGCCTTTCGGTGCAGGCGATACTGATACCGCCTTTACCATTATCGGTTTAGAAGTGTGTAGCACTGGTACAAGCTTAACCGCATGTACCGCAGACAGCGCAACAACGAGCATGAAAGCCGAACTAGCTTTTGGCACTAAGTCTGGTAAAGCACCGAGCATGCGTCATGTTAACTCAGTTGAGTTTGGTACCTGTCAAGGTTGTCACGGTGATAGCTTCGAAATTCACAAAGGCCACCATGCGGGTTTTGTGATGACAGAACAGCTATCACATGCAAAAGATGCCAGTGGTAAGCCAATCGTCGGTGTGGATGCGTGTGTCGCTTGTCATACCCCTGATGGTACCTATGCAAGTGGTGCTAACAAAGGTGCGTTGGAGATGAAATTACACGTTGTTCATGGTAAACAAGGTGTCATCAAAGAATGTACCCAATGTCATAACGACTTCAACCTAGATGCATTCAAGGTCAAAGGCGCTCTGGCAACAACTGCGGGTAAATACACCACGCCAATCACTGCCACTTGTACTTCATGCCACGCGCCAGAATCTATTGGCCACGGCTTAGAAAATATGGGCGCGATTGTGAACGGTGATTATGTTCAAGCCAATCAAGCGGCGCAGTCAGAAACCTGTTTCTACTGTCACAAACCCACACCAACAGATCACACTCAGGTGAAGATGTAATTTGCCCAAGCAGGGGGAGTTCGCTCCCCCTTTCTTGAATTTTGTTGGGACAAATTGGGAAGCCTATTATGAAGAACAGCCTAAAAATGAAAAACCTACTGCCGGCACTTGTCATCTCCATGGCAATGTCTGCAGTGATGTCTTTATGCATCACACCGAGTGCACACGCCTCAAAGTGGGATGACAAAATGACTCCAGAACAAGTCGAAGCCACCTTAGATAAGAAGTTTGCCGAAGGCAGCTACTCCCCTAAAGGTGCCGATTCTTGTTTGATGTGCCACAAAAAATCTGAAAAAGTGATGGACCTCTTCAAAGGTGTCCATGGCGCCATTGATTCATCAAAGAGCCCAATGGCTGGCCTGCAATGTGAAGCCTGTCATGGTCCTATGGGTCAACACAATAAAGGCGGCAACGAGCCGATGATCACTTTTGGTAAGCAGTCGACCTTAAGTGCAGAAAAACAAAACAGTGTCTGTATGAGCTGTCACCAAGATGATAAACGCGTATCTTGGAACGGTAGTCACCATGACAATGCCGATGTCGCTTGTGCCTCATGCCACCAAGTGCATGTCGCAAAAGATCCTGTGTTATCAAAAAACACCGAAATGGAAGTCTGTACTAGCTGTCACACTAAGCAAAAAGCAGATATGAATAAACGCTCGAGTCACCCACTAAAATGGGCTCAAATGACCTGTAGCGATTGTCATAATCCCCATGGGAGCATGACAGATTCCGATCTAAACAAGCCTAGCATTAACGAAACTTGTTACTCCTGCCACGCCGAGAAACGCGGCCCAAAACTGTGGGAACATGCACCCGTCACTGAGAACTGTGTGACTTGCCACAATCCTCACGGCAGTGTGAATGATGCCATGTTGAAAACCCGCGCACCGCAGCTGTGTCAGCAATGTCACGCCAGCGATGGCCACGCCAGCAATGCTTACTTAGGTAACACTGGTTTAGGTTCAAACGTCGGCGACAATGCCTTTACGGGTGGAAGAAGCTGTTTAAATTGCCACAGTCAGGTCCATGGTTCAAACCATCCATCTGGCAAGCTATTACAGCGCTAAGGAGACGAGAAAATGAAATTTAAACTCAATTTGATCACTCTGGCGTTACTAGCAAACACAGGTTTTGCAATAGCAGCCGACGGGTATGGCTTAGCCAATGCCAATACAGAAAAAGTCAAAATGTCCGCTTGGAGCTGTAAAGGCTGCGTTGTTGAAACGGGTACGTCTGGCACTGTGGGTGTTGGCGTGGGTTACAACAGCGAAGAGGATATTCGCTCGGCGAATGCCTTTGGGACTTCAAACGAAGTTGCGGGTAAATTTGATGCCGATGTCACCTTCCGTGGTGAGAAAGGCTATCAAGCCAGCGTTGAAGCTTATCAACTGGGCATGGATGGTGGCCGTTTAGATGTCAATGCGGGCAAACAAGGCCAGTATAATGTCAATGTAAACTATCGCCAAATCGCCACTTACAACAGTAATAGCGCCTTAACGCCCTACTCTGGTGTCGGCAGCGATAATTTAACCTTGCCAGACAACTGGGTAACTGCGGGTTCAAGCAGCCAGATGCCGTTACTGATGGACAGCCTAAATGCCTTAGAACTGTCGCTCAAACGTGAGCGCACAGGGTTAGGTTTTGACTATCAAGGTGAATCGCTGTGGAGTACGCATGTGAGCTACATGCGTGAAGAAAAAACCGGCTTGAAAAAAACATCAGGTGGATTCTTTAACCAATCCATGATGTTAGCTGAGCCAGTTGATTACACCACTGACTCCATTGAAGCTGGCATTAAACTCAAAGGCGATCGTTGGTTCACTGCACTTAACTACAATGGCTCAATTTTTAAGAACGAGTACAACCAGTTAAACTTCGACAGTGCTTTCAATCCAACTTTTGGTGCTCAAACCTCTGGCACACTCGCCCTTGACCCTGACAACCAGTCACACACAGTGTCGCTCATGGGTCAATACAACGACAATACCAATGTGTTAACAGGTCGTGTGCTTGCGGGACAAATGAGTCAAGACCAAGCATTAGTCACTTCAGGCTATGGCTATCAAGTGCCGACAGAGGCCGTTGATGCCAAAGTTGACCTCACAGGGTTGAACTTAAAAGTCGTCAGTAAAGTGACTAACTCACTGCGCTTAAGTGGTAGCTACGACTATAGCGACCGTGATAACAATACTCAAATTGAAGAGTGGACCCAAGTCAGCATCAACAATGTCAATGGTAAGGTGGCCTATAACACCCCTTACGATAACACTAGCCAACGCTTCAAAGTGGCGGCGGATTATCGTATTACCCA
Organism: Shewanella sp. S23-S33; assembly: GCF_043359565.1. Taxonomy (NCBI): domain Bacteria; kingdom Pseudomonadati; phylum Pseudomonadota; class Gammaproteobacteria; order Alteromonadales; family Shewanellaceae; genus Shewanella; species Shewanella sp. S23-S33. The sequence goes on along the minus strand of NZ_JBHFFD010000038.1, from coordinate 10,214 downwards.
TGGACTGAAGCTTGATGGCGGCTATGACTTCAAACGTGACGACCGTAATTATCAAGACCGTGAAACCACGGATGAAAATACTGTTTGGGCACGTTTGCGCGTTAACAGCTTTGAAACTTGGGATATGTGGGTTAAGGGCAGTTACGGTCAGCGTGATGGCTCGCAATATCAAGCTTCTGAATGGACATCTTCTGAAACCAACAGCCTGTTACGTAAGTACAATCTGGCTAACCGCGACAGAACCCAGATTGAAGCTCGAGTCACCCACTCGCCAATCGACAGCTTGACCATAGATTTCGGTGCCCGTTACGCATTAGATGACTACTCTGACACAGTTATTGGCTTAACTGAGTCAAAAGACACCAGTTATGATGCCAACATCAGCTACATGATCACCGATGATTTACTGGCGACAGCCTTCTACAATTACCAAATCATTGAGTCTGAACAAGCGGGAAGCAGTAATTACAGCACCCCAACATGGACAGGATTCATTGAAGACAATGTAGATGTGGTCGGGGCAGGCCTTAGCTACAACAACTTGCTTGAGAACAAGTTACGCATGGGATTGGATTACACTTATTCAAACTCCGACAGTAACACTCAAGTCAGACAAGGTATCACAGGCGACTATGGCGATTATTTTGCCAAAGTGCACAACATTAACTTATATGCTCAATATCAAGCCACCGAGAAAATGGCGCTGCGCTTGGATTATAAAATTGAGAATTATAAAGACAATGATGCCGCCAATGATATCGCCGTCGATGGGATCTGGAACGTCGTAGGCTTTGGCAGCAATAGCCATGACTACACAGCGCAAATGATCATGCTGAGCATGAGTTACAAACTCTAATCGATACTGTTCATAACACGAAAAGCCCGCATGTTGCGGGCTTTTGTTTAAGCGCAGTATTATCTTTTAAAGCGATAACATCATGGCAGATAACAGTAAAAATCTTGAATAAGATCAGACTCTGGCGCGAAAGTCCGCCCATAAAAACCTTAATCCTTGAGTTTTGGCTCACTTTAGCGGATCTTAATTCAATCTTTTAGTTAATCCTCTGAGCCCATGCGTATTTATTCTTCACTCTCCCAATCTCAGTGGCTGTTATCACTTTCTGCACTATTGGGGCTAAGCCTATTACCCTTACCCGCCATGGCGTTCGACCCTTCGGGTGGTGCAGCGAGCCTATTTATCATTTTAGGCCTAGGTGGTTTTACCTTAATCAATCTGTTTCTACAGGGCTTATTCTTTTTTGCGGGTCAGTATCGTAGCGCCACTTTTGCCAAACGCCATGTATTAAGCGCACTAATAGTGCCATTAATTGCCATTGCGTTAGCCATTTATGATCATAGAGGTTGGAGTGATTTCGCCCTTAACTTAGGCATTATCTGTGTCGGTATTGGACTGATTTTATTGCCACTACAGCTTTGCCAAATCGATAAGCCCACCAATCGCAATGCTGATTGGATAATCAGCCTAGGGGCATTATTTATCTTAACTTTGAGCTATGTGATTGCCCCCTTAGCCTTCTTTACGATTGTACTGGCCCACATCTGTTTAGCTTCAAGCCCAAATCAAATTCCTAAGATATTAAGTTATATCGGTTTAATCCTTGGCTATTCTCTTTTTGGCTACTGGATATATCAAACAGTGATGATGCTCCAATCCTGATTGAAATGAATGAGCAACGATAAAATTAGCGATTAAATTGACTAAGACGAATCTCACTAAAGCGCCATCGCCACTTTGCGTAACTGTACCGCCATCATGCTCGGCATCAATGGCTAAACTGCTGGCAAAAATCAGCGCCTGTACTTTATGTCAGGCCCATTTACCCTTAGCGCCCAAGCCGATATTGCAGGCCAGTACCCAAGCGCGGATTTTGATTGCAGGCCAAGCTCCGGGCATGAAAACCCACCATAAAGGCATACCTTTTGACGATGCCAGCGGTGAACGGCTGCGCACTTGGTTGAATGTCACGCGGGAGCAATTCTACGACCCCAATCTTTTTGCCATTATCCCTATGGGATTTTGTTTTCCGGGCAGTATCGAAAAAAACGGTAAAAAGCAGGGTGATAAACCACCGCGCCCCGAATGTGCTGCCACTTGGCATCAGGCCTTGCTCGCCCTAATGCCACAAATAGAGCTAATTGTGATCCTCGGCCAATATGCCATCGACTATCATCTACCGCGCGAATCGTCCGAGGCCGTAAACCCCACTTCGCCGATCACTAAGCATCAAACAACCGGCACTAACGTAACGGTCATCCCCAAACTGAAACCAATAACAGTGACCCAAGCATGCGCGCAATGGCAGCAATATTGGCCTAAGTATCTTGTCTTGCCGCACCCAAGCCCGCGTAATAATCTTTGGCTTAAGCAGCATCCTGAGTTTGAACGCGATATGCTACCCAGATTAAGAATGCGTATTGCATCCCTATTAAACCTTCAACCCCACTAGGCGCCTGTATGTATCTACTTGATTCTGTCATCGCTAAGCAAATTGTGAGCCGCACAATGAAAATCATTGGCCACAATATCAATGTGATGAACGGCCAAGGGGTGATTTTAGGCTCAGGCGACCCTAAGCGTATTGGCTCAACCCATGAAGGTGCGCTGCTAGCGATAGCCCAAAATCGCAATGTGGAGATCAGTCAAGAAGTCGCCTCAGGGCTGCATGGCGTTAAGCCAGGCATCAATTTACCCTTACATTATCAAGGACAAATTATCGGCGTCGTCGGCATTACCGGTGATCCACGTGAGCTCACCCATTATGGTGAGTTACTCAAAATGACCGCCGAAATGATTGTTGAACAAGCCAACCTGCAGGATAAATTGCAATGGGAGAATCGCCAGCGTGAAGAGTTTATTCTGCAACTGATCAAAGCTGAAACCGATGATGCACAGTTGCACCGCTGGGCAAGACAACTCGACATTGATATCAGCCTGCCAAGAGTCGCGGCCATTATTGAGATCAGCGAGAAAAACATCCAGAAACACCATTTAAAAACCGACACAACCCCAGCGGCCTTGTTCTTAGCTGAGGCATCCACTCAGCCCGCCGATGAACGTAGCCCCAGAGTCAGTGAAACCCTCAAGCAAGTGCTGCATCTTTTGCAATATCCTGACCGTGGTAACTTGATTGCCATGACCTCAATGTCGCAGTTGGTGATCCTAAAGCCTGCTTTTTTAGATGGAAAACAATGGGATCCTGAGCTTGAAAATCAGCGTATCGATAAGCTGTTGCAGCGCTTACCCGCCCAAATGGATTTAAACTTTAAAATTGCCCTAGGCCATTTCTTCCCGGAAAAAGGTGGGATAGCGCGCTCCTATCACACGGCTCAAGAAACCTTAGCACTCGGTAAGCAGCTCAATGCAGAAGGGAATAAATACCTGTTTGAAGATTATTCCCTACAAGTGTTACTTGCAGGGCTAAAACATGACTGGCGCGGTCAGGCGCTGGCAACGCCCTACCAGCAACTCGCCAAGGCGGACAAAAACGGCCAATTACGCAAAACCTTAGCGGCATACATCACCCACTTTGGCGATGCACAGCAATGCGCGAATGCCCTGTTTATTCATCGCAATACACTGAGATATCGCCTTGATAAAATTCAGCAAATCACCCAAGCCGACATTCAATCCCTGCATGGATTATTAAGCCTGTATCTTGGGCAATTAATTGATACTTCGACTCGCTTAACTTAACGCTCAAATGACTTAGCAACTCAACAGATTAGCCAGAAAAAAGCCCGCAGATGACGGCGCCGACCTGATGGCCAGATCAATTGAGTAAAACTTGGCCTGTACTAAAAAATTAATTGAAAGATTTATACCGTATCCCCTTTCCTATCCTTTCATATAGTATCGCGTCGATATGCAAGCGATCTCTACTTAGTCCATTGAAAGGAATGATAATGACATCAATCAAACTGACTTTACTCGCCAAAGCTTGTCTCATTAGCAGTATTGCGCTGACTTCACCTTCGTTAATCGCGGCCGAGAAAACCATTCCCGAACTGGTCGATGCCGTCAACGGCACACCCGATGCGGCAAGTCGCGAGGCGGGTAAAAATGTCAAACTGCGTAATCACACTAAGGGATTTTGTACCTCGGGCAGTTTTAAACCGAATCCACAATTACAACAAACGTTGGCAATTCCATTTTTTAATCAAGATAGTATCAAGGTCACAGCCCGCTTTTCCCTCGGCGGTACAAATCCGCAGATCTCAGATAAAACTGCTGGGCGCTTTATGTCACTCAAAATTGATGGCGATAAAGAGAACCTTAACTTTGTCACCACTAACGTTCCTGTTTTCTTTGCCAAAAATCTCGAAGAGTTTTTTAACTTTCAAACCAAAGTGAAACAAGGTCCTGAAGGTAAACAGTGGCTTATTGATAATCAACCCAGCGCCAAAGCTTTTTTCGACTATGTTAAACAGTTGCCTCCCAGCCCAAGTTTTGCCAACAGCCGCTACTTTGGTGTAAATAGCTTCCTGTTCAGCACGCCAAAAAACAGTGTTCTTCAAGGTGAAACGGTCGCGGGTAAATGGATTTTTGAACCTGTCGCAGGTACTGCCGCGCTGTCAGCCAGTGAACTTGCCAGTCTCAGTGATGATTTTTTAAAGGCAGAATTACTCGAGCGCATTAAAACCCAGCCAGCACAATGGAACCTCTATATTCAACTCGCCGAAATGGGTGATGAGATTAATGACCCAACCGTGATCTGGCCTGAAACTCGCCAGCGTTTACTGGTAGGCCAAGTGATGATTAACGGCGAGCGAGATAGCGATCCCCAAGTACAGCAGTGTGATAAAGGCATATTTAACCCACTGTTATTGCCTAAGGGCATTACTGCATCTGCCGATCCGATACTCAATGCCCGCACCGCAGCCTATGTCGAATCCTTTATTCGTCGTCAATAAAGATGTCGAGTTAAGTCCCTCCTGTTTAGGATTGGCAAATAGCCCTATTTACCAATCCTTATCGACAAGCCTCCTCTTACCGACAAAACGCCTCCTCCTGCATTCGAATTCACCTAAGCATTTTTGTGCATGAGCACAAAAATGGCGAAACATAACGCGGTAATTCCGTGGATTTAGCCAAAGCTATTCAAACATACCTGCACAATAATAGGATGACCTTAAAGCAGCCCTCATTTGGACTCAGGCCCAAATAAGCACTGCGCCCTACAATATAAGTCAAAAAACTTACTCAAAAACTTCAGCCAAGAACTGAACGGGACAAACTATGAACTTAGTGCTTATTCTCATCGGCGTGATTGCATTTATTGTTATCGCGACCTCAAAATTTAAACTCCACCCCTTTTTAACCTTAATTCTGGCCGCCTTTATCGCGGCCTTCGCCTATGGCCTGCCAAGCGGAGAAATCGCTAAAACCATTACCACAGGGTTTGGCAATATTTTAGGCTATATCGGCTTAGTGATCGTCTTAGGCACTATCATAGGGATTATTCTGGAAAAAAGCGGCGCCGCCATCACCATGGCCGATGTGGTGATCAAGATATTAGGTAAACGCTTCCCGACACTCACTATGTCAATTATCGGTTATCTAGTGTCTATTCCAGTCTTTTGTGATTCGGGTTTTGTGATCTTAAACTCACTGAAACAATCGATGGCGAACCGCATGAAGGTCTCTAGTGTCTCCATGAGCGTTGCCTTAGCCACAGGTCTGTACGCCACTCACACCTTTGTACCGCCAACACCAGGCCCTATCGCCGCCGCAGGCAACTTAGGCTTAGAGTCCAACTTAGGCTTAGTGATCGGTGTGGGTCTCTTTGTGGCCGCTATTGCGGCACTCGCGGGTATGTTATGGGCAAACCGCTTTGCCGATGTTGAACCCGATGGGGAAGGCGCAGAAGAGCTTAAAGCGCAGGCCAGTGACTATGAAACGCTGAAAAAAAGCTATGGCACGCTACCAAGTCCATTAAAAGCTTTCGCACCGATTTTTGTGCCTATCGTATTAATTTGTTTAGGTTCTATCGCTAACTTCCCTTCAGCGCCTTTGGGTAAAGAAGGTGTGTTTGATGCGCTCGTGTTCCTCGGTCAGCCCGTTAATGCCCTGATGATTGGCCTGTTTTTATCCCTGCTGCTGTTAAAGGGTGAGAATAAGATCAGCGAATTTAGCGAACGCATCAGCCAAGGGCTCGTCACTGCCGCGCCGATTATTTTAATCACAGGTGCAGGTGGTGCTTTTGGTGCGGTATTAAAAGCCACGCCTATAGGTGACTTTTTGGGTACATCACTGTCGGCACTGGGTATCGGTATCTTCATGCCATTTATCGTCGCTGCCGCGCTTAAATCGGCGCAGGGTTCATCGACGGTAGCGTTAGTCGCAACCTCTGCACTGGTTGCGCCTATGCTTGGCGATATTGGTCTTGGTAGCGATATGGGCCGAGTGTTAACAGTAATGGCGATTGGCGCAGGTGCGATGACCGTTTCCCACGCCAATGACAGCTTCTTTTGGGTCGTCACCCAATTTAGCCGCATGAGCGTCAAACAAGCCTATAAAGCCCAAACTATGGCGACCCTAATCCAAGGTGTGACGTCCATGGTAACTGTGTATGTGCTAAGCCTAGTGTTGCTCTAATATTAATAAGTTCTTGATTCAATATTGTCCCTTGGGCACATACCGTGCCCAAGATATATCTCTGTTATACGCCCTAATAATTGCAACAGATTAATGTGCCAGTGATGGATATAAATGCCCTTATATCACCTCAGTTTTAGCACAGGGATGTTGTTGCACCCAACGTAAGTGGCCTTGGGTTTAGTGTTCAACATTGAGCCCTGTTTTATCCCATTTAGCTGTAGGATTTTTAATGAAAATAGTTATCGCCCCCGACTCATTTAAAGAAAGCTTAAGCGCGCTCGAAGTGGCCAACGCCATAGAACAAGGCTTAAAACAAGTGATACCCGACTGCGACATAATCAAAATACCCGTTGCCGATGGTGGCGAAGGCACAGTGCAATCTATGGTGGACGCCACAGGCGGCAGTATTGTCAGCTTAGAGGTAATGGGGCCACTGGGGCATAGAGTGCAAGCACACTATGGCATTCTTGGTGAAGGCATTCTCGGCACTGCGATCAATACAAGTTCTGCTTCAATTTCACGTGCAGATCCAACGAACAAATCGCCACATCGAGGCGCGATTGCCGTGATTGAAATGGCCTCAGCCTCAGGTCTGCACCATGTGCCGAGGGAGAAACGTAATCCGCTGCTTACCACAAGTTATGGAACAGGCGAGCTGATTTGTGATGCGCTTAATCGGGGGATAAAGCACATCATTTTGGGGCTAGGCGGCAGTGCCACCAACGATGGCGGCGCGGGTATGGCCCAAGCGCTGGATATTTTATTGCTCGATGGCCAAGGTAAAACCTTGCCTTCTGGCGGCGCAGCGCTGGCGAACCTTGCTCAAATCGATGTATCAAACGCTCATCCACTTTTACGTGAGTGCAGCTTCGAAGTTGCCTGCGATGTTGATAATCCACTGTGCGGTGAACGCGGTGCATCGGCGATTTTTGGTCCGCAAAAAGGTGCGACGCACGAGATGGTTAAGCAGCTAGATGCCGCTCTTGCCCATTATGCCGATGTGATTGCCCGCAATGGCATTAGCGATCACCGCGATCATGCGGGGGCTGGCGCGGCTGGCGGTATGGGTCTTGGCGTGATGGCTTTTTTACATGCCGAGCTTAAACCTGGGGTTGAGATTGTAATGCAAACCGTTGGCCTTGCGGATAAAATCCGTGGCGCCGATTTAGTGATCACAGGTGAAGGCCGCATCGATGGCCAAACCGTATTTGGTAAAACCCCAATGGGCGTGTTAAAGCAAGCCAAACTGCAGGGCATTCCCACTATCGGTATCGCGGGCTGCCTGGGTGAAAACGCCAATGCCATATTGGATCACGGTATGGCGGCTATCTTCCCTATCATCCCGCACTTAAGTCCGCTTGATGATGTGCTGGCCAATGCCAAACTAAACCTTTGCAATACCGCCCGAAATATCGGCGCGGTACTCATGTTAGGCCAGCGCTAATTTTAGGGCTAACATGAATTTTAGGGCTAATGCTCAGGCTTGATGAGTGGCTCGTCGAGTTAAACATAAAGGCGCCATAACGGCGCCTTTGCTTATTTAGGCCGCAACGCTTTGGTAACACAAAATTTTAGTGCTTGATGCCTAAAAGGCCTTGCAGTAAAGTGAGCTCCCTTTTTGGTATTCCGCTGATTGAACATTTGAGAGTCACTGATCGCGCATCACTGGTCGAGAATCACTGGTACGTTATACTCTTCGAGCCAATTTGCGGTTTCACTATAAAAATTAATAGACGGCAAGCCCAATGACCCAGAAACTCCCTCGCCAAGCCACCGCATCCGAAGCAAGCTTGCTCCGCATTTTTACTGCACCGGAAGATGCAAGCTCAACGCTGAGTATTATTGAGCAAAAGCTCTCCGAGGACTTAGCAGGCTTTTTGGGTGACAGTATCGCCGCGCTCGAAAAACCCTTGTCGGAAATCGAAACCGATTTTCAAGCCTTTGAGATCCCAACTCAGCCACGTTTTGTCTCCGATTACACCGACGAAATCATGCAAAATTTGGTGGCGCATTCGGTACACACAGCGGCGCCAAGTTTTATCGGCCACATGACGTCGGCACTGCCCTACTTTGTGTTGCCGCTGTCAAAAATGATGGTGGGACTCAATCAAAATCTGGTCAAAATCGAAACCTCTAAGGCATTTACGCCGCTTGAACGCCAAGTGCTCGGCATGATGCACCATTTGATTTATGCCCAAGATACGGATTTTTATCAAAGCTGGATGCACAGCGCCAATCATTCCCTCGGCGCATTTTGCTCCGGCGGCACGGTTGCCAACATCACGGCCCTGTGGATTGCCCGCAACCAATTATTGAAAGCCGATGGCGAGTTTAAAGGCGTCAGCCGCGAAGGCTTACTCAAGGCACTGCGCCACTACGGCTATGACGATTTAGCGATTTTGGTCTCGGAGCGAGGCCACTACTCGCTGGGCAAAGCCGTCGATCTGCTTGGCATCGGTCGCGACAATATTATCAGCATTCCCACTGGCAGCGATAACAAGGTCGATGTCGCGAAAATGCGCCAAGCCGCCCTTGAACTTGCTAGCAAGAACATCAAAGTGTTAGCGATTGTTGGCGTGGCAGGCACCACAGAAACCGGTAATGTTGACCCACTGACAGAGTTAGCGGCGCTCGCAAAAGAGTTAAATTGTCATTTCCATGTGGATGCAGCGTGGGGCGGCGCAAGTTTATTATCCAATAAATACCGCCACTTACTCGCAGGTATCGAACTTGCGGACTCAGTCACTATCGATGCCCACAAACAAATGTACGTGCCCATGGGCGCAGGCATGGTGTTATTTAAAGACCCAGAGTTCGCCCACGCCATTGCCCACCACGCCGAGTATATTCTGCGCCGAGGTTCAAAGGATCTCGGTAGCCAAACGCTGGAAGGTTCACGCCCCGGCATGGCGATGTTAGTGCACGCTTGCTTACAGATCATCGGCCGCGATGGTTATGAAATATTAATCAATAACAGCCTTGAAAAAGCCCGCTATTTTGCCGAACAAATCAAAGCCCATGAGGATTTTGAGCTAATCACTGAGCCAGAACTTTGTCTGCTGACTTACCGTTATGTGCCCGCCAGCATCCAAGCCGCCATGCAACTTGCCTGTGAGCAAGCAGACACAGTAAAACTCGCTCGCTTTAACGAGCTGCTCGATGGCCTCACCCAGTTTATTCAAAAGCACCAACGCGAACAGGGTAAGTCTTTCGTCTCCCGTACCCGCATTCAGCCAGCCCGCTACTTTAGGCAAGCGACCGTGGTATTCCGTGTGGTACTAGCCAACCCCCTCACCAGCCATGACATTCTCAATCAAGTGCTGGTCGAACAAAGCGAAATCGCCGCACTAGATAACGAGTTTTTACCCACACTCATGGCGATGGTTGCTGAATAGTGAGTTGTTTAGCGAAAGCTTTTAATCTCATTTAAATACAGAGTGTTAATCAAAAACAGCCGCAAATTTCTTGCGGTTGTTTTGTTTGTAGTGCTGGGATGAAGGAAGGTTAAGTTAAAACCAAGCACTTCTGCTCTCGTTGCGGATACGGCGAATTCCATTGCTTCCGTGACACGCCGTGAAGCCATCCATGGCGGCTC
>NZ_JBHFFD010000037.1:0-11238 GCF_043359565.1 Shewanella sp. S23-S33 | reverse complement strand
TAATTATATCCAAGGGCCGAGACATAACCTAAATTTAAGTCCAAGTGCAGGGCTAGAACAAGCTTCAGCAGTGGTCCCTAAAGGCGACATATTAGTTCCGCACGGCCAAGAACGAGGCACTCAAGTCGTCGGTACTCAAACAGAGCACGCTGACGATTCGGCTAACAAGGCCGTGCCTGTCTCGACGCAAACGGGCGAAACGCATCTTACAGCGACCGATGCCATCGGCGCGCAAACCATTAAAGGTTACAATAGCCGAAAATGGCAGGTAGCTATCCCGACACCAGAGAGTCTGACAAGCGGTGCGCAAACGGGCAGTAATTATACCCAAGGACCGAGACATAACCTCAATTTAGATCTAAGTGCAGGGCTAGAACTAGCTTCAGCTGTGATCCCTAAAGGCGACATATTAGTTCCGTACGGCCAAGAACGAGGCACTCAAGTCGTCGGTACTCAAACAGAGCACGCTGACGATTCGGCTAACAAGGCCGTGCCTGTCTCGACCCAAACGGGCGAAACGCATCTTACAGCGACCGATGCCATCGGCGCGCAAACCATTAAAGGTTACAATAGCCGAAAATGGCAGGTAGCTATACCGACACCAGTGAGTCTGACAAACGGTGCGCAAACGGGCAGTAATTATACCCAAGGACCGAGACATAACCTCAATTTAGATCTAAGTGCAGGGCTAGAACTAGCTTCAGCTGTGATCCCTAAAGGCGACATATTAGTTCCGCACGGCCAAGAACGAGGCTCTCAAGCCGATGGCACTCAAACAGAGCGCGCTGACGATTTGGCTTACAGGGCCGTAACTGTCTCGACGCAATCGATGGCTACCCAAACGGGCGAAACGGATCTTGCGCCGACCGATGCCATCGGCGCGCAAACCATTAAAGGTTACAATGGCCAAAAATGGCAGGTGGCTATCCCCACACCATTGAGCCTGACAAACGGTGCGCAAACGGGCAGCAATTATACCCAAGGGCCGAGACGTAATCTCAATTTAGGGTCAAATGCAGGGCTCGATTCGCGGCTCGGGCTAGCCTCTACCTTCGATGGCATTGAGGATTTATCGGTACTGCAGCCTAAGGGTGAGATGTCGATCTCTGCAGATCAGATTACCTATGAGATGAATATCGGCATTGGTGCTTTAGCTAGTGTTGAGCGCAGTGAGGCTGAGATACGCATTATTAGACCGCAGCTGGAGATCAAGACTCCTCCGGCTGCCACCTCGACTATTGCTCTGCCGGCTGCCACCTCGACTATTGCTCTGCCGGCTGCACCGCAGGTTGTATCGCCGACGACATCGGCAGTTACATCGATATCTAAGGCTACCCTAAAGGAGGGCGTCTTGGCGCCGCAAAAAAGTGCGCCTAAGCCTGCATTTGATTTAAACAAGATAGAGTCACGTATAGTGGGTCGTGCGGGTGGGCATATTCAATATAAGGTGCCTAAGTTCTTAGATCGTCCAGAAGCGGGCACCTTTATGGGTTCTTGGCGGCCGATCCCTGAGTCACTGCAGGGGAAACGGGATTCAGTCGAATTTGCGGCGTGGCGTGAAAATGATTTAGCACAGTATTTGAAGAGCTTGAATACTAAGGTCTTATTGACTCAAGGGGCTGTAAGTATGCGCGGCCAAAATCATTTTGCTGGTAAAATGAATAATGTCCGGGAACGAGCGGAGATTAAGTCTCAGTTAACGCCAATAAAGCACATGAACAGAGCCGATTACTTGCAATTCACGGGTTTAAATAGCTCCAATGGGCGTACACATTTACTCGAAACTCCCAGTGGGAAATTACGTGTTACGCCTCCTGTAACGTTAAGCAATTTGGTTTTAGCGCCTTGAAATAATGACTCGCTTCTAGACTGATTATCAATTGAGAAAGATTAAATCATAAGAGTTCAGGTTTAATCTTTTTTTTTCTTTTGTAGTGAGGTTTCAGGATTGAGTACGCTTAAATTTCAAATCAGAGTGAGGTATGTCTTGTATATAGAAATCAATTCACCGCATCGATTACTGCCGCAGATCGCCTTTAAAAAAGATCGCCATTCAAATGTGATCAAGAAGTCTGAGCTGTTGATTTATAGCGATGCTAAAGCATTACTTGCCACGTTAGAAGACAGAGTCGAGCAATATCAGCACATGCTTGAAGAGCAAGTGGTACAGCTGATTGAAGAGAAAGAGTTGGCGCTCAATCTGCACGTAACTACTTTGTCTAATGAGAAGGCTGAAGAATTACAGGCTGATCAGGCGCGTTGGTTTGACGAGGCGAATCAGCGACTCGTCGATCTGTTGGAAGAACAATACCAAGGCCTTATCCAGTTGAAAGTTGAATTGAAACAGCGTATTGCAGCAGCCGTAACATTACGTCTAACTGAACTGAGCATGAATGAGACGTTGATTGCTCATTTGGTGGAATTGCTCCATGCAGAAATAGACGATGAGGGCAAAAACTTGGTGGTAGAGCGAGCTTATGTTGATGGATTTGCCGTGTTAACGATCGAAAATGAGGATAATGTGATTAGCATTGAGACAGAGGCTATTGTCGAAGCACTGCGTTCTAGTCTGGAGTCTATATGATTCAACGTCTGCGTCGGCTTCCTATTCTGTTCAATCCCAGCAGTGTAATCATAGCGTTTACCTTGCCAACCATTATTCTATTCACCCTCCCTGGCGGGGTGATCGATCTATTTATTTTAATTAGCTTCATCAGTTCTGCGCTCTTGCTGGTGATCATGCTGGAGAATGACCAACCTTTGCGGGTGACCTTTTTACCTACGATAGTTTTGTTGCTGACGACCTTTCGCTTGCTATTGTCGATTGCCACCACCCGTAACATCATTGCCAACGAAGATGTAGGTAATGTAATCGAAACCGTGGGTGAATTTGTGATGGGTGGGAACCTTATTTCGGGGCTACTTATCTTCATCATTATCACCATAGTGCAATTTTTGGTGGTGACCAAAGGCGGTGAAAGGGTCGCAGAGGTTGGGGCTCGATTCTCACTGGATGCGCTGCCCGGCAGGCAGATGACGATCGATGGGGATTTAAAGAGTGGTCTCATCACGGGTGAGCAAGCTCAAAAATTACGTGCCGATTTAAGCACTGAAAACCGCTTATTTGGCTCACTAGATGGAGCGATGAAATTCGTCAAGGGCGACGCTATCGCTGGGATCTTGATCAGTTTAGTGAATCTGTTTGGTGGCATTTATGTGGGGGTCAATCAATTTGATCTCTCCTTAACTGACAGTGTGAGCCGATTTTCGGTACTGACAATTGGTGACGGTCTGGTCTCACAGATCCCAAGTCTCTTGCTGTCTATTGCTTGTGGTGTGTATCTCACCCGTATTAAAGGGGACGAAGAATCTAGTTCATTTATGGGGCAGATGGCCAAGCAAGTGAGCCGTTTTTGGAAAAGCCTACTGGTTATTGGCGGCTTGATTCTGGTGTTAGGTTTACTGAGCCCAAGCCTATTCTATGTGTGCATCACACTATTTATACTCTGCACACTGAGCGCCTTCTTATTATGGCGAGTCCAAGGTAAGCCAAAAACTTTGATATGCACCGAGATTGCCGGCACTGGATTATATGAGTCGCTCAACTTTGTGCTGCGCGAGCCTCAATATAGTGCTCTGGTGGGCATGAGTCTCGAACGGCTTGAGCAAGCACTTTGGGGACAGGCTCTTGGGGCGCCTTTTATAACCGTAGACGAGCAACTGAGCGCCGATATCGAGGTCCATATTTCGGGTATTCGCATCTACTCTTTCTCACATGATGAATCGTTAGAACTGATCGAAGTGCTGGGTGATGAGGTGTTTGTGAAAGATGCTGCTACTCAAAACGTCGCCACTATAGTGCAATATTTTTTGCATAAGTGTTTAGTCGAAAAATATAACCTCCAATACACCAGCAATATTATTCAAGGGCTTGCGAATCAAAGCGAAGTGATTAAAAACGAGATAGATTCGGCGCTCGGTTTGAACCGTGTTCACGATGTGATTAAAGAGATGATCCGTGCACGGGAGTTTTATCTCGATCGGGTGACCTTCTTTGAGGCGTTAATCTATTGGTCGCGCATCGATAATGAGCCTAAAAATTGGTTAAATCGGATCCGTCATCAAGCTAAGTACGAGATCACCTCTCGCCTAATGAATGCAGAAGGGAAAATTTATGTTGCCCTGTTGAGTTCTGAACTGACTGAGTGTATTGAAAGTTTTGTCATGGGGGAGAGCGAGGATCTGGACAGCTTAATTGAGCTTCAGTCGGCAGTACGTAAGGAAATTTTGCGTATGACCTCACTCTATCGCAGTAAACCGACCATAGTAGTTAATGACAATGAAATTAATTCGGTTAAGTCCTTTTTTCAACAGGTAGTGTCAACGATTTCAGTGTGTAGTCATGGTGATATCGCCGACCCTAGTTGTGTAGTGAGTTCCGAGCCACTGCAAGTTGTGATCTAAGCCTATGTCGAATGAATCAACTGAACCCAAAAAATATCCACCCACGGAGAAGAAACTTAGGGAATTAAGGAAAAAAGGCCAGTTTCCTAAAACAGAATTGGCAGAGCCGACCATGGAACTGGTGGTATTTGCGTTGATATTTGTTGGTAGCATTTATTTTATATTTGATTCGGCCAATGAATGGTTCGAGGTGATGCTGTATGCTGATGTCTCGACGGGTTTGGACATTATTTATGTTGTAATTTCCTGGGGTATATTTATTCTATTAATGATTAAACTCCTCATGGCGACCATTAGTTGGGTTATATTGAATAAAAATGTGATTAATACCGAATCTTTAGGTCTTAAAATGGAAAAGATCAGTCCTGTTACTGGGGTTAAGAATATATTCGGTATTGAGGCCATATCCCGCTCACTGCGTAAGGTTTTGGAATTGGTTTTTTTGTTATTCTTATTAAAATATATATCAGATATCGGCGGTGGTGAGTTAACCGTATTAGCACAAATAAATAATTCATCATATTTTATTTATAACTTAATGTTGTATGTCGGTTTAGTGTCATTATTGTTTTTTGTTTATGGTGTCAGTTTAGGCTGTGTGGATTTTATGGTGGAGAGATATCATTTTAATCATAAAAACCGTATGACATTCACCGAAATGAAAAATGAAATGAAAGAAACCGAAGGGTCGCCAGAAATGAAATCTGAGCGTAGGCGACAAATGCGCGAAGTCATGGAAACACCTATGACCAAAGGGCGTAAGCCAACCTTTGCTATCGCAAATCCAACTCATATTTTAGTGCCAATTTGTTATGACCGCTGGATAGATAAAGTGCCTGTGGTACTCAAGATCACTACGGAAGCATTTGCGTTAGAGGAGCGTCGTAGATTAGAAGCACTCAACATCCCCATCTTAGAACATAGAGGGTTAGCGAGGGCATTTTATAAAAGTATGCGCACGGGAGAAGACTATATTCCTAAAGAGTTCTACCGTGACATAGCGATTATTCTCTTAGAACTGAACAGGCGGGAAAATGCAAAAAAAGGGTAAATTTTGGCTTTTAATTGGGGCTATGCTTGGACTCACATCATGTGCTCATAATGTCAGGGAGGATTCTATAATATGGGATCATGAGTGGAAGCAAGATATATATAATTTACTGTTTTCCGAGGTTGATGATATTGACCATATGCATTATTGGATGAAGAGACAGCCTGAATATTTTGATGGCTCACCACATCAGACAGCCTGTATTGAAGTTTCTGTGCCAGCTCACCCGAGTCGACATTATTTAGCTAACCTGCATACCTATGCTTTAAGTGAGGTTAAAAATTGTGAAGCAGATTATTGGCGCTATTCAAATTTTGTCGGCGCAATGAGCAGAAATACCTTTGCTGGACAGGGGAACTCGACGGCTGCGGCCGCAGATAGGCAACAATCCATGGGCGGAGATAATTTGAATTCGACTAATGGGGAATCTTGGATATCGGACGATGGTGTGTCTTGGATATTAGCCGATAGCACGGCTTGTGCGGCTGCTAATGACGTCGATTTCTGTCGTACACGCTCGAAACATCAGCGGTTAGTGTTCCAGGGGTTATTTCTGGTAAATGAGTCTGCGCTCACGCCATCAGGTAAGAATATGTTGGTGCGCATGATGGAAAATCTACGAGGGCAACCCGTGGAAAGTATATTGGTTTATGGCATTGCCGACTCATCGGGGCCCTATGCGACTAATCGTCGTTTAGCCGATGCGCGGGCCAATAGCGTGAAATATTTTTTACAAACTGAAGGTATGGGAGATACGCCCATCTTGTTACGTGGCAGTGTTGAAAACGGTCTGCCTACTGCCGAACAACGTGTGACTCAGCGGCGTTTTATGATTGAGATGAAGTTTAATTACGATGAAAAATAAGAAATTTACCCTATTAATGATGGAATTTACTCGCTTAGTGCAAGGTGCATCAATATCGTTAGATGAACACCAAGCATTACTCTGCCGTTTTGGTGAAGTGAACTGTCGGATTGAGGATGCCGCCCGCGTCGGCCTCATGAATACCATTCTGATCATGGTTGAGCTCGATATTGATGGTTTCCCCTCCGAGGCTGCCTTGGATATAAATTCCGATTTTTCAATGACATCGGGTGGTTACATTGCCAAGTTTAAGGCAAATGGCTATTTCTATATACGGGGTATGCCTTTGCCGGATCATCCGCAAGGCTTGTTAAAAGCCTTGAGCGATACTGTGGTCATCGCGAATACATTGAGACAAGAGTTGAACTTGCATGTGGCTAATTGAATTTGTTGAAGGGCATTTGCAGGGTGTCATTCTACCCATAGAGCCTAAACTGGTTATTACAGGATCGAATGAAGGGATTGATTCTGATACTCTATATATTCCAGAGGCCCTGCCTGCAGGCGCATGTTGGGCGTTTTTTAATGATGGTAACGGCATAGTCATTAAGGGAATAAAAAAGGCTGACAAGTCGAAAAAGCTGCGGGCAGGGCATATCTATCGTATGCGAGGCATAGCCTTTTTTGTCTATCAACAAGGCAAACGTAATCCACAATGGATGAGTTATCTTATTCGGAAATACAGCGCATTGATTATGTTGACTTTGCTGCTGAATATTGGCTTAGGCGTAGGTATCTCGATTGCATATCAAGTTAATCAAGATGCGCAGCTGGCTGAAAGATTTACCCAGCTTAATGGTAGTTACATTAAAAATGGCAAACTTAAGGTGTCTAATATTTCTGCATATGCCGCTTTGCCTCTGGCTTGGCAAGCAAATGCAGAACTAGTAAAGGGGACGAACTTTCAGCTACTCTCGCAACCTGTGGTGGAAATGGTATCAAGCTATTCGAAAAAGCCTATTATTAGCAAGGTCATAGAAAATACGGATCGTGATCAAATCCAAGTCGAGACCTTTGAGGCGGATAATCGCATCATGGCGGTTTTAGGTGAATATGGATTGTCATTTAATAAATTGAATGGCACTTGGTTTGTAAGTGATAGTGCTAAGGCGATAATAGTTCTGCGGGCTAACGGCTTACAGGAGAGTATTCCCTTTATTTCTGCACGAAACGCCAGTACTCAAGTGATAGACAACGTCAATTTTCCTTATTCGATTTTCTATTCATCGACATCCAGAGGCTATTTATATGACGATAAGTACCGTTATTGGGTTGGCAGTAATGTACCGCGTCTAGGTGTGATTCAATCTATCTCACGTGACAAGGTCGTTTTTAAAGACAGTGATCAAACCCGCATTTATTTTATTCAACCATAATAGGAAAATTCAAATGTTAGATATCCAAGCTAAACCTATCATTAGTGTTATGTTTGCGCCAGAATCCGAGTCTAAGGCACTCGAATTGGCCTTGAGCCAACATCCCGTTGCGGACAAAGCCTTTAAGGCATCGCCTTCTAACTATTTATTTTCAGCGGGTAGTCGAGACCCTCTGAATCTAATTGATATAATCCTGTCTAAATATATTTCTGAACAAACTCAAAGTGCCGAAGCTAAGGCCGATAATATCTCGCTAAAGTCAGAGGCCATTGCCGAGATTAATCGCCTATGGGGGTTAATTATGAGTGATCGATTACCCAATACTAAGCCAGGTGATAATAAAACTACTAAGTTAAATGAAGGCAAGGCTGCGGGATTTTTGAGTGAAATTGATAATATTATTAAGACTAAACTCGGTAATTCTGCGGGAGTAGGAGAGATTGCGGGTACAGATTGGAACACTAAGACCGTAACTTATGATCAACTTCAATCGATGAATGCGACTATGACGGCATATTGCGACACAATACAAGTTGATTTGGATACCGAACAGCAAAAATTTAAAAATACCATGACTGAAATCACTTCTGCCCAGGAAGAGATCCGTGATGTGCGTCGTTCGATTATCTCTGTTTCTCAGGGAGGCTAAATAATGCGTATCGCGATAGATGTGGTTGTTGCTAATTGTATTATGACACTGGATGAGCTTAATAGCTTGCAAAAAAGCCAAATTAAACCCGTAAACGATTTCGTTCAATCTGAAGTGTTATTAAAAAGTGGCAATGAACTGATAGCTACAGGAACCTTAGTTAAAGTTGATGACCAGTTCTATGTTTCTATCGAGCAAGTGAATAAATTTAACTGATTGTATATTTATGCATTATTTTTATAGCTGTTAATGCAGGCTTAAAATCTGTTATCTATACATAAATCGATTATTAAAGGCGCAAGTGTATTCTAGGATACTTTGTGCCTTTCTGTTAGCTAGTGAATTGGATTAGCCTGTATTTATCGAATACAAAACAAAGGGAGGGAGGGCTTTGCGATAGTTAGTGTATCGGCTTTTTGACTCTATGTGTTGGTCATGTTTTTCCTAAGCAATTGATTATTCTTTACATAAAAAATCACATAATTGTAGAGGCATTAAATTAGGGGAAAGCTACAAACCTAAAAATTTTGAGTAACATTTGAACTAGTTATTCAGATTGTAGAACATGCGTAGTTGAACTGCACTAATATTTTTGAACTCGATTAAGTTTAACTACATATTTAATTTGATGAGGACTTATGCCAATAAATGCTAATTTACCTTCTATTATTTCAGCGAAAATGGACCTTCAACCAGTCCAAAATCTAAGACCCGAAATAGACATTGTATCGGTGAGAAATTTACCCCGAGAGTCTGTAAATCCTCTTCCTTCAATAGTACCAAATAAAAAAAAGAAGAGTCGAACTCAGAAAAAGATAACCAAGCCTACAACAGGTTCTTTATTAGCAAAAAGAGCAAAACACTCCTTCAACCCAATTGGCGCAATATCTCGATCTAAACCTGCAAGTGGGCAAAGTGATGAAACACATAAGCCACTGCATTTACCGCCGATCATGAAACAAGCTGCAGAGACTGGAGGTTCAAATAGGGAGACAGTCAATATTCTCGACAAACCTTTACTCGAAAAAATAGGTGATATTACTTGTGGTATGATCCAAATGTCACACGATAGTGAAAGCATTACGTCGAGTATTGTTGACTCTTCTATACCTCATGTTAGTAGCTTAACAACAAGAGGTTACGAGGGGGAGTTCTATGTGACAGATCAATGTAACGCCCCAATACCACTTGTTCATGTTCCCCTTGTTCACAGTACAAAAATGTGGGGGGAATGTCGATTTACTCTTGAAATTGACAATGATAGCGTATTGGAACTGATGACCCCACCATTTCTAGAAAGTGAAAGCGTTAAAGGTCAAGATTTTTCAAATTTAGTTAAAAAATATAGAACGGATGTAGGTAAACTTCTGCAAGAAATATCAAAGGCATATGGTACAGACTTTGAAGTTCATCCTGAATGCGAAGAAAAAATAAGAACGATGCTCTTTAACTCAAAAAAATATAAAGATTTTGAAAAATCAAAGGAAAAGATTGCGCATTTATCAGGAAATGCGCTCGAAATGAGAAAAGAGAGCATTAAACAGGACGAAAAAAGATGGGAAAGCGGCAGAAAGCTTATTAGAACAATTCGTGGCCTTAGTGATAAACCTTATGCTTTAGCAAGCAAGATGGCGACAAATCTAACGGGTGGAGTATCAAAAACGGTTCAAGTCAATGTCGGCCAATCTTATAAAAACTTGGTGAGCTGGGTTAGTTTGAATGCCGAGGCCATATCGACAACGAAGGGAAACAAAGAAGAGCTACAAAAGCTAGCTGGTGCAGCAAGTCAATGTAAATTTCAACACTCACACAAAGATACTATGCAAGGATTTGTTCTGCATTCACTGATAGGACTTCAAGAATTGAATTGTAGGAAAAATGGGGTACAGAAAAATGTAGGAGTAATGCTTCATCCAAAAACTAGCCCAGAAGATGGCTTTTGTGCTCTGCCTATGATGAGTGAAGAGGCATTTAAAGAGATAAAGATTGCATTACTCGAGGCCAACAAATCAATGAGGGGAGAGTTAAAATACGTTAATCATTTGATTGAAAACTTAAATGATATTTATGCCACGCGATTAAAACACGAGGGTGGAACACTCATCATCGAAAGAAACAGAGAGTTTAATGATGTAGAAATTAAAAAACAAGAGAGATGGCATACGATGAACCGTCCAGACACGAGAGTTTCAATACCTATAATGAAAACTGGTAGTGTGATTGAAGTAGGGACTGTATTTGAAATAAGGGATGTTAATGCTCCTATTAATGTGGTTACATAAAGAAGAGGTTTTTGGGGGAGTTAATCTGTGTGATTCATAGAGATCGTTTCAATTTTCTCAGCTCTAATTCAAGCCTGTAGTTTTGTTCTTGAAGGGGTTCTTTTGCTGGCTCATAAAGCTCCTGAACCTCTTCAGAATAAGGCATTTGCTCAGCCACTTCGAAGTATCGCTCCATGGTTTTTTTCCATGCTGTGCGCTCACACAGTTAATCAAAACTCAGCTGGGTAGTGTTCAAATTTCTGTGTCATTTCTTTAAGCTATACCAAAAAGAGATGATTTATGACCACACCTACTTTTGATATCAATGCTGCCATTCAAGCGCTACGTGAAGGAAAAGACCTCACAGGCAAGGATGGCATCTTAACCCCTTTGATTAAGCAACTCACTGAAGCGGCATTAGTTGCTGAGTTGGATGGCCTTTGGCTAACCCTGATACGGTTAATCGTAAAAACGGTAAAACCACTAAAACGGTTAAAAGCCCCATTGGCAACTTCGAGCTCAACACGCTCAGAGACAGAGCGGGCACCTTCGAACCTCAATTAGTCAAAAAG
>NZ_JBHFFD010000036.1:0-33232 GCF_043359565.1 Shewanella sp. S23-S33 | reverse complement strand
GGCATCCGAAGATGCCGTTTTTGGTTAGGTTCTAACTCATAAACACCATATTAGAATTTAACTTCGCCTTCGATAAACCATTCACGACCACGCGCATCATATGATGAGCGGTTATAGTGTGGCCAGGCTGTATCTGTTGGATCAAAGTTTGGTCCTGCATTAAATAAGTTCATTACACCGCCAGTCACTTTAATTGCGTCTGTGATGTTATAAGCCGATGTTAAGTTCCACTTCGTTTGTGATGCAATTTCGTTTGCACTTTCATCGAATGCCAAACCTTTATCTAATGCAGCTTTTTTAAACGATTTATATCCAACACCATGCATTCTTGCTGTGTGGTAAGCACCTAAAGTTGTTTCAAAATCGTTTATATACCAACCTAAAATGATATTGGCTTTATATTGCGGTAAACCACCATCATCGATGTCATCATCAATTGCTGCTGTAGGATCTGTTTGTCCTTCAGAAAGAAGAATATAAGTACCATTAAAGTTTAGTTTTAACTCACCAAAGTCAGCGACATCCCATCCGTAACCAGTGGTTAAGTCAATACCACGAACTTTCTGATAAGCAAGGTTTTGTGCGACGGTATTAATGTGAGTAATAGTACCTAATGCGTCACGGGTGATCATGTTTGCATAAGTTTCATATTCACGAGCAGCTTTGCTTGCAGAGATGTCACTTACCATGTCATCCAGTTTCCACTCCCAAATATCGAGTGAAGCATTTAAGCTATCGCCACCATATACAGCACCTATGTTGGCCGTATAGCCTGTTTCAGCGCTAAGATCTTTGTTAGCACCAGTAGTGATATCAATATTGAGTTCATTACAGATTTTGTTCAGTGTTGGATCTGGATTTTTCTGAGATGGAGTTCCACCTAGAGCTTGGCACTGTTTAAAATCAATGATATTGCTATATGCTTTAGTTGCATCTCCATATACGCGATGCATATCTGGTGCACGGAACACTTTACTGATAGAGCCACGAACTAATAATTCATCAAGTGGACGATACTCTACGGTTAATTGCGGCGACAAATTTCCACCGAAATCATCATATCGGTCATAACGTAAAGCCGCATCAAGTGTTAAGTCCTCAAGAACTGGAAGCTTTAATTCCATATAGGTTGCCCAGTATGAACGCTCACCAGCACCTGATGAACCACCACGGCTTAGAATATTGCCTTTAACAGATTCTGAGTCAGATTCTGATGAGTAGTCTTGAGTGGTATATTCTGCCCCAAAAGCAAAGTCAGCTGAACCTGCTGGCAGTTCAAATGCTGGACCTGTGATATTTGCTTGAATATTTTTTTGAGTTGATTGAGCTTTTTCAAACGGAGTGTACGCTATACCGCTGACATCATTTGTGCTGATTGGCGCAAGCAGTGAT
Source organism: Shewanella sp. S23-S33 (assembly GCF_043359565.1). Lineage (NCBI taxonomy): Bacteria > Pseudomonadati > Pseudomonadota > Gammaproteobacteria > Alteromonadales > Shewanellaceae > Shewanella > Shewanella sp. S23-S33. Next base: position 31,840 of record NZ_JBHFFD010000036.1, on the reverse strand, counting down.
TTACCGTCAGTGCCTTGAGCTAGATAATTAAATAATCCACCAACAGTCGCAAAGCCACTATTGAATACATCCACATTAGTACGGCCGTAATTTACGGATGTATCCCAACTATAATCATCAGCGATCACGCCTTCCAAGCCCGCGGTGAAGAAATAGTTACGGGTACTTGTTTCTCCTGCGCGGTTGCCGAATTCGTGCAAACGACGAATATAGTTGTAGTCACCATTTTCGGCATTTTTAAAATCTCCACCAAGACCTGTATTCTTGTCGAATGTTTTTGTCAGTGAATCATCTAAATCAACACCTAAAGTTACTTTGTCTCCTGCAACATTGACTGTGTAGTTATCGATACCCATAGGTTCGGTACGTGTTGTTGATTTTGCTTCTGCAAAATCAAGACGTCCTACAAAGTTCAAATTATCTGCAAGTTCATAGTTAAAGTTCGTTGAACTGATAAAACGAGTGCTTTCTGGTGATAGATCTCGCCACTTTGAGCGATCAAAGCCACATGCGCTACCTGTCCAAAGAAAACCGCCCGCTTCGCATTCACTCGCAGTTAGGACACGTTGGCCTTTTGGTATCGTTCCACCAGCAGGTTTTTTACCTGTAATACCAGCCCCATATGAGCTGTATTGTGAATATTTACTATAAGGTACTTTGTCTGTATCTAATCCAAAAACAGCTCTATCAGTTGCATTCAAACGCTCAGTATCAGTAAATTCGATGAAAGTTGAGACGTTACCACGTTCGGAAGATGAACCCAGAGATAGCGCAATTCGATCGCTTCCACCACCGCCTTCAGTAGTATCACCATGTCGATATTTTAATGCGACGCCATCAAAATCTCTTTTTAAAATAATGTTTACTACGCCACCAACAGCATCTGCACCATAAATTGCTGAACCACCAGATTGTAATATCTCAATACGAGCAACTGCTTCCATTGGTAAGTTTGCGGTATCAACAAAGTTGTCTGTACCACTTGCTGGTTTAGGATATTGGTTGAGACGTTTACCGTTAATCAATGTTAGCGTTCTGCTTGCACCCGCATTACGTAAACTGATTGATGACGCAGCTGGTGTAAAACCATGTACTGATTGAGTTGTCATTGCTCCTGTTGTTGAAGTCAGGCTCTGTAATGCATCTTGTACGTTAGTAAAACCTTGTTTTGCCATATCATCAGCACTTAGTACTGTAACTGGGGTTGCGGTTTCCATATCGGTACGCTTAATACGTGAACCTGTTACTTCAATACGTTCAACTTTGGCACCATCTTCAGCTGCATATACTATCGAAGTGGTTAACGCGGCAGTAGCTGCTCCGCTTATTAATGCAAAGCGAACGGCTTTGGCTAATGTAGAATTTGCACGCATTTTATTCTCCCTTAACACATGTTGTATGTTTATTTTTTATTTTTCTTAAATGGTTACTTATGTAAAGAATTAAGCTCTCATTTAATTGAGTTCAGGATATAACCACAAGAAAATAACAAGTGCAACATTGGTCATGCTGGAGTTTTGTTTAAAATTTGTTATTTACTCTCTTTTTAAAATGCAGATATAAGTAGGGTGTGTGTGTAATCGGTGGCTGATAAGGTTTTAATCTGAGGGTTTTGTTTTTTATTTGGCTTTTTGTTTTTATTATTGGTTCTTTGTGTTTTTTTATTGTTGCTAATGTTTTGTTTTATTGTGTTTTAATTTTGTTGTTTTCAATAACAGTTTGAAACTATTTTATGTGAAAAAGTAAAAATTAATAACGATATGGTTTGTCATTCCATATATTTTAGATTGGATGATTGAGGAGTGTTATCAATAAGGGTTTTCATGCGGTTTAATTTTGTATGGTGATATTTTTACACCGCGTCAGTAAGCTAGAAGTAAAATTATGGAATGAAATGTTGTAAAGAATAAAAACTAATCAAATGCTATTTCTGATTATTTAATTTTTACTGTTTAAATATAAAAGCGAAGTGAATATCTATTCACTTCGCTTTCGGTTTATTGTTTAGTTTTTTGAGAGAACAATTCATTTGTATGGTTAATTATTTTTACAAAAATCTGTTCTGTTTATTTGCTATTTAGAACTGATTTGTGCTCTACCACGTTAAATTGCAGTGGAAAGTAGTGTCCTAAATAACGTAGGGCGACATAGGCAACCACTAAGGTGGCGATTACCAGTTCGAATTCTGCTAAGTATTTTATCCATATCGCTAACTCACCCATGTTATTGAACTGCGTTAACCAAGCTGCGGTTTTAAAGAGGGCGGTTGCACCGATCACCATAGGGAAGGTAAAGGCTGCGTAGCCTGGGCTAAAGGGCAGTTTTAGTAGGTGAAAGAAGGCCAAGTAGATGATGCTGGTCATCAGAATGGCGATGCTCAGTAGTAAGGCGACTAAGGGAATTGATGCCTGCTCACAAACAGTCAGATAGCCCGCGAGTGATAAACTGGCGGGAGCTGCAAGAATGGCAATGGTTGGTTTAGCGGCATCAGGTATCGTCTGACAGAAAATGAGGCGATAGAGCATCAAAGGCAGCATGATTAAGTAGGCTAACATTCCAAAAACCAAAATGGCGTTTGCTAACCATTGGTAATCAGACACAGGGAAAGACACCGCCGCGACGATAATGCCAATCGGTGGTACAAACCAGCTTGGAACCATGTGCTCGAGTTTAAAATCGATGGCGCGAAAGTAGATAAACGCGCTTAGGAAGATCACATGGATACCAATGGCGACTAGCCACAGAGTTAAGCCTGCATGGGGGAAATAATCGCCGAGTGATTTAGACACCACCATCAAGCCCATGGCGAAGGTGGGGATCACACTACCAATCACTGGGTGGCTTAGCTCGTCCTTTAAAATATTAGGATGAAGCATGAATTTACCCATGAGCAATAACAGTAACACAGAGGCTATGATGGCACCTGTGAGTTGTCCTGCGCCATTAAGTGAAGGTGTCATGTTCTCCCATGTCCAACCTAAGCTGGCAATTGCCAGTGCCAACCCAGCCATAGGGCTGGGAAGTTTAGCTGCGTGGGATGTCCAGCGTTTGCGTTTTGAAGTCATTTTGAATACCTCTCAATACTGACAATGCTTAACATCGCTTTTTTGGGGCGCTGTTTTGATGTATTTAGTGTACTGCGGGTATCAATGATAAATAAATTTGATTAATTTTATTAATTGAATAAGTTTTGTTTACTTTGATGTTGCTATTAAACTTAAGGTTTGAGTTTACAACGCAGTAGCGTGTGCCCTAGGCCAAGATTGTCTGTGTCTTCATCCACATACAGTCCCGCTTGGTGAAGCAGGGCCAATAAATCCTTAGAGTGATACATGCGGCTATTGCCATTGGCCATGGCGCTGAAATAGAGGCTAGTGGCATTTACGCAATAGGCGGAGGCGGCCGATGGCTGTCTATCCCAAAAGGTTTCGACGATAAAGAGTTGGCTGCTTGATGTCATTGCCTTTGCCGTGCGTTGTAAAATGCTCAGGATTTGGCTTTTTGAGAAGCAATCCAGAAATTGACTCATCCAGTAAGTATCGGCGCCTTCGACAAAGGGTTGGGAGTCGTTCAGCAGATCGGTGGCAAAGGTATGCACTCGTGCTGCAAAACCTCGTGCGAGTGCATTTTGTGTGGCTACCTCTAGTTGCCCCGGGAAATCCATAATCGTGACTTCAACGTTTGCGTCATAATCACAGCAGCTCAGTGCCCATTTTCCCGTATTGCCGCCTATATCCACTAAATGGATTGGCTTATGGGCAAACACTAATGGCAGAAGCTGTGGAAAGGCATGATCCGAATAGTAATGATCGAAGGCAAACCAGCTCTGTTTCGCTTTGGGTGGTAGATCTTTTAAGGCAGGGTAGATGGTATTCCAGTCACCGAACACCTTAAGTCCTGCGGCCTTGCCTTCGAGTAGCGCGGTATCAAGGTTAAAAAGGCCTTGATAGCAAACATCCTGCACAAAGTTAAGATTGATGGCTGCCATGTCGTCATGGAGTAAAAAGTGCCCCGTTTTATCGAGCACATAGCCATTTTCATTTTGCCAAACTAAACCCATGCTAAGTCCCATATCCAGCAATACCCCAAGGGCGTACTCGCTCAGTGGTGTCGATTGGCTTAACTCGGCTGCAGTGATCCCATGCTCGGCCGCGTTATCTATTTGAGCCAGCACATCGAATTTGAGTAGGCAGTGGGCGACTTGAAAGCTGATGGGGCCAAAGGCAATTTTTTGAGCTTCAAATTTCGCATTGAAGGCGCTGATGTTACTTGGTGTTCGGTAAAAAGACATAAAAAGGAATGAATTGGCGAGCGGGTCCGTTCTTTATAACCAAGTTAGCCGTGAAAGCCAGTTGAGATACAAAGAACTATGAGCTGTATCCAAACTTGAGCAGTAACTTGTTTATGCTCTGTAATCGAGATCTAAATAATGGAATGACATAAATAAAAATACCCAGCCAAAGCTGGGTATTTTAAGGACGAGAAAACGTCGTTTATTGAACGTTTTCTTCGTCGCCGAATTGGCCTTGGAACAAGACTGAAGATAGGTAACGCTCGGCTGCCGATGGTAAAATCACCACAATGGTTTTGCCTGCAAACTCTGGCAACTCAGCGATGCGGTTTGCGGCGACAACGGCGGCACCCGATGAAATACCCACTAAAATGCCTTCTTCTTGCATTAAGCGGCGGGCCATGTCGATGGCTTCATCGTTAGTTACAGCTTCAACACGGTCAATCAATTCTAAATCTAAGTTACCTGGGATAAAGCCTGCACCAATACCTTGGATTTTATGCGGCCCTGGTTGCACAGGTAAACCCGCTAAGGTTTGAGCTATAACAGGGGAATCTGCTGGCTCAACCGCAACTGAGGTGATGGTCTTACCGGCCACTTTTTTCAAGTAACGGCTTACGCCAGTAATTGTACCGCCAGTACCTACACCGGCAACAAACACATCCACTTCACCGTCGGTATCATTCCAGATTTCTGGACCTGTGGTTTTTTCATGGATTTCTGGGTTAGCAGGGTTATTAAACTGCTGCAATAAAATGTATTTTTCAGGAGCCGATTGGCGAATTTCTTCCGCTTTATCAATCGCACCTTTCATGCCTTTCGCGCCTTCAGTCAGCACGAGAGTTGCGCCTAGAGCTTTGAGTAGCTTACGACGCTCTAAACTCATGGTATTTGGCATGGTCAGGGTCAGTTTATAGCCACGGGCCGCGGCAACATACGCTAATGCAATACCTGTGTTGCCTGATGTCGGCTCAATCAGCTCGTGATTTTTTGTTAATAGACCTTTCTTCTCGGCATCCCAAATCATATTGGCACCGATACGGCATTTAACACTGAAACTTGGGTTACGGGCTTCGACTTTGGCCAGCACTTTACCTTGGCTAACACGGTTTAAACGTACTAGCGGTGTATTACCAATAGTATATGAATTATCTTCGAAAATTTTGCTCATGGATTGCTTGCTCCTATGTTGGCACTACTGAATCATAATCTGCTGTGGCGCTTTTAGAAGTGATTGTTTGTTCTTCTTTATTCGATTTGGTTATTAAAGGGTGTGCTGTTATTCGCAAACCCTGATTGGCAGCCAGTTTAACTGTGTTAACCTCTTGCTAACATAAAAAAGATTGTGGCATTAACAGGGATAACTTCTTGATGTCTCAATCGTAAAACTAGCCTATCACTCGTATCGGACAAGCGCAAAGATGAAGCAGCAACAAATGGATCTGGGTAAAGATCCAAAAACGATGGTAACACCAAAGGCATTTACCATTGCAGCAGCCGTGTTATATACCCCATTGGCGACACCGTTGAAGCGGATGTTAGCCATACTGATTGATGGTTTGCTGATCACTGTGTTAGCTGAGCAGATGGATTGGATGTTTGTCTTGCTGGTGGTCAGTATTATCTGGATTGAAAAGCGCAGTCGTAAGTTTGGTCGTTTATTAAAGTGGGGACTTTATGCCTTGATGTTGGTTTTTATGTTGCTGACAACCGCTAATAATCTGTTTGATTTTAATGGAACAGACGTTAAAAGCAGTGAGGGAGTAGAGCAACAATTGGCATTAGGTGAACAAATCATTACGTCACTACCAGCATTGATGTCGTTGAGCCAGTGTAATAATTATGCTTGTGGTAAAACTCAAGTTCAGTCCCTACATGAAGCGATAAAAAATGCTTCAGGATCAAAGGGCATGACAGAAAATGATCAACGTGAAATAGTGCTAGCAACCATAGCCAACAGTAGTTTGCCTGCCATAGACAGTGAAAAGTTACAGGCGGAAGTGCTTAATGGCAGCCTATGGCCTGTTATTACGCTTCCTGTTGAGTTGGCGACAACAGATTCTCCGCCTGAGCCACTTCAGCCTATTCAAGCTATTTCGCCGGATGTACAGCCGCAAAGTGCGGTGGCTGATGCAGTGAATGTGAGCCCTTCGCAATATTCTCGCCTCAGAACCGTTGATGAAGCTACAAGCCATAGTGTTGTCGCTTGGGTGAAAGGCTTTCTGAGTGATATGGGGCTGGGTTTTGGGTGGGCAGCGTTTTACTTTACCGTCTTTACTGCACGATTTGATGGTCAAACCTTAGGTAAGAAGATGCTGGGCATTCGGGTGATCCAGCTCGATGGTGCCAACATCAGTTTATGGGCCGCGTTTGGCCGTTATGGTGGCTATGCCGCAGGCTTTACCACAGGCTTACTTGGCTTTATGCAAATATTTTGGGATGCCAATCGGCAGGGGATCCAAGATAAAATATCTTCAACAGTCGTGATAGACTTAGTGCAAATGCATAAAAAGCAACGATTAGAGCAACAAGCGCAGGGGCAAAATGAGTTAGCACCTGTGCTTACGAGTGATGATGCATCCTCTGCTCACCTTACAACCAGTACCCGTTTGGAGCATTTATGAAACAGGTCGTCATTTCGGGGAGTGGCCTATTTACGCCGCCCCACAGTATTTCCAATGAAGCCTTAGTTGAGAGCTTCAATGCTTATGTGGATATTTTCAATCTTGAAAATGCAGGCTTAATTGAGCAAGGCCATGTTGCGGCTTTGTCCTATTCATCGAGCGAGTTTATTGAAAAAGCCTCCGGCATCAAGCACAGATATGTGATGGTGAAAGAGGGCATTCTGGATCCCGAAGTCATGATGCCGTTGATTCCTGAGCGCAGCAGTGACGAATTATCGATGCAGGCTGAGATTGGCCTTGAAGCTGCCTTGATGGCACTAAAGAATGCCAATCTCAAGGCTGAGCAAATTGACTTAGTGATTGTTGCCTGCGCTTATACTCAGCGTGCGTATCCTGCTATGGCGATTGAAATTCAACGTGCACTAGGTACGCGGGGTTATGGTTACGACATGCAGGTAGCGTGTTCATCGGCGACGTTTGCAATTGTCGCCGCGGCTAATGCCATTGCTACGGGTTCTGCCTCAAGAGTGTTAGTGATCAACCCTGAGATTTGCTCGGCACAGGTGAATTATCGCGACCGTGACAGCCATTTTATCTTCGGTGATGTGGCGACGGCTCTGGTACTGGAAGAACAAAGCTTAGCCCAGTCTGACCATGTGTTTAAGATCCTCTCAAGCCGCTGTTTTACCGATTACTCGAACAATATTCGCAGTAATTTCGGTTTCTTGAACCGCTGCGATCCGAGTGCGGCCCATCAAGCCGATAAGCTATTCCACCAACAAGGGCGCAAGGTATTTAAAGAGCTGTTGCCGATGATTTATCAGCATTTGGATGAACATCTGGCCGAACAAGCGTTAACGCCACAGTCTTTTAAGCGTTTATGGTTGCATCAAGCGAACATCAACATGAATCAGTTTGTAGTGAGAAAGTTGCTTGGGGATGATGTGTCTGCGGAACAAGCGCCCGTGGTACTAGATGAATACGCCAATACGGCTTCCGCGGGTTCTGTTATTGCATTTCACAAGTTTTCCGGTGACTTTAAGACTGGCGATTTAGGTTTATTGAGTTCGTTTGGCGCAGGATATTCTATTGGCAGTGTTATTCTGCAGAAGGTCTAAGATTCTCACCGCCATAATAAAAAGCCCACATCGAGGAAGATGTGGGCTTTTTATGTCAGTTGTTTGCCTAAGTTGCTTTCTGTTTAAGGCAATGATTGTTTATAGCAGCAATGCGTAACTTAACTTCATAAAGTAGGTTTTCTCGTCCCGCGTCAGGCGGCTTAACTCATCATTAGCCTGTAAACTATCAGAGTATCCGAGGTAGAACACACTCTGCGGATTGAGTTTATAACCGTAGAGGAGCTCATTGCCTAAATGCGCTTCCTCACTCTGCGGCGCCGAATATAAATACTGCGCCACATTGCGATTTATCCGGGTGTAAATGCTAGAAAGGCGAATAAAACTGTGTAGACTGAATTGCCAGTTGAGGCGTACATCGCTCAGATTCGCGGTAAAAAGTGCACCTTGTTCCACATCCATTTGCTGATAAAGATGGGATATATCGATAGAAAGTCCATTAGCAATTTTCCAATTGATACTCGGGTTCATTTGCGTTTTAGTGCCCAGCCTATCATTGATAAAATCAATTTCATCGCCGTAGTACATTTCAAGCTCCATACTCAGGGGCGATAACGGGGTTACTGCGCCATAAAACCACACTTGGGTTTCATCATATAGTTGACTATTTCCGGCGATAGTGAGTTGTGAAGCATCGCGGCGAGGGCCCACACGTTCACGGGTTTCTACACCAAAGGTGATTTCGCTTTGTAATGCGCCGAGGATTTCGATGTAGGCTTCATACTCTTCTTCAAGTCGTTCGCCTGCTTGGTTATGAGTGATATCCCAATCTCCCGCTAATTCCACCTTGTTAAAGGTGCCCGTAGGATACCAAATCAAACCCGCACCAGCCTCAAAGGTGCGGTAATCGATTTTTTCGACAAAGCCTAAATCGGCACGAAAATCTGGATCAACTGCGTTGTATTCACTGTAAGCAAACCAATTTCGCTCTTCGTGTTTAAAGGTTAACTGATATAAATTGCCGCCAAAGCGGTTATCAGATTGGCTACGTAATACTTGTTCGTTGAGCTGGCAGTGACCGAGTTCGCAATCAAGCTGAGATTGGCCACAGGGCAACCCATTACTAGGGTCATTTTCAGTATCAGTGCAAAATTGACGATAGACTCCCGTGGGGTACTGAGTATCCGATTGGGCCACTTGCGCAGTGAAACTGTCCTGTGGTGTTGGTTGATATTTCGCATCCAGACTAATGACATAGTTGTGGTAATCGGGTTGGCTGTTGAACTCATAGTGCGGGTTATTTGCTGTACCATTGTGAGTGTTGTCACTGCTTGTTTTCGCGGTAAGTAATCCGCCGATGGAGAAGGTTTTGCTCATGTCGAAACGATAACGTCCCGCAAGGTTCACACTTTCTTGATCAAGCGAGGCAACCTCTGAGCTTAAATTTCCCGGTACCAAAAACGTGGTTTGGCTATCGTTACTCGCTAGCAGAGCTAAGGTGTGATCATCGCTCTTACTTGTCAGTTTGATACCATAGTCAGGTGCAACAATATTGCGGGTGTGCAGCAGATTCACCTGTGTGTCGAAATAGTCTTTATTATCCAAAAAAAACGGCCGTTTCTCATCATAGAACAAGGAGAAAGTGCTGTTCACATCGAGCTGGCCAGCATCGGATTCCACTTGGGAAAAATCGGGATTAATGGTGGCATTGAGTAAGGTGCTGGAATTAATGCCCCAGCGCAAGTCTACACCTGGCTCGAGATTGTTATCAGCTTCCCAGCCATCCGCCTGTTTATGTTCGTTACGGTTGGCGATAAAAGTCGGGGTGATTTGTACATCCCGTCCTTGTTCTGCCCCCGCCAAGCCAGAAGCCACACCTAACTGACAAAGTTGACAACTCGTATTACGGTCAATCTTATGGGTCGATAGGCGATGTTTTTCATTGCGTGGATAATAACGAATTAACTCAAAGCCCCATTCTTGTAGGCTTTTCTTGTCGTCAAAGTTGAACAGTCTCAGTGGTAATTCAACTTCGACTTGATAGCCATCGGCGGTGATCTTGCCTGCGGATTTCCAAATACCATCCCATGCTTCGCTTTCTTCACCCGTTAGTTCGTTTTCAATTGAGTCTAATTGCACGCCAAGGGGATTAATAAAAAATTGGTATGCTAAACGGGCATTATTAAAAGTATCGAGTTTAATTCCGACTAAATCATCACTCCACAGCTTGTCTCTGTCCTTAAGTGTTGCTCGAATGAGTTTGGGATTAATGTCTTTGGCAGTAAATGCTACAAAAAGACTGGTTTTAGTCGCATAGACTCGCGCCTCGGTTTTCACTAATGCGGCAATGTTTTCCCCTGGTTGGGTTTCGTATTTGAGCTCTGTGACTGCGGCTTGTTGCCAAATGGCATCGTCCAACTCACCGTCGATATTGGCAGCACTGTTAAGTGTTGGAATAGCTAACTGAAATTGGCTGGCATAGCCAGCAAGGCAAGTTACAGGTAGAAAAGCTAGACTAGATAAGATGATGGCTAAGATTGATTTCAACAAAAAAGACTCAAATAACACATTCGTGGCGCGCATTTTGCCAGAAAACGTGAAGTTAACAATAGCGAGTAATTGTTACAAGGTTTGCGTTGATTTTGACGAGGCGAAACATGATTGGATTATTGGGTTTAAAAAAATTGGGGAGCAGTGCTGAGCCATGACTCAGCACTGCTGGTGTTACTACTCGGGTGCGATGGCATGGTTGCGATACGCTTCACGATACTTATCGACCCACATGGCCGTCGCGCCACAAATCGCCACTGGCATGACGATAAAGTTGACTATGGGGATCATCGAAAATAGCGTCACAGTGGCGCCAAAGCTAAAACTGGTGCCACGGGTTTGATTCAATGCAAAGCGCATATCTTTAAAACTGACCTTGTGGTTATCGAAGGGATAATCGCAGTACTGAATCGCCATCATCCAAGCGCTGAACAGAAACCATAAAATCGGCGCCAGCGTCTGGCCTACCATAGGCACTAAAAACAATAACAAAAATACCAGTGCGCGGGGCAGATAGTATTTGAGTTTGATCCACTCACGTCCAAGGATACGCGGTAAGTCTTTGATTAAATCAATACCAGAACCGGTATTCAGCTGCTTACCAGTTAACAGCTGCTCGACTTTTTCAGCCAACAGACCATTAAAGGGGGCGGCGAGCCAGTTCATGACGGAGCTAAATACAAAAGCAAGCATCACCAGCATAGTGGTGACGGCGAGTGGCCAAAGTAAAAAGTTTAACCAGCTTAAGTACTCAGGGAGCTGGGCATTCATCCAAGTGAATAGCGTATCTAACTGGCCTATGGCTACATAAATGACGCCAGCAAACAGCAGAAGGTTAATCATTAACGGAATAAATACGAAAGTGCGCAGGCCTTTACGTGTGATTAAACCAAAGCCATCGAGAAAATAATTAACGCCACTTTTGGCTGGGAAGGGCAAGTTTTTTTTCTGTGTCATATCGTTTTTCCAAAAAGTTAAGCGACAGCTATATGCGATTGTGATCAACTCATGGACAGATGACAAGCTAAAAGCCGCATGAATTCAATAAAAAGCGTTACAAAATGCTGCCTGCTTTGTTAAAGTTGCCAGCAGAATGCATTTGCACCGCTCGGCTCATTTTCGGGCCAGACTTCAGAGACGCGCTAACTGGCACCATGAGATTAAAACAGATAAAACTTGCCGGCTTTAAGTCGTTTGTCGATCCCACGAAAATTCCTTTTTTACAGGCATTAACCGCCATTATTGGCCCAAATGGCTGCGGTAAATCGAACGTGATCGATGCCGTGCGTTGGGTGCTCGGTGAAAGCTCGGCGAAGCACCTACGCGGTGATTCTATGGCCGATGTGATATTTAACGGTTCAAGCGCGCGAAAACCTGTGTCTGTGGCGGGTGTTGAACTTATTTTTGAAAACAAAGAAGGTCGCCTCGCTGGTCAGTATGCCAGTTATGAAGAAATCGCCGTTAAGCGCCAGGTGAGTCGCGATGGTGAGTCTTGGTATTTTCTCAATGGTCAAAAGTGTCGTCGTAAAGACATTACCGACTTGTTTATGGGCACAGGTCTTGGTCCGCGAAGCTATGCCATTATCGAGCAAGGCACTATTTCCCGCCTGATTGAATCTAAACCCCAAGACTTGCGCACCTTTATTGAGGAAGCCGCTGGGATTTCCCGCTATAAAGAGCGTCGGCGCGAAACTGAAAACCGTATTCGTCATACCCGTGAAAACCTCGAACGTTTGGGCGATATTCGCAGTGAACTCGGTAAGCAGTTAGATAAACTCGCACAGCAGGCTAAAGCTGCTAAACAATATCGTGAGCTTAAACAGGCCGAGCGTAAGACCCATGCTGAACTCCTTGTGATGCGCTATCAAGAGTTGCAAGATCAGATGGCGAGCCTATCTGAGCAGATAAGTGCTATTGAAGTGCAGCAAGCGGCGGCGCAGTCACTCGCGCAAACCGATGAATTACAAACCACTGAATTGCAAGTGCAACTCGCGCAACTGGCGGAGCAAGAGCAGCGATCGGTTGAAGCCTATTATCTGACTGGTACTGAAATCGCTAAGTTAGAGCAACAGCTACAGAATCAAAAGCAGCGCGACGCCCAGCTCGAAACCCAGTTGGCGCAAGTCAAAGAGCAGATCCAACAAAACACCGATAAGCTTAACGGCTATAAAGCGAGTCTTAGCGCGTTAGAGCTTGAGCTTGCCAAGCTTGGGCCACAGCATGATGAGCAACAAGAGCTCATGGATGAGCTGCAATCCCAATGGGAAATGAGCATAGAACGCAGTCAGCAGCAGGCCGAAGTGGCGCGCCAACAGGCAGCGGATGTTTCTCAGCATAAGTTGCAGCTTGAACTGCGTCGCAGCCAGTTAGCGCATCAGCAGCAATTACTGCAACACAAACAGCAGCAAAGTCGTGAGCAGCAGGCGCAACTTTCGGCGTTAATGGACGTTGATCTCGCATCGAGTATTACACCATTGCAGCAAGATATTGAGTCTTTGGATGATGCGCTCACACTGCAAAATGAAATTAATCATCAGCAAGAACAAAGTGTAAGTGCAAGTACGCAAGCCTTAGATGAAGCCCGCCATAGCGCTGAGCAAATTCAGCAGCAATTAACTGCGACTAAAGCGCGCCATGAGCTGGTTGAACAGTGGTTGACTAAGCAAGAACAGCAGAGTGATAAACCGCAGTTATGGCAGAGTTTAACCGTTGAAAATGGTTGGGAAACCGCGGCCGAACTCGCCCTAAATGGCTTGTTGACCTTGCCCGTTGGCGTCACTGAAACTGAAATGGGGTTTCAAGCGTTAGCGTCAAAATCAAGCCAAAGTGAATTTTTACAGGCTAAGGTGAATCTCGCCCCTTGGTTAGCGGGGCTTAAGTGGGCAAAGGATATCCATGCAGCGAAAGAACTACTGCCACAGCTAACATCCGATGAACGGATTGTCACTGCCGACGGTTATCTACTGGGACAAGGTTTTTTAATCACGAAAACAGAGGGCGCCCAGTCACTGGTGCAACTCAGTAAAGAGCAAGCTCAGTTAGCGCAAAATATCCTCGATTTGCAACAATCCCTGCAGATTCGGCAAGACAAGATGACAGATCTTGCGGCTATTTTGCAGCAACAAAGACTGCAACTGACCGATGGCGCGCAAAAATTACATCAATTGCAGTTAGACAAAGCGACTAAGTCGATGCAGCTTAGTGGTTTAATCGAGCAAGTGAAGGCGCGCGTCGAACAGCAAAGTAAACTCGACGCGGCTTTAAGTACGAGTTTGATTGATATTGAACGCTTAAGCGATCAATGCGAATTATTAGCAGAACAAGAAATGGAGCTCGATGAGACGCTGCAGGCTAGTGAAGATATTCAGCGGCAACTCATCCAAGACACGCAGGCCGATAGTGTGCGCCATCAAGCATTAAAAGGGCGTATTACTGAGGTAGAACGTCAATTATCAGCCACTGCGACGGGTTTGCAAGCCGTGACTATGCGCATGGCCGTGAGCACGGAGCAAATTGAATTACAGCAAGTGCGTGTCAATGAACTCATCCACTCTCGTGAGTCTGTGTTAACAGAACTTGCCAAAGTTGCCCAATTGAGTGGGGTGCAAAATAGTGTGCAGCTGACTGAGCAGTTAACGCAGTTACTAAAGCAACAACATGAGCAACAACAGGGCTTAAAAGAGGTTCGTCAGCAGCAAAGTGTGCTCACAGACACATTAAACCGTATAGGAATAAAGCAAAAACAAGAGCTTGGTAAGCTTGAGGACTTGACTCAAAGCCTGAGCACGTTAAAGTTACGTCGTGAAGGAATAAAAGGCCAAGCGAATAGTCAGCTGGAAGCCTTACAGGAACAGCAAATCCTTCTGTCTGAAATCCTTGGAAACATACCCGCAGAGGGGATGCCAGACAAGTGGCAGAGTGATTTAGATCAAATACGGCAGAAAATTGTTCGTTTAGGTGCTATTAACCTTGCGGCGATCGAAGAATTTGAACAGCAAAGTGAGCGAAAATCTTATCTTGATCATCAAGATGACGATTTAAATAAAGGGCTTGCAACCTTAGAGGAAGCGATTCGTAAAATAGATAAGGAAACCCGAAGCCGCTTTAAGACGACATTTGACTCAGTCAACGAAGATCTCGGACGCTTATTTCCGAAAGTGTTCGGTGGCGGCCGAGCTTATTTAGCGTTAACTGACGACGATTTGCTAGAAACGGGCGTGACTATCATGGCCCAACCACCGGGGAAGAAGAACAGCACAATCCATCTTCTTTCGGGTGGTGAAAAAGCCTTAACCGCTTTATCATTGGTATTCGCCATTTTTAGGCTGAATCCTGCTCCCTTCTGTATGTTAGATGAAGTGGATGCGCCATTAGACGATGCCAACGTAGAACGCTTCTGTCGATTGCTAAAAGAAATGTCACAGAGCGTACAGTTTATTTATATCAGCCATAACAAAATAACCATGGAAATGGCGGATCAACTTATTGGCGTGACTATGCACGAGCCCGGTGTGTCTCGTATAGTTGCGGTAGACATAGAGCAAGCGGTGGCGATGGCTGACGCTGGATAACTAGAAGAAAGACAGGGTAACCAATGGAAGATTTGCAACTAGTATTGTTCGTTTTAGGCGCCATAGCCATAGTTGCTGTGCTGGTGCATGGATTTTGGTCTATCAGAAGACAACAGCCTAAATCATTGAAAGATAGCCCAATGAGCAACTTTTATAAGAAACAGGCTGAGAAAGGTGAGCCGAGTCCGAAGCGGATCGATTCAGAAGGGTTTGATGCCGATGGTATTGGCGCCGTACGCGTGCGCAAAGCCGGTGAACTTGCACCTAACAACGAAACTCCTGCGGCCAATCCTTATTTGAAGCAGGAAGTAAAGCTAGAACCTAAGCCTGAATTTAAACCACAAGAGTTTAAATCAACAGAATTTAAACCAGAGTTGAAAGTTGGCCCTAAACACGAGCCTGTGACAGCTCAGCCTGATTTTAGCTTGCAGCCACCCGTGGCAAAAGATCAACACCGTGGCCCGAAAGTCTCGCGTCAAGAGCCCGTCTTGAACACTCAAGCGAGCACGCAAACTCCGCCAATGGGTCAATCCCATGCGGCTATCGTCGCGCAAAAAGCGGCTGAG
The DNA here is from genome assembly GCF_043359565.1 of Shewanella sp. S23-S33. Taxonomy (NCBI): domain Bacteria; kingdom Pseudomonadati; phylum Pseudomonadota; class Gammaproteobacteria; order Alteromonadales; family Shewanellaceae; genus Shewanella; species Shewanella sp. S23-S33. The sequence goes on along the minus strand of NZ_JBHFFD010000036.1, from coordinate 16,162 downwards.
CAGGAACATGCGTTACGTAGTGCAGTTCCGCAGCAAACGGCCTTGTTTGACGAAAATGAATATAAAGAAGATAGCTATCAAGAAGAGGTTGCCGAACAAGCCGCTGAAGATGAGTTAGGTGAACCACGCGACGTACTGGTATTACACGTGGTCGCTAAAGATGGCCTACAGCTTAACGGCGCCGAATTGTTACCTTGTTTCTTAACTTTGAATTTTAAATATGGCGATATGAATATTTTCCATCGCCATGTGGATAATGCTGGCAATGGTAAAGTATTGTTCTCGATAGCGAATATGCTAAAGCCTGGCGTGTTTGATCCGGATAATATGGAGCAGTTCAGTACCCAAGGTGTGGTGTTTTTCATGACTTTGCCTTGTTACGGTGACGCCCTAATGAACTTTTCGATTATGCTTAACTCGGCGCGTCAACTTGCGGATGATATCGATGCGGTCGTGCTTGACGGACAACGCCAACCTTGGGGTGAGTTCACTAAGCAAGATTATTTACACCGCATTCGCGCTAACGCTTAAGCCGACGCCGCAATTTGGCGGTTAATAAATTGATGAGGCCGCTATTGCGGCCTCATTTTTTGTGATCTACTTTTTGTGATCTAAAGAATTCTGGATAAAGAATATGCAAGACATTCAACTCGATACACTTCTGTCTAAAGACGTCACCCCAGAAAACGCATCGCAGGTGATGCAGGCGCTCAGCCAATCGCTGAACGAGCACAACATTCGTTACTATGTGGACGATGCTCCGAGCATTACCGATTCTGAGTACGACAGGTTGATGCAGCGTTTACTCAAGTTAGAAGCCTTGTATCCCCATTTGATTGTCGCTGATTCACCGACTCAAAGGGTGGGTGGATTGGCACTGGCTAAGTTTGATCAAATCACGCACCTTAAGCCTATGTTGAGTTTAGATAATGCCTTCGATGAGGCGGATTTCAGTGCTTTCCATAAGCGTGTCACCGATAAAGTGGGTGATGTGAGCTTTTGTTGTGAGCCTAAACTTGATGGCCTTGCCGTGAGTATCTTGTATCGCCATGGTGTGCTTGAGCGTGCAGCGACGCGCGGCGATGGTTCAGTGGGTGAAGACATCACTGAAAATGTTAAAACCATTAAATCGATCCCGCTTAAATTGCGTGGTAATGATTTCCCTGAACTCGTTGAAGTACGCGGCGAGGCTTTTATGCCAAAAGCCGCTTTTGAAGCTTTGAATGACAGGGCGCGCGCCAAAGATGAAAAACTCTTCGTGAATCCGCGTAACGCAGCAGCCGGTAGCTTGCGACAACTTGACAGTAAAATTACTGCTGCCCGTTCATTGGCTTTTTATGCCTATGCGCTCGGTGTGGTGGAGCCGGATTCCCATCCGTTAGCTAAAACCCATTTCGAGCAGTTACAGCAGCTTAAATCGTGGGGTTTACCCGTAAGTAGCGAAATTAAAGTCTGCGCTGAACTAAGCCAAGTCTATGACTACTACAAAGATATTCTCAGCCGTCGCGGTGATTTAGCCTTTGAAATCGATGGCGTCGTGATGAAAGTTAACGACATTGCCCAGCAGCAACGTTTAGGCTTTGTGGCTAAATCACCCCGCTGGGCGATTGCTTATAAGTTCCCCGCACAGGAAGAAATGACCCAACTTGAAGGCGTTGATTTTCAAGTGGGCCGCACAGGTGCTGTCACGCCAGTAGCACGCTTAAAGCCAGTGTTTGTTGGCGGCGTCACTGTATCAAATGCGACGCTGCACAATGCCGATGAAATTGCCCGCTTAGGCATTAAAGTCGGTGACACTGTGATCATCCGCCGCGCTGGCGATGTGATCCCACAAATTGTTGCCATAGTGCCCGAAAGACGCCCTGAAACGGCGACAGACATTGTATTTCCGCATAATTGCCCTGTGTGTGGCAGTTTAGTCGAGCGCCTAGAAGGTGAGGCTGTGGCTCGCTGTAGCGGTGGTTTATTCTGCGAAGCGCAGCGTAAAGAAGCGATTAAGCATTTTGCATCCCGCAAGGCTTTAGATATCGATGGTATGGGCGACAAAGTCGTTGAGCAATTGATTGATAAAGAGTTAGTTCAAAGTCCTGCGGATCTGTTTAAGCTCACCGCTTCCATGATGACTATGCTTGACCGCATGGGGATGAAGTCGGCAACCAATTTAGCTGCCGCGATTGAAGCAGCCAAAACCACCACTCTCGCGCGTTTTTTATATGGCTTAGGTATTCGCGAAGTGGGCGAGGCGACGGCAGCAAACCTGGCGGCGCACTTCGGCAGTTTAGATGCGCTGCGGGTGGCAAGTGTGGAGCAGTTAACCGAAGTGGAAGATGTTGGCGCCGTAGTTGCCCAGCATGTGGCCCACTTTTTTGCCCAGCCCCATAACCTTGAAGTTATTGATGCTTTAGTTGCTGCTGGTGTGCATTGGCCCGCCATTGAAGCTTCTAGTGCTGATGCACAGCCGCTTAAAGGCCAAACTTGGGTATTGACAGGCACCTTAAATCAGCTCAATCGTAATGATGCTAAGGCGCAGTTGCAGGCGCTGGGGGCGAAAGTGGCAGGCAGTGTCTCCAAAAATACCGATTGTTTAGTGGCTGGTGAGGCGGCAGGTTCAAAACTGGCTAAAGCGCAGGAGCTTGGTGTTAAAGTGATGGATGAAGACGCGTTGTTAGCCCTTCTCGCCGCGAACGCTTGATTGGCGTCATTTCAGAGAGGGCGTTGGCTTGATGTTGATTCAATGCCGGCTGTAACGGCTGCAGCCTTGTATCGAGGGGGGAATACCGCCGAATAGCAGATATTAAATAGCGCCTGGCCCAAGGCGCTATTTTTTGTCTGAAAATAATCAAGGTGCGGAAAGATTATCTGCTTTGGCTATTGAATTAACCGCGATTGGCACCATCTCCTTGATATGCTGTTTTAGATTTTGCTGATTGGAAACCTATTTGAATTTTAGTCACATCACTTGGCTCGATGATAAAGGCCACATTAAACCGCCCATCTTTTTATATGCGCTTTTGGCTTATCTCGCGCGTGGTTGGTGTATTTTTATCGCCTCGCTGACTCAGATGGGTGACCGTTCTGAGTTAGTGCGGATTTTTTACCCTGAAAAGTCAGATTTTTTGTTAGCACTCGGGGCGGGACTTGGCGCGGTTTTGATTTATCTTGTGGTGATAGCTGAACGTCGACGTTCGCCCCAATGGTTAAGACCGATTTTTGTGCATTTAAAATGGGGGTTGTGGTTGCTGTTGATTATTGATGGCGTCTTGTTGGGTCAGCGGTTAATCCATGGCCAATTTCTGTTTCATTGGAGTCTTGCTTTAGACGCTTTAATGTTGTTTTGGTCGAGCATTTATCTTATTAAATCGAAGCGACTCAGTTATTACCTCCGTGATTGGCCAAAAGAAGAAGCTAAAGAACTTCAGCCTTAGTTTTTATCGTATTGTTATATAATAACTTTATTTAGATCTGAGCGGTGGGGCACATGACGATGTGTTCTATCCCTCAGTTTGATAAGGATTTTTACCTTATTTCTCCATTGAATGCTTTGAATCATCTATAGTTATATGTACTTAGCTTAAATGTGCCCTGTTGGATACGCAGATAAGGCCATCTGTTTATATCCACATTACATTTGAAAGGAGTCATATTGCGTGGCAAAAGTACCTCAAAAAAAGTTGTTACTGTCAGAAATTCAACTTGGCATGAGAGTCAAGTTGCCTTTGTCATGGACGAACCATCCTTTTTTATTTAACCGTGTTGATATTAGCAGTGCCGCTCAAATTGAAATGATCCGTGGCTTAGGCGTCCCCTATGTTTTTTTGTTATCTGAATTGAATGCCGAACTGGATATTGTTGAAGAAGATGACATCGAAGATGAGATAGCAGTTGAACCCGAGCGTGATCTTAAGGCTGATACCCGTAAGGCGATGCGTTTGAGTCAGAAGCGTTTTTTAATGAATGTGAATAACTGCCGTAGTGTGTTTGGTAAAATAGTCAGCGATCCTGAAGGCGCCTATCGTTTATCGGCGGCACTGGTCGAAGACTTACTCAGCCATCTACAGGAAGTTGAAACACCGTTCCTAACATTAGTTGGAATGGATGATAATGATGTCAGTGTGACCCAACATGGCGTCTCTGTGGCTGTGCTGGCAATGATGATAGGTCATGCGCTGGATTTAACTCCAAGAGAGCTGCGTGATATTGCTCTTGGTAGTTTGTTACATGACATTGGTAAACTTAAGGTACCTGATGTTATTCGCCGTAAGCGAGGCTCTTTGACTACACACGAAGCAAGCTATTTGCAAATGCACCCTAATTTTGGCTTTGACATGCTGAATCGTTCCGGATTATTCCCTAAAGAAGTGCTGAATGTCATTTTACACCACCATGAGTTTGTTGATGGTTCAGGATTTCCTGACGGATTGACGGGTCATAAAATCCCTATCATTACGCAGATCGTGAGTTTGGCAAATGACTACGATCAACAGCTCAGTGGTCAGCAAGTGACATCTCCTCAAGTAGCATTAGGTTATTTGTTTAAAAACCGTGCGAGTAAACATTCAGAATCACTGATTTCTGTGTTGGTTAAAATTCTTGGCATCTACCCACCAGGAACCATAGTAAAGCTCTCCGATGACAGTATTGCGAAAGTGATCATGACCACCAAAGAAGTGAGTCAACCCCAAGTGTGGGCCTGCAAAGAGGATGGCAGTGAGCCATCGCTGCGTTTTTTAAGTAATGAAGGCGTGACAGTACAAAAAGCCATCAAGGCGGAAGAGTTGTCCGAGGGGGCGATTCGTACCTTACAAGTCGATAAAGGGATTAGTTTTTATTTTAGTTCGCTACAAACTTGAATCTTATGCGCTAAGTTCCGTATTCTATCCGCTGATGTGATTCCCTTAGGGCTAATATGGCGAATGTAAAAGCAGAAAACAGCGCAGTAAAATCCAGTGTTGCTTTGGTCGGTTGTGGATGGTTTGGTTTTGCTTTGGCAAAGCAACTTGTCCATGAGGGCTATCGAGTCACTGGCTGTAAGCGCAGTGCCGAAGAATTATCGGTATTAACTGAAGTCGGGATTGAAGCCTATCCGCTGCAATTGGGCCACGAAGCATCATCTGCCCCCGATGCTCAGGCGTTGAGCGGTTTATTTCAGACTGATTATCTGGTGGTCAATATTCCTCCCCGATTAAAGCGTGGTAATGCCGCTTATCTTGAAGAATTACAACAACTCATCGCATTAACTCAAGGCTGGCAATATCAGCGGATTGTGTTTATCAGCACTACGGGCGTATATCCGACCCAAGATAAATTGATGACAGAAGCCGATGCGATGGCAGAATCAAGCGATAGCCAAGTGCTGTTAGATGCTGAAGCTTTATTTCAAGCATTGCCCCATACCTGTATCGTTCGTTTTGCTGGACTCGTCGGTCCTAAACGTCATCCTGGGCGTTTTCTTGCTGGAAAAACCGATGTGAGTGGAGCGAATGTCGCGGTAAATTTAGTCCATCTTAGTGACTGTGTGCGCGCCGTTAGCGCAATTCTCGCGGCAACTCATTCTGGATTATCAGTGGCGCCGATTTATAATCTTTGCGCACCTTCACATCCGACTAAAGCTGAGTTTTATCAAGCTGCTGCTGAATCTCTAGGTTTAGTCGCGCCAGAATTTAATCAACAATCTATGCCGAGTAAAGTCATCCAAGCTGACGCGATTGTCACGGATTTAGGCTTTCGATATCAGTATGTTTCGCCGCTGGATATGCTAGCGGCATGTTGAGAAAGGTTCATTACTGTAAAAGGTAAAAGTTGAACTTTTAGGTTATCTTTGAGTTCCAAATTTGCTTGAGCAAATGTGTAATCCTTATTTAAACAAATGACGAATAAAAAGAGACAATATCATGAGCGTGTTTAATCGAGTTCGACCTATAGCAGTATTTGCGTGCGGATTAATGCTGAGTGCCAGCTTTGCCCTGCAGGCTGCAAGTTTCGAAGAAGGCAAGGATTACGTCACTGTGGCGGGCATTACCGAAGCACAAAAGCCAGTGCTGCGGGAGTTTTTTTCTTATAACTGCACACATTGTTATAAGCAAGAACCGCTCATCGAGTCGACAGTAAAGCTGCTTGGCAAAGATGTGGCCTTTGAGCGTACCCCCGTTGGTGCAGGTCGTCCCGCTTGGGAATTGAGCCAGTTTGCCTATTATATGGCGCAAAAATTAAAGATGACTAAGCAAACCCATGGTGCCATTTTTAAGCAAATTCATGAGAAAGGTGAGCAATTTACCACCCTTGAGCAAGTAAAAGCCTTTTTCCTTGCCCAAGGCGCTAAGGCGGATGATGTCGATGCCGCGATGAATTCCGTCGATGCTAAATTTACCCTAATGAATTATGACTCTCAAGCTGAGCTTGCTGGGATCAAGGGGGTACCGTCATTACTGGTTAATGGCCGTTATATGCTGACCTCAACCGCACATACCGCAGAAGAATTGGCGGCGTTAGTGAGGTTTTTAGCTGCGAAGTAACGGCATTTTATAGACGGACGGCACGCGATGTATCATGCGATGAAAGCCGCTTGTTGCGAGTAACGCTTAGTCACGTTTCCTCAAGGTAGATTGAGTAACCCAGCATAGGCTGGGTTATTTTTTGTTGTAAACCTGCAAGGAGGCAGTGAGTCAAACCCTAACATTTTGACGAAATAACATGAGGAAATGAAACGGTAAGCAATTGACCTGACCTAGGTTTGATGAAATGAAACGTCTCTAATTAATTGAGAAACTCATGATTAAAACTCTCAATAATCTAGGCTAAAAATCTCAATTATCTGATTTTTAACCAGTCTAGAGCCGTATTAAAGGTCATTTAAATTTCTAATTTCCCTAGTTCAGACAATAAGTTATTTCTATTTATTGGTTGCAAATCTTCTTTCTCCATTCACATCCCACTCATTCTTGTTCGACATTGGTCTAACCTGTTAAAAAAGTTAAAACCGTATCGAAATGTAATGCCATTGTTAACTCATTGAATTTGTTTCTATTCGCTATTTTCGGACAGTGTTTTGAATCACGGGTTAGACGAAAGTCGTGATTGTGCTCACACCAGCTGTTGCTAGATTAAACATGACTTAAAATTAAAACAGCACAGGGGAGTCACTATGGGTTTTGAAAACAACGACAAGGCAAAGGGTTATTGGCGCGAGAATATTCGTCTCGTACTGAGCTTATTAGCCATTTGGGCGGCAGTTTCTTTTGGATGCGGCATTTTATTGGTTGATGTACTCAATGAAGTCCATTTCATGGGATTCAAATTAGGTTTCTGGTTTGCACAACAGGGATCTATGTATGTATTCGTTGCGCTTATCTTTGTCTACGCGGCAAAAGCCAACGCCTTAGATAAAAAATATAACGTACAAGAAGACTAAGGAGCTTTGAGATGGATGTTCAAACACTCACATATATTATCGTAGGGCTCTCATTTGCGCTCTACATTGGGATTGCAATCTGGACCCGTGCGGGTTCAACCAAAGAGTTCTATGTTGCTGGCGGCGGTGTTCACCCTGTGGTGAACGGTATGGCAACGGCGGCAGATTGGATGTCAGCGGCGTCATTTATTTCGTTAGCGGGTATTGTGTCTTTCGTCGGTTACGATGGTAGTGTGTACTTGATGGGCTGGACGGGCGGTTACGTATTGCTTGCCCTTTGTATGGCACCGTATTTACGTAAATTTGGTAAGTTTACTGTGCCAGATTTCGTCGGTGAGCGTTATTACTCACAGGCGGCACGCACAGTCGCGGTTATCTGCGCTATCTTTATTTGCTTTACGTATATTGCAGGGCAAATGCGTGGCGTGGGTGTTGTGTTCTCGCGTTTCCTTGAAGTGGATGTGGATACGGGCGTATATATCGGTATGGCGGTTGTGTTCTTCTACGCGGTACTCGGTGGTATGAAAGGGATTACCTACACTCAGGTTGCCCAATACTGCGTACTGATTTTCGCTTTTATGGTTCCGGCTATTTTCCTTTCAGTGATGATGACAGGCCACTTAGTACCGCAAATTGGTTTTGGTGCTGAGTTACTGGATGCCGCAGGCAATAATAGCGGTGTGTATTTGTTAGAAAAACTCAATAACGTTTCGGTTGAGCTTGGCTTTGCACCTTACACCGACGGTTCTAAGAGCATGATAGATGTGTTCTGTATTACGGGTGCCTTGATGGTGGGTACTGCGGGTTTACCCCATGTTATCGTACGTTTCTTCACTGTACCTAAAGTGAAGGATGCACGTATCACTGCAGGATGGTCGCTTGTTTTTATTGCGATTATGTACACCACAGTGCCTGCGTTAGCAGCGTTCTCCCGCGTGAACATGATTGAAACTATTAACGGTCCCGATTCTAAAGGTGTGGCTTATGAGTCTGCACCAGAATGGATTAAGAACTGGGAAAAAACCGGTTTGATTAAGTGGGATGACAAAAATGGCGACGGTAAAATTTACTATTCGTCAGGTAAGATTGAAGATCCCGCTAGCAAAAATGAAATGAAGATTGATAACGATATTATCGTACTTGCTACGCCAGAAATCGCTAATTTACCAGCTTGGGTTATCGCCCTTGTGGCGGCGGGTGGTTTAGCAGCAGCGTTATCAACATCTGCAGGCTTGCTATTGGTGATTTCAACGTCGGTTTCACACGACCTATTGAAAAAGAATTTAATGCCTAACCTTTCCGATAAAAAAGAGCTGCTATATGCTCGCTTGGCGGCAGGTATTGGCATCGTGATTGCGGGTTACTTTGGGGTGAACCCTCCTGGTTTCGTGGCGGCAGTGGTGGCATTCGCCTTCGGATTAGCGGCTTCCTCACTGTTCCCTGCCATTGTTATGGGTATTTTCTCTAAGACAATGAATAAAGAAGGTGCGATTGCCGGTATGTTAACGGGTCTACTGTTTACTGCTGGTTATATCATCTACTTCAAGTTTGTTGATCCAACGGCTAACATAGCTGCTAACTGGTTCCTCGGTATTTCACCAGAAGGTATTGGTATGGTAGGCATGCTGGTGAACTTCGGTGTAGCAGCGATAGTGAGTCGAGTCACTGCGGCAACACCACTGCATGTTCAGGAGATGGTTGAATCGATTCGTTTCCCTAAAGGTTCGGGTGAAGCAAGCGGCCACTAACCTTACTGCGTAATGGTGAGTATCAACACAAGAGAGCGCTTCGGCGCTCTTTTTTATTGCCTCTTTTGGCCTGCCTTTATGACTCTGTGGGGAGTCACTTTATTATGCTTGCGGCTGACTTTAGTCGAATGTAGCGTAGCGACAATGCAGGCTATAGTGATGACATCTCAGTAAAAATTCGCCTAAAGAAGGTGTTGTCTATGAATGCCAGTGAGTTACAACCCGTAGTGCAATTTCTACAGGGACTTGTGCCCTTTGATGCTCTGCCTGAGGATGTAGTCGTGCGCTGCGCTAAGGCTGTTACTGTTGGGTATTACAGCAAAGCCTCTGGTTATGTTAATTTCGACGCGAATTCGCCTAAGTTGTATATGGTGCGTAGCGGCGCCTTTGAGGTGCGCGATCCTGACGGCGTGTTGGTGGATAGAGTGGGCGAGGGTGAGTTTTTTGGCTTTTCTACTTTGTTATCAGGGGAAAAAGTCGTTAATAAAGTCGCTATTCTTGAAGACGGTCTAGTTTATCATCTGCCCCAAGCCTTGTTTGATAGCCTTAGGAGTGAGAGTCGTCACTTCGATAAGTTTTTTACCCGCGCTTTCGCAAAGCGTTTACGCCATGAGGCTCGCTTTAAGGCAAAGGATCTGACGACCACAAGTCGGATAAGTACCTTGATGTCTTCCACTCCCATCGTTATTGATGCCCAAGCTAGCGTGACTCAGGCGGCACTCTTGATGCGAAATCGCCGAGTATCGTCCTTATTGGTGACGGATAATCATAAATTGGTTGGCATCTTAACCGATAAGGATTTGCGTAATCGCGTGTTAGCTGCAGGGCTTGATGGCAACGTTGCTGTGCATCAAGCCATGACGGTTTCACCTATCTCGATTTCCTCCAATGCATTGATTTTTGAAGCCATGCTGCTGATGAGTGAGCATAACATTCATCACTTACCTATTATCGATCAAGATAAAGCTATCGGTATGGTGACCAGTACTGACATCTTGCGCGGGCAGGGCTCACAACCGCTACTGTTGATTGGTGAGATTGAACGGCAGCAGGATCTTGCCAGTTTAATTGGTGTCAGTAAGCAAATTCCCCTATTGCTGCAAAATCTTATTAGTGCCGATGCTAGAGCTGAAGAAATTGGCCGAGTGTTAACCTCTGTCACCGATGCGCTGACGCGGCGATTAATTGTGCTCAATCAGCAATTACTCGGTGAACCGCCCATGGCCTTTTGCTGGTTGGCATTTGGCTCGCAGGGACGACAAGATCAGGCTGCGTGTTCAGATCAAGATAATGGCTTGTTAGTCGCAGAAGAGATGGATGATTTTGCTAAAGGTTATTTTGATGCCTTAACCCATGCCGTGTGCGCAGGGCTTGACCAATGCGGTTATGAATTTTGTCCCGGCAATATTATGGCGCAAAATCCCCAATGGCGGATGTCACTCAAACAGTGGCAACAGGTATTTGAAAAATGGGTCATAACGCCTGAGCCTAAGGCGTTAATGCACGCCAGCATCTTCTTCGATATGCGATCGGTTTACGGTCCACAAACCCTTTTTGATGCCTTACAGGATAAAGTCTTAGCTCAAACCCGCGATAACGATATTTTCCTCGCGGGTATGACTGGCAATTCGCTGCTGGAGTCACCGCCGCTTGGATTTTTCCGCAAATTTGTACTCGAGCGGGATGGTAGCGAAGTTAAAGGCATAGATTTGAAGCATAAAGGTAATGCTTTGATTAACGATATTGCCCGTGTTTATGCCTTGTCTGCGGGCATTAAAGAAGTGAATACTGCAAAACGTATTCGTGCCTTGATGGATGCGAATATTCTCAATCGACAAGATGCGCTCAATTTGGCTGATGCCCACGAGTTTATCGCCCATATGCGGTTATCGAACCAAGGTTATCAACATAATCAAGGGGTAGAGGTGAGTAATTATTTGCTGCCTGGGCATTTATCTTCGCTGGTTCGTCATCAGTTACGTGACGCTTTTAAAGTCGTACATGAGGCGCAGGCGGGGATGAAGATGAAATTTATGCGAAGCTTTTGATATGAATACATTGTTGCTGAAAACTCAGCTCAATTGGCGGGCGCTGCGTTGCCAACACCATTTATTTAAAGGCTATTATCAGTCGCTGTTGCCTCTACTGGCAATGCCGTTATCCGAAGCGCCGTTAACGGCGATGGATTTGGAGATGACAGGGCTCAATCCACAGCAAGATCAAATTCTCAGCATTGGATTGGTGCCGATTGAGCGCGGTGAGATCCCGTTGGCACGCGCCGAGCAAAAGTTAGTGCAAATTCGCGGTAGTGTAGGCCAAAGTGCGACGATCCACGGCATTCTTGATAATCATTTGGTACAAGCCGTCACCATTGAGGAAGCCATGGGCTGGTTTATCAATCAAACCTATGGACGCGTGCTGGTGGCACATCATGCCCCTTTAGATTGTCGTTTTTTACAGCAGGATTTATTGACGATTTATCATCAAGCCCTTGTTTTACCTGCAATCGATACTTTAATGGTTGAAAAGCACCGTTTACTACGGGAGCACTCAGTGATTAAAGAGGGGAGTTTGCGCCTTGGCGCTTGTCGCGAGCGTTACGGTTTACCCATTTATACGGCCCATAGCGCGCTGACCGATGCCTTAGCTTGTGGGGAATTATTACTTGCGCAAATGGCTGCTATGGGCGGTACGGCAAAGCTTACTGTGGCTGAGTTACTGCAAAAATCGACTTAGTCAGTGCTAACAGAAATCACTCTTTGTGGTGAGTGAATCCATTTGAGATGGATTGGTTTCACTTTGATTTCATCTTAGGTTAATCACTGACAAGCTAAACTCAGTTGACATTTAATCCTCTGTTCAAATTCAACCTGCCGTTGATTTGGCAATCCAACCAACTTGTACTTCACTCTACTAAGTTGAGTGGGTAGGAGAATATGATGCCGTTACCTTTACTTTGGGTGGGTGGTGCCGTAATCGGTGCGGTTTTGCTGGCCGATGAGCGCGAGAAGCGTCAGCAACTTGAGCGTGACAGATTACTCGGTAAGGCCCCTAAGTACCCCGTTGCCAATCGCGCTATGGTGGCACCGCCGAGTCAATGGCAAGAGGGATTAAAACAAGTTGCGCCAATCCCAGGCAGTATCGTCTGTTGTTATGTTTTTGGTGTGATTGAGCATACTGGCATTTGGCTTGGTGATGATTGCCTCGTAGAGTTACATGGCTCAGGGCTGGTGCGGGCTGTATCGGTAAAGCGTTTTTTAGCGGGACGGACCGGTAGCCAAATCTATCTTGCCTGTAATCACCAACATCAGTCTCTTATTGCCGACTCTGTGTTGCCCCGCGCTGAACAGGCGATTTATCAGTATCGGGAGTATGATTTATTCGACAATAATTGCCATCGATTTGTCTGGTCTTGTATTAGTGGCAGCGAAGGCGTGATTAAAGGCTTTAACGAGTTAAATCAAAAACTCGCCGAACATTTTAATCAAGCTATCTATTGGGATGAGATGATCATTAGCAAGCTGAATGAATAAGTTCTGTAGTCATATACTAAAAAAGCCATCGATTAAGATGGCTTTTTGTTTTAGTGAAACACTATGTAATCGTTTTGCAGAAACCGTTTACGGCTTACAAAAATAATCTACAGCGCGTTTGACTAACTCTATGCCTGTTTTATCGCAAGGCGGTAACTCGGCATCACTGATATTGATAGGTGTGACGCGATTTCCCCATTGCAGCAAGAGTGCGGCAGAGGTTAAGCCAGCGCCAAAGGCACAAGAGAGTATGGTTTGATTCGGCTTGATAATGCCTTGTTCTAACGCATCACAAATCGCAATTGGAATCGTCGCCGCCGAGGTATTGCCATAATTAGCGATGTTCACGAAGGCTTTTTCTTTCGGGATTTTCATTCGGCTAACTAAGGTATCAATAATACGTTCGTTGGCTTGATGCGGGATCACGAGATCCACTTCATCCTTATCAACACCACATTTTTCAAGCACTTTAGTGCTCAATTTATTCATTCCGTTAATCGCACGCTTGAAGATTTCTTGGCCATCGAATTCAATGAAAAAGTCCAATGAGTCGGCAGAGAATCTGTCCATCGCCGTGCCAAAGCCCGCTTTCAGAATATCACGACCTTCAGGATCGTTATTTAGCTCATAACCGAGCACGCCACCGGCAACATCTGTCGCTTCAACCACAACGGCACCTGCACCATCACCAAATAGTACTGCGGTTTCGCGGCGTGACCAATCTAAATAGAAAGATAAACGTTCAGCACCAATGACTAATACTTTCTTGCTTTGGCCACTCTTGATTTGTGAGCTGGCTAAACCTAATCCATATAAGAAGCCACTGCAGGCAGCATTGATATCGAATGCGGCACAACTGGCGCCAATATTAGCTTGTACAGTAGATGCAATATTTGGGATCAAAGTATCTGGGCTGGCACTGGCAAGAATGATCATGTCGATTTCACTGCCATCAATACCTGCTGCTGCGAGCGCACGTTGTGCTGCAACTGAAGCAAGTTCAGAGGTATTTACATGACTGATATGGCGCTGGCTGATCCCTGTGCGAGATTTAATCCATTCGTCGGATGTCTCGATAAAGGTCGCAAGATCATCGTTGGTCAGCGTGGCTGGTGGAACACATTTGCCCCAACCAGTGATAGTGGCGTACTGCATGGTGGTTTCTCTCAAATAAAAAAGGCAGAACCTGAGCGCTGCCTTGAATCGACAACAAAGCTTATCGGCAACTCTAATGGCCGTCCGTGATCTAGACCACCTGTTTGGCGACGAGATCTCGAATTGTCATTGCGGCATGCAGAATATGATGACGCAGTAGCGCCGTCGCTTTTTCTGTTTCTCTCAGTTTGCAGTGGTTGAGCAAAGCCCTGTGCTCATGCTCTGCGGCAGGAATTCCCCCCGCGAGCAATAACTGCAAACGAATGTATCTATCACAATTAGTATTGAGGCCGTGAACAACCTCAAGGGTGTGTGGGCGATTAGCCGCCTGATATAAGCAAGTGTGAAATTGCGTATTCAACTCGCTCCAACTGGCGACGGCATCTTCATGTTTGAAGGCCGACTCCAATTGCTCGAGTACACGTTCTGCTTTTTCTAAATCAGCCTCTTGAAGTCGTGGGATCGCTTTCGCAAGCAGATCGGTTTCGATCATTGCACGTAATTCAAAGAGTTCGGTGACTTGTTCGACGGATAAAACTGTCGCAGTCGCACCTTTATGGGGCTCAAACTTAACGAGTCCTTCGGCTTCGAGTTGCAATAATGCTTCTCTTACCGGAATACGGCTGACATTTAACGCTTCAGCTAAGGCACTTTGTCTGAGGGGTTCTCCTGCGGCTATGTCACCTGAAAGAATTCTCTCTCTGAGCACTTCCACAACTAACTGGGTGCGGGTTTTGTGGACGATAGGCGTAGTTCGACTCATTATTTCCGTCTATTTCGGGTATTTTCTCGTTATTTGCCCAAGATTACCGTTAAAAACACCACAAATAAAGGGAAATGCTTGATTGAGTGCAGCACCTAAGAGACTAACAATGCCCAAAAGACGGGGTTTTTTGTGGTTTTCTCTTACAATTTGAAGCGTATTCCTTGCGAGCGGCTTCGATGGCAGCGGTGGCAATTATTTGTAAAAACGCTGTTCAGCTTCTTCGATTGAGTATTTTGATTAAAACAGTGCAATTACACATTTCACTGCTGGATTTTTTGTACTCTGATTGGGTAGGACAATTGCTATCTCGCATAGACACAAGCTGTGCATAGAGATTTGCCTGTACAGCCACGAAATATCACTAACGCGCAATTTAGCGCTAAAAGCATAACTTCGCGGTGCAATTTCTGATAATGAATGGAATAATAGTGCGATAACGCCTTAGGCGATTTGGGAGTATTACAGTGAGTCGAGCAGTATTTTTAGACCGTGATGGTGTGATTAACAAAGACCATGGTTATGTCCACCTAGTGGATGACTTCGAATATATTGACGGTGTGTTTGAATCTTGTCTCTCTTTAAAGGAAATGGGCTACAAGTTAGTTGTTGTTACTAATCAATCTGGTATTGCCCGTGGGATGTACACTGAAGACCAATTCCACAGCTTAACGGAGTGGATGGATTGGAACTTTGCCGATAAAGGGGTGGAGCTCGATGGTATTTACTATTGCCCGCATCATGCCGAGAAAGGCATAGGGGAATATAAGGTCGATTGTGATTGCCGCAAACCTAAGCCGGGTATGCTTAATGATGCGGCGCAATTCTTAAAAATCGACTTAGCGCACTCAGTCATGGTTGGCGACAAAGCCGAAGATATGCAGGCTGCGAAAGCGGCGGGCGTGACAACTCGTATATTAGTGCGCAGTGGTAAGGTTATTGCTGATGACAGTGATGCCACTGTGGTACTCGACAGTATTGCCGATGTGCCGTCTTACTTAAAAAGCCTAGGCTAGTCGCTACGCTATTACTTATAAGCAGATAAACATTTGCTTATAAGTTCATCTCAAGTAGCTACTATCACAGTAGCCAGTAGCGTGGGTTGTTGCTCTTGTCATTTCTAGCGCTGGATTAATCTCATCTTTGCCCTTAATTCAGCATAGATTCGATAATATTGGCGTTAAAACACACTTTTAGTTCAAAAAGTGTGCGCTTGAATCGTTTTTCGTAATTATTCGCGCCAAAGGGGTTGCGGTAAAATCTGACATCCCTATAATGCGCATCCAGTGACCCAGCGGGGTCAAGGGTTAAACGCTGAATAAGCTGATAACCATGCTCTTTAACAATTTATCAAGCAAATCTGTGTGGACACTCACAGGTGTTGAGTTAATCGAAACTGCTTAACCTTCGGGTTGGCAGTCAAAAATTTAAATCAATGTTTTCAAGTCATTCTCCTTAACGGGAAGCATGATTGAGTGTTCATAGTAATATGTACATACAGTAATGTATGAATTGAAACGCGATGCTTCTTAGTGAGCAAAGCGAATCAAAACAG
>NZ_JBHFFD010000035.1:0-2221 GCF_043359565.1 Shewanella sp. S23-S33 | reverse complement strand
GCTTCATGGCGCATGCGTTCGGTGATGCCACCGCGCCGCGCTTTTACGTCTAATGCCATGTTGCCCAGCCATCCCGCGTTGGCGCTTATTTCTAGCGCTCGGTCGGTCAGTGACATGCGTTCACACTGGTTTAAATCTTCAATCACAATTGATGGTGCGCATCCAAGCTCAAGCAACATGCCGTCGATAATGCAGCGATTGCCGCTGGCTTTGGCGATGTCCACGGCTTCGTGGATGCTGAGCTGATGTGGCTGACTCAGTAGCAATTTATTGCGCAGCATTTGCGGCTTATTGAAGTGCGCCGCTTTGGCGATTTCGCTCAGTTGCTCGCCGTCGGCAAACTGCCTCAGCGCACCCGC
This sequence comes from Shewanella sp. S23-S33, assembly GCF_043359565.1. Taxonomy (NCBI): domain Bacteria; kingdom Pseudomonadati; phylum Pseudomonadota; class Gammaproteobacteria; order Alteromonadales; family Shewanellaceae; genus Shewanella; species Shewanella sp. S23-S33. The sequence goes on along the minus strand of NZ_JBHFFD010000035.1, from coordinate 1,862 downwards.
GATATGTGGCTGGTGCGCTGCTTTGGCTGGTTGTGTGCATTGGCTGGTGCTATACATGGCCGCAAATCTCCGTTTTGCTTATGCTCAAATCACTAAGCTGACTTAGCGTTATTTGGCATAGTGACTGCTGTCATGTCTGCGGCCTGTTGTGCCATTTGGTGTAGCGCGACCATGTTGATGTATGGCGTGTGGCGGGCGTTGGTTTTTGGCATGCATGGCAAACGACCGTGGCGAACTAAATAGCGCACGTTATCAACGGTTGTGCCAGTTCTACGGGCGAACTCTTCGTAGCTTAAAACTGGTGTGTCAATATTTACGATTACTGTGCTCATTGTGGTAATCTCGCTCTTATCTTCGTTTCATGTAATTGGCGTTACATGGTGTTAAAATCATTTCGAATGAGATTATTGATCAAAATGTCAGACTATTACAAGTTGAAAAACAATAAATTTCGCTTTCCGCTTGATAAACCCATTCAAAGTGATGGTGGAAAGGTGCTAATTGAGCGACTTATTCACCTATTTAAGGTAAGTAACCGCCTTGAATTATCAGACTTAATTGGTGTAACGCCTGCCACACTTTCGACATGGACGACGCGAAATACCGTTCCGCATGAATTAATCATTCGTTTGCATCTTGCGACGAATACCCCTGTCGAATATTTGTGTTTTGGCACTGGTAGGAGTTTTGGCGTTGAAATTGATGATGGTTTTATCGTTGGTGAGTCAGTGCCGAAGTACGTGCCATTGGTCGAGCCAGACGAGGCCTACAAAATCCCCCTGCTGACCGTTTGTGAGATCGAGAACGGCGGGCTGAGAACACTTGAAAAGTTTAGGGTTGATAGCGGATTTTTCTTTTTGAACTCTATTCAGCCAAATACTACTGATTTCTTGCTAAAACACGGTGGCCGCAAGTTGTTTATCAACATGCGTGAGACCGTTGTTACCAAAGGGCTGTATTTATTCAGTGTTAACGATAGTTACCAAGTTGGTGACTTACGCCAAATGCCTGATGGAAACATTTACTTTTTTGATGGTGATGAAAAATACCCAATCAATACCGATGCGACGAAGATCCATGGGAAAGTGGTGTCAGTGATAGAAGCGGTTTAACAAGGAGGTTTTGCGATGGCTTTAGTGAAGTGTAAAGAATGCGGGAAAGAGGTTTCTGAGTCTGCTGATATTTGCCCACATTGTGGCGCTAAAAATCCTGGATTAACGCCTGCGAAAGTTGGTAAAGGCTGTTTAGGCGTTATTGTCTTTGCTGTTATTTTCGCAACTGCAATGTATTTAAGTGAAGATAAACTTAAGTTAAATAATTTTATCAGTAAGTTAGAAACGCCTATCAATAGCAAGCCTGCTACCGTTTTTACCTTTGGTGGTGACAATGAGAATTTTTGCTCTGTCTCTATAAATGATGACTTTTTCAAGTCGCAGAATGGTGAATTTTCTAACGTAAGACGCAATGAATCCCAGTTTGATATGAGCTGCAATACTGGCGGCAACCATTACGTTATCTCTAGTGATCATGACACCTATGCCAAAGTTAAATTTTATGGCCGTAGCGAAACACCTCAGATTATTTACGCCAATATTGATGCCAAATTAACGACTGTTGATGGTGATTCGTTATTTGTTTCAGGCAGCGATATTGCCGCATCTTTAGAGTAACCCTATGTCAGTTCGCAATCTAAAAGACGGCAGTAATTTTCCTTGGCTATGCGAGTGCTACCCGAGCGGCCGAGAAGGTCGGCGGGTGCGCAAGAAATTTGCGACAAAGGGCGAGGCGACGGCGTTCGAGTTGCACACCATGAAAACCATCGACGAAAAACCATGGCTTGGTGAAAAGGTCGATAACAGACG
>NZ_JBHFFD010000003.1:0-24887 GCF_043359565.1 Shewanella sp. S23-S33 | reverse complement strand
CGTTCCTACTGCCAATCGAAGACGTATTCTCAATTTCAGGCCGTGGTACAGTAGTTACTGGTCGTGTTGAGCGTGGTATTGTTAAAGTGGGTGACGAAGTTGAAATCGTTGGTGTTCGCACAACGACTAAAACAACGTGTACTGGTGTAGAAATGTTCCGTAAACTGCTTGACGAAGGTCGTGCAGGCGAGAACTGTGGTGTGTTATTACGTGGTACTAAGCGTGATGACGTAGAACGTGGTCAAGTATTGGCTAAACCAGGTTCAATCAACCCACACACGACTTTTGAATCAGAAGTTTATGTTCTGTCAAAAGAAGAAGGCGGACGTCATACTCCATTCTTCAAAGGCTACCGTCCACAGTTCTACTTCCGTACAACTGACGTAACCGGTACTATCGAACTGCCAGAAGGCGTAGAGATGGTAATGCCTGGCGACAACATCAAAATGGTAGTGACTCTGATTTGCCCAATCGCGATGGACGAAGGTTTACGCTTCGCAATCCGTGAAGGTGGTCGTACAGTTGGTGCTGGTGTAGTAGCTAAAATCATCGCTTAATTGCGATAGAAATTAGTTTGAAAAGGAAGCTTCGGCTTCCTTTTTTATTTGAGGGCTGGTTTTATTCACAAATTTGTGTAAAATGCTCGCCACTCTGAAGTTAAATAGTTATTTGATGACTATTTACACAGCGGGCTTGATATCCGGATTTAGATAGGTATAATGGCCCCCTCGTCGACTTAGGTTGACGAATTAAATGATTAGTCGCTGAAGTTAATCATTATCATAGCGGCTCCGATTGGGAGTCGAACGGTTAAATCATCTCGCTCTGCTTTTCTATATTGAAGAAGCTAGAGGGTGATTTTTTATATGTCCATTTTAGGAGCTCTGGTCAATGCAGAACCAAAGAATCCGTATCCGCTTAAAGGGATTTGATCATCGCTTAATTGATCAGTCTACAGCGGAAATCGTTGAAACTGCTAAGCGTACAGGCGCGCAGGTTCGTGGTCCAATTCCACTACCTACTCGCAAAGAGCGTTATACCATTTTGATCTCTCCGCACGTTAATAAAGATGCTCGTGACCAGTACGAATTACGTACACACAAGCGCCTGGTTGACATCGTAGAGCCAACTGAAAAGACTGTTGACGCGTTAATGCGTTTAGATCTTGCGGCTGGTGTCGACGTACAGATTAGCTTGGGTTAATTGAGATCCTAGTAAGAAGAGGTTTGAGAGATGGCTATCGGTCTTATTGGTCGTAAAGTTGGTATGACTCGCATCTTCACTGAAGATGGTGTTTCAATACCAGTTACTGTAATTGAAGTTGCAGGCAACCGTGTTACTCAAGTGAAAACTTTAGAAACTGACGGCTACCGTGCACTTCAAGTTACAACTGGCACCAAAAAAGCCAATCGCATCACTAAACCAGAAGCAGGTCACTTTGCCAAGAGCGGCGTTGAAGCCGGTCGTGGTTTGTGGGAAATGCGTTTGGTAGACGGTGAAGGCGAGGGCATTGAAGTTGGTGCTGAGCTAAATGTTGATATTTTCGCAGACGTAGCGAAAGTTGATGTTACTGGTCAATCAAAAGGTAAAGGCTTCCAAGGCGGCGTTAAGCGTTGGAACTTCCGTACTCAAGATATGACTCACGGTAACTCTTTGTCGCACCGCTCGAATGGTTCTATCGGTCAGAACCAAACGCCTGGTCGCGTATTCAAAGGCAAAAAAATGTCAGGCCATATGGGTGCCGAGCGTGTTACTACTCAAAATCTAGTTGTTGTTCGTGTAGATGTTGAGCGTAACCTGCTACTAGTCCGTGGCGCTGTTCCTGGCGCTACCAATGGCGACTTGATTATCAAGCCTGCCGTTAAAGCTTAAGGTCTGAGGAGATAGTAATGGAATTGGTATTGAAAGACGCGCAAAGCGCTCTTGAAGTTTCCGAAACTACCTTCGGCCGTGACTTTAACGAGGCACTGGTTCATCAGGTAGTTGTAGCATACGCTGCAAACGCGCGTCAGGGCACTCGTGCTCAAAAGACTCGTGCGGAAGTAACTGGCTCAGGCAAAAAGCCTTGGCGCCAAAAAGGAACTGGCCGTGCTCGTGCTGGTTCTGTTAAAGGCCCAATCTGGCGTGGCGGTGGCGTAACATTCGCTGCTAAAACCCAAGATCACAGCCAAAAAGTTAACAAAAAGATGTACCGCGGAGCGCTGAGAAGCATTCTGTCTGAATTGGTACGTCAAGAGCGTTTGGTTATTGTTGAATCTTTCGGTGTTGAAGCTCCTAAAACTAAAGAGCTGAAAGCTAAATTGAAAGCAATGAACCTTGAAGACGTTCTGATTGTGACTGCAGAAGTTGATGAGAACTTATTCTTAGCAGCTCGTAACCTGTACAAGGTTGACGTTCGTGATGTAGCGGGTCTAGACCCAGTGAGTCTGATCGCCTTCAACACTGTGCTTGTGACTGCTGACGCAGTGAAGCAAATCGAGGAGATGCTAGCATGATGATCCGCGAAGAACGTTTGCTAAAAGTTATTCTCGCTCCACATATCTCTGAAAAGAGCACTGTGAACGCTGAGAAGCACAACACTGTTGTTTTCCGCGTAGCTATCGATGCAACTAAAGCTGAAATTAAAGCTGCTGTTGCTAAGCTATTTGAAGTTGAAGTTGATTCAGTTCGCACTTTAGTGAGCAAAGGCAAAACTAAACGCACTGGTGGCCGTACTGGTCGTCGTAGCGATTGGAAAAAAGCCTATGTGACTCTAGCTGCTGGTGCTGACATCGATTTCGTCGGCGGCGCTGAGTAAGCAAAGGAGAATTATCATGGCAGTTATTAAGTGTAAGCCAACCTCTCCAGGTCGTCGCCACGTAGTTAAAGTGGTGAACACTGACCTGCACAAGGGTAAACCTTTTGCTGGCTTGTTGGCGAAAAAATCTAAAAGTGGTGGCCGTAACAATACTGGCCGTATCACTGTCCGTCACGTAGGTGGTGGTCATAAGCAGCATTATCGTCTAATCGACTTCAAACGCGATAAAGATGGTATCCCTGCAAAGATTGAGCGTCTGGAATACGATCCAAACCGTACTGCTAACATCGCGTTAGTATTGTATGCGGATGGTGAGCGTCGTTATATTCTTGCTGCCAAAGGCATGCAAGCTGGCGATAAGATCCAGTCTGGTGTTGCTGCCGAGATCAAAACCGGTAACGCTATGCCACTGCGCAACATCCCAGTAGGTTCTGTAGTTCACGCAGTTGAAATGAAGCCTGGTAAAGGTGCTCAGATCGCTCGTTCTGCAGGTGCTTATGTACAAGTTGTTGCTCGTGATGGCGCATATGCCACTCTACGTCTTCGCTCTGGCGAAATGCGTAAAGTGCCAGTTGATTGCCGCGCGACATTTGGTGAAGTTGGTAATGCCGAACACATGCTACGCCAGTTAGGTAAAGCAGGTGCTAAGCGCTGGAGAGGCATACGTCCTACAGTGCGTGGTGTTGCAATGAACCCAGTAGACCATCCACACGGTGGTGGTGAAGGCCGTACTTCTGGTGGTCGTCACCCAGTGACTCCATGGGGTGTGCCAACTAAGGGTTATAAAACTCGTAGTAACAAGCGCACTGACAAGTACATCGTACGTCGTCGTAATAAATAGTAAGAGGATTCGCCATGCCACGTTCTCTCAAGAAAGGTCCCTTCATTGACCTGCACTTGCTGAAGAAGGTAGAGAAAGCGATGGAAGCCGGTGACAAAAAGCCTATTAAGACTTGGTCACGTCGCTCTATGATCATTCCAAATATGATTGGTTTGACCATCGCTGTCCATAATGGTCGTCAGCACGTTCCTGTGTTCGTAACTGACGAAATGATCGGCCACAAACTTGGTGAATTTTCACCAACTCGCACTTATCGCGGCCATGCTGCAGATAAGAAAGCGAAGAAGCGTTAATACGGGAGGAATAAGATGGAAGTTTTAGCTAAACATCGTTTTGCCCGTACGTCTGCGCAGAAGGCCCGTCTGGTTGCTGATCAAATTCGTGGATTGCCTGTTGCTAAGGCCCTCGAAATTTTGACTTTCAGCCCCAAGAAAGCCGCCGTACTGGTTAAAAAAGTACTTGACTCAGCTATCGCAAACGCCGAACACAACGAAGGCGCGGATATTGATGAGCTTAAAGTCGGAGCCGTCTTCGTAGATGAAGGCCCAACTATGAAGCGTATCATGCCACGTGCTAAAGGCCGCGCTGATCGTATCATGAAGCGTACCAGCCACATTACTGTGGTTGTATCAGATCGCTAGGAGAGAGCAATGGGACAGAAAGTACATCCTAATGGTATCCGTCTGGGTATCACCAAGCCTTGGATCTCTACCTGGTACGCAGATAAATCAGATTACGCAAGTAACCTGAACAGCGACTGGGAAGTGCGTAAGTTTCTTGTAGAGAAATTACAAGCTGCTTCAGTATCTAAGATTGTTATCGAGCGTCCAGCGAAAAGCATCCGCGTTACCATTCACACTGCCCGTCCAGGTGTTGTGATCGGTAAGAAAGGTGAAGACGTTGAAGTATTGCGTGCTGCAGTGTCAAAACTTGCTGGCACTCCTGCTCAAATTAACATCGCTGAGATCCGTAAACCTGAGCTAGATGCCAAGTTAGTTGCTGACTCAATTGCACAGCAATTAGAGCGTCGCGTAATGTTCCGTCGTGCTATGAAGCGCGCAGTTCAAAACGCAATGCGTATTGGTGCTCAAGGTATCAAAGTACAAGTTAGTGGCCGTTTAGGCGGAGCTGAGATTGCGCGCGATGAGTGGTATCGTGAAGGTCGTGTACCTTTACATACTTTGCGTGCTGATATCGACTATTCTACATCTGAAAGTCACACCCAATACGGTGTGATTGGCGTTAAAGTTTGGATCTTCAAAGGTGAAGTTCTAGACGGAATGCTGCCACAGATTGAAGAGCCGAAGCAGCAGCAACCTAAGCGCAAGCCTCGTGGTAAATAGGAGAGCCGGCAATGCTGCAACCTAAACGTATGAAGTTTCGCAAGATGTTCAAAGGCCGCAACCGCGGTCTAGCGAACGGTACCGAAGTTAGCTTTGGTACTTTTGGTCTGAAAGCAGTCGGCCGTGGCCGTTTAACTGCACGTCAGATCGAATCTGCACGTCGTGCCATGACACGTCACATTAAGCGTCAGGGACAAATTTGGATTCGAGTTTTCCCGGACAAGCCGATTACCTCTAAGCCTCTTGAAGTGCGTATGGGTAAAGGTAAAGGTAACGTTGAATACTGGGTATGTCAGATTCAACCTGGTAAGGTTCTTTATGAGATGAATGGTGTTTCTGAAGTGATCGCTCGTGAAGCGTTTGCTTTGGCTGCTGCCAAGCTTCCAATTAAGACTACCTTCGTAACTAAGACGGTGATGTAATGAAAGCGAGCGAACTGAGAGAAAAGAGCGTTGAAGAACTGAACGCTGAACTACTTGGTCTGCTGCGTGAGCAGTTCAACCTGCGTATGCAACACGCCACTGGTCAGTTGACTCAGACTAATCAACTGAAATTGGTGCGCCGTAACATTGCGCGCGTTAAGACCATTATTACTTCTAAGGCGGGTGCATAATGTCTGATAAAATCCGTACTTTGCAGGGTCGTGTAACTAGCAACAAAATGGACAAGTCCATTACTGTTGCTATCGAACGCCAAGTGAAACACCCAATTTATGGGAAATACATTAAGCGTACGACAAAGATCCATGCACATGACGAAACGAATCAGTGCAATGAAGGCGATTTAGTAGCGATTCGCGAATGTCGTCCTTTGTCTAAGACTAAGTCTTGGACCCTGGTTGAAGTAGTATCAAAGGCCTAAGCTAATTAGGTATTTAGGTAAACGGCTCCAGAATGTGGGGCCGTTTGTTTTTTAATACTATACATTCCACTTTTATGGTGTTATATTTGCGCGCCATTTTTGACTAAATTAATAGCAAAAATGAGTGTTTTTATTGTCCCATAGTGGGAATTGTGTAGTAACGATAGCGGAGCACTTAAAATGATCCAAATGCAATCGACTCTTGACGTTGCTTGTAACAGCGGCGCACGCAGAGTTCAGTGTATTAAGGTCTTGGGTGGCTCTCATCGTCGTTATGCCGGTATCGGCGACATCATCAAAGTTTCTGTTAAAGAAGCGATTCCTCGCGCTAAAGCGAAGAAAGGCGATGTGTATAACGCGGTGGTAGTCCGTACTAAGAAAGGCGTACGTCGTCCAGACGGTTCTGTCATTCGCTTCGATCGGAATGCAGCTGTTCTTTTGAACAACAACCTGCAGCCGATTGGTACTCGTATCTTTGGACCAGTGACACGTGAATTGCGTAATGAGCAATTTATGAAAATTGTCTCGCTGGCACCAGAAGTACTGTAAGGAGCTTCAAAATGGCAGCTAAAATACGTCGTGAAGACGAAGTGATTGTATTAGCAGGTAAAGACAAGGGTAAACGTGCAAAAGTTTCTCAAGTCCTTCCTACTGGTAAATTGATTGTTGAAGGCATCAATCTTGTCAAAAAACACCAAAAGCCAAACCCACAATTGGGCGTAGCTGGCGGTATTGTTGAGAAAGAAGCACCGATACAAGCATCAAATGTAGCGATTTTCAACTCTGCCACTGGCAAAGCTGATCGCGTTGGTTTCCGCTTTGAAGACGGCAAAAAAGTTCGTTTCTTCAAATCGAACAGTGAACTCGTTAAGTAATTGGAGTAAACGATGGCGAAACTGCATGATAAATACCAAGAGACTGTTGTCGCTGAACTTGCTAAAAAGTTCGGTTATACCAGTGTCATGCAAGTCCCTCGGATTGAGAAAATCACCCTGAATATGGGTGTTGGCGAAGCTGTTGCAGACAAGAAAATCATGGACCATGCTGTCCGTGATATGACTGCAATCGCTGGTCAAAAGCCAGTTGTGACTGTAGCTCGTAAGTCAGTTGCTGGTTTTAAAATCCGTGAAGGCTACCCTATTGGCTGTAAAGTGACCCTACGCGGTGAGCGTATGTGGGAATTCTTAGAGCGTTTAGTCGATATCGCAATCCCACGTATTCGTGACTTCCGTGGCTTAAGCGCTAAAGCGTTTGACGGCCGTGGTAACTACGCAATGGGCGTGCGTGAGCAGATCATCTTCCCAGAAATCGATTACGATAAAATCGATAAGATTCGTGGTATGGATATTGTTATCACTACTACTGCGAAGAATGATGAAGAAGGTCGTGCTTTGTTAGACGCTTTTAACTTCCCATTCAAGAAATAAGGGTAGCGTAATGGCAAAAACATCAATGAAAGCACGTGAAGCTAAACGTGCACAGCTCGTGGCCAAGTACGCTGAAAAGCGTGCGGCTCTTAAGACTATCATTGCAAGTCCAGCTTCTTCTGACGAAGATCGTTGGGATGCGGTTCTTAAGCTGCAAGCTCTACCACGTGATTCCAGCGCTGCGCGTCAACGCAATCGTTGTAATCAAACTGGTCGCCCTCATGGCTTCTTACGTAAATTCGGCTTGAGCCGTATCAAATTACGTGAAGCAACCATGCGTGGTGAAGTTCCTGGCCTGCGTAAGGCCAGCTGGTAAGCACTTGTCACGGAGTAAGCTAATATGAGCATGCAAGATCCTATTGCGGATATGTTAACCCGTATTCGTAACGGCCAAGCTGCTAACCACGTATCAGTGAAGATGCCTTCAGCTAAGTTGAAAGTCGCAATTGCGAAACTACTTAAAGATGAAGGTTATATTGCTGATTACGCCGTAGCAGATGAAGCCAAGCCTGAACTGGAAGTTACTTTAAAGTATTTCCAAGGCCAACCAGTCGTTGAGACTATCCAGCGTGTAAGTCGTCCTGGTCTTCGTATTTACAAAGGTAAAAACGAACTTCCAAAGGTGATGGGCGGTCTGGGTGTCGCAATTGTGTCCACTTCTAAAGGCTTGATGACTGATCGTGCCGCCCGCCTTGCAGGCATGGGTGGCGAGGTTATCTGCTACGTAGCTTAAGGAGCTAGGAATGTCTCGTGTAGCAAAAGCACCAGTATCTATTCCAGCTGGCGTAGAGGTGACCTTGAACGAACAGACCCTTACCGTCAAAGGCGGAAAAGGTAGTCTGACTCGAGTGATCAACAATGCGGTCAATGTTGTTATTGAAGCCGGCGTAGTTAAGTTCCTCCCTGTTGAAGGCGTTGTTAACGCTTGGGCACAGGCTGGTACAACTCGTGCATTAGTAAACAACATGGTTGTTGGTGTATCTCAAGGTTTTGAGCGTAAGTTAAAGTTAGTTGGCGTTGGTTACCGTGCGAAACTCGTCGGTGCTGATATTGACCTTACTTTAGGTTTCTCTCATCCGTTAGTACACAAACTGCCCGCAGGCGTTACTGCAGAGTGCCCTAGCCAAACTGACATCGTCCTACGTGGCGTTGATAAACAGTTAATTGGCCAAGTCGCTGCTGAGATTCGCGGATACCGTCCACCAGAGCCATACAAAGGCAAAGGTGTTCGCTATGACGACGAAGTAGTACGCCGTAAAGAGGCTAAGAAGAAGTAGGTAACGCGATATGGATAAGAAAACATCTCGCTTACGTCGCGCTACTCGCGCTCGTAAGAAGATCCAAGAGCTGGGCGTGAACCGTCTGGTTGTACATCGTACACCGCGTCACATTTATGCTCAGGTGATCAATCCTGAAGCTCAGGTGTTGGCAGCTGCTTCAACCGTAGAAAAAGCGGTTAAAGAGCTACTGAAGAGTACCGGTAACGTAGACGCAGCGAAAGCAGTAGGTAAATTTGTTGCTGAGCGCGCGATCGAAAAAGGCGTAACTTCAGTTGCGTTCGATCGTTCTGGTTTCAAGTATCACGGTCGTGTAGCTGCTTTAGCAGATGCAGCTCGTGAAGCTGGCCTGAAGTTCTAAGGGGTTATAAAATGGCTAAATTAGAAGCTCAGCAAAAAGACGATCTGCAAGAGAAATTAATTGCAGTTAATCGTGTTTCTAAAGTAGTTAAGGGCGGTCGTATCTTTAGCTTCACAGCACTGACAGTAGTGGGTGACGGTAACGGTAAGATTGGCTATGGCTATGGCAAAGCACGTGAAGTTCCAGCCGCGATTCAAAAAGCGATGGAAAAAGCTCGTCGTAACATTGTGACCGTTGAGTTGAATGCAGGTACTCTGCATCACCCAGTTAAAGGTCGTCATACTGGTTCACTTGTGTACATGCAACCTGCATCACAAGGTACTGGTATTATTGCCGGTGGCGCAATGCGTGCCGTATTGGAAGTAGCAGGCGTGCATAACGTTCTGTCAAAAGCATACGGTTCTACTAACCCGATCAACATCGTTCGCGCGACTGTCGATGCATTGGTGCACATGAAGTCACCTTCGCAAATCGCAGCTAAGCGTGGCCTGAATGTTGACGAAATTCGGGGGTAATGCACCATGGCAACTAAAACTGTAAAAGTTACTCAAACTAAAAGCGGTATCGGTCGTTTACCGAAGCACCGTGCAACCCTAACGGGTCTTGGTTTGCGTCGCATTGGTCACACTGTTGAATTAGAAGATACTCCTTCTGTTCGCGGTATGATCAACAAGGTCTACTACATGGTTAAGGTGGAGGATTAATAGATGCGTTTAAATACTCTATCTCCAGCTGCAGGCTCTAAGCATGCACCAAAGCGTGTAGGCCGTGGTATGGGCTCAGGTCTAGGTAAAACAGCGGGTCGTGGTCATAAAGGCCAAAAGTCTCGCTCTGGTGGCGGTGTACGCCCAGGATTCGAAGGTGGTCAAATGCCACTGAAAATCCGTTTACCTAAATTTGGTTTTACCTCGCGTCGCGCTATGGTAACAGCTGAAGTTCGTGTACTCGAACTGGCAAAAGTTAACGGTGATGTTATCGACTTAAACGCTCTGAAAGATGCGAACGTAATAACTCGCAACATCCAGTTTGCGAAAATTGTTCTTTCAGGTACCATTGAGCGCCCTGTGACTGTTAAAGGTCTGAAGGTAACCAAAGGTGCACGTGCAGCTATTGAAGCTGCCGGCGGTAAGATCGAGGAATAATACGTCGATGGCAAAACCAGGACTTGATTTAAAAAGCGCGAAAGGTGGACTTTCTGAATTGAAAGCTCGCCTCCTGTTCGTGATTGGTGCGATTATCGTCTTTAGAGCCGGTTCGTTTGTGCCAATTCCTGGTATTGACGCAGCTGTATTAGCAGAGCTGTTTGCTCAGCAAAGTGGAACCATCCTTGGCATGTTTAACATGTTCTCGGGTGGTGCCCTTGAGCGTGCCTCTATCTTTGCATTAGGTATTATGCCGTACATTTCGGCATCGATTATCATGCAACTGTTGACTGTCGTACATCCTGCACTCGCTGAATTGAAAAAAGAAGGCGAATCAGGACGTAAGAAAATCAGTCAATATACCAGATGGGGTACCTTAGTGCTGGGTACATTCCAGTCGGTCGGTATTGCAACCGGGTTACCAAACTTAGTGCCAGGCCTTGTGGTCAACATTGGATTTGGATTCTACTTTGTTGCGGTTGTGAGCTTAGTGACAGGAACTATGTTCCTTATGTGGCTAGGTGAACAAATTACCGAACGTGGTATAGGTAATGGTATCTCGATTTTGATTTTCGCAGGTATTGTTGCTGGATTACCTTCCGCTATCGGCCAAACGGCTGAGCAGGCGCGTCAAGGTGACTTGAATGTGTTAGTATTGTTGTTGCTCGCGGTAATTGTGTTTGCAGTGACTTATTTTGTAGTGTTTGTGGAACGTGGTCAGCGTCGAATTGTCGTTAACTATGCTAAGCGCCAGCAAGGCCGTAAGGTGTTCGCTGCGCAAAGTACCCATCTACCGCTGAAAATAAACATGGCAGGTGTTATTCCGCCAATTTTTGCGTCAAGCATCATTTTGTTTCCTGGAACACTGGCTCAGTGGTTCGGTCAAAATGAGTCCATGTCATGGTTAAGTGATTTTTCACTGGCTGTGTCACCTGGACAACCGCTTTACTCATTATTATATGCAACAGCGATTATCTTTTTCTGTTTCTTCTATACTGCGTTGGTGTTTAACCCACGTGAAACAGCAGATAACTTGAAGAAGAGTGGTGCATTCATCCCTGGGATCCGTCCTGGAGAACAGACTTCGCGTTACATTGATAAAGTTATGACCCGTTTGACATTGGCAGGCGCGTTATACATAACCTTTATCTGCTTAATTCCGGAGTTCATGTTAATTGCGTGGAAAGTACAGTTCTATTTCGGCGGTACTTCACTACTAATTATGGTAGTCGTAATCATGGACTTCATGGCTCAGGTTCAGACGCATATGATGTCTCATCAGTATGAGTCTGTGATGAAGAAAGCTAACCTAGTTAACAAAGCGAATTTAGATCGCTTTGGTCGCTAAGTAGCTTTACGGAGTGATGAAATGAAAGTTCGAGCTTCCGTGAAGAAGATCTGCCGTAACTGCAAGATCGTCAAGCGTAGTGGCGTTGTACGCGTTATCTGTGTTGAACCAAAACACAAACAGCGTCAAGGCTAAAAAGTAATTTGTTCAGCCCATGAATTGGGCTGAACAAAATTTTGTTTGCAAATCTGTCGACTGTCGAGTATCCTTTCGGGCTTTTCGCAGTTGGCCTTTAACTTTAAGGAGTGCATAGTGGCCCGTATCGCTGGCATTAACATTCCTGATCAAAAGCATACAGTCATCGCATTGACTGCAATTTTCGGCATCGGCCGTACTCGCGCTAGAGCAATCTGCGCGGCTACAGCAATCGCTGAAACTGCTAAGATCAAGGAATTGAGCGAAGCTCAAATAGACACACTACGCGAAGAAGTCGCCAAATACCTAGTAGAAGGTGACTTACGTCGTGAGATTTCAATGAACATCAAGCGTCTTATGGATCTTGGTTGTTATCGTGGTCTCCGCCATCGCCGTAGCCTGCCTCTCCGTGGGCAACGTACTAAGACCAATGCGCGTACGCGTAAAGGTCCACGTAAACCTATTAGAAAGTAACGGGAAGGTAAAGCAATGGCTAAAGTTCCGTCACGTTCTCCGCGTAAGCGCGTACGTAAACAGGTTGCAGATGGCATGGCTCATATCCATGCTTCTTTCAACAACACTATTGTCACCATTACAGATCGTCAAGGTAATGCGTTGTCATGGGCTACTTCAGGTGGTTCAGGTTTCCGTGGTTCACGTAAATCTACCCCATTTGCTGCACAGGTGGCTGCTGAGCGTGCAGGTGCTGCTGCTCAAGACTACGGTTTAAAAAACCTTGAAGTGTTTGTGAAGGGTCCAGGTCCAGGTCGTGAGTCAGCCATTCGTGCGCTGAACGCTGTTGGTTATAAAATTACCAACATTACCGATGTGACGCCGATCCCTCATAATGGTTGTCGTCCTCCTAAAAAGCGTCGTGTATAACGCCGTTTCATTAGGATAGTTGGAGAAAGATCATGGCAAGATACTTGGGTCCCAAGCTCAAGCTCAGCCGCCGAGAAGGTACAGACCTTTTCTTAAAAAGCGGTGTGAGAGCAATCGATTCAAAGTGTAAACTGGAAACTGCACCTGGACAACATGGCGCTCGTAAGCCACGTTTGTCAGAGTACGGTACTCAGTTACGCGAAAAACAAAAAGTTCGTCGTATTTACGGTGTGTTAGAAAAACAATTCCGTAACTATTACAAAGATGCTGCACGTACTAAAGGCAACACAGGTGAAAACCTGCTTCAGCTTTTAGAAACCCGTCTTGATAACGTTGTTTATCGTATGGGCTTCGGTGCAACTCGTGCAGAATCACGTCAGCTAGTAAGCCATAAATCTATTATGGTTAACGGTCGTGTTGTTAACATTCCATCATTCAAAGTGTCTGCGAATGATGTTGTGAGCATCCGCGAGAAGTCACGTACTCAAGCTCGTATTAAAGCGGCTTTAGAAGTGGCAGCTCAACGCGAGAAGCCTACATGGGTTGAAGTCGACAACGCGAAAATGGAAGGTGCTTTCAAGCGCGTTCCAGAACGTAGCGATTTGTCTGCGGAAATTAACGAACAGCTGATCGTCGAGCTTTACTCTAAGTAAGGCTAACAAACAAGAGAGGACACAATGCAGGGTTCTGTTACAGAATTTCTTAAACCGCGTCTCGTTGATATCGAGCAGGTTAACTCAACACGTGCCAAGGTTACATTGGAACCACTTGAGCGTGGTTTCGGCCACACTTTAGGTAACGCGTTGCGTCGCATCCTATTGTCGTCTATGCCCGGCTGCGCGGTTACCGAAGTCGAGATTGACGGTGTACTGCACGAATACAGCAGTAAGGAAGGCGTTCAAGAAGATATCCTTGAGATCTTGTTAAACCTGAAAGGGTTAGCAGTGACCATCGAGGGTAAAGACGAGGCTATGCTTACGTTGAGCAAGTCCGGCGCAGGCCCTGTCATCGCAGCAGATATCACGCATGATGGTGATGTCACTATCGTGAATCCTGATCATATTATCTGTCATCTGACAGGTAACAATGATATCAGCATGCGTATTCGCGTTGAGCGTGGTCGTGGTTATGTACCAGCATCTGCTCGTGCACAGACCGAAGACGATGATCGCCCAATCGGCCGCTTGCTGGTTGATGCTTCTTTCTCGCCAGTTGCACGTATTGCCTACAATGTAGAAGCAGCACGTGTAGAACAGCGTACTGACTTAGATAAACTCGTTATCGATATGACCACAAACGGTACTATCGATCCTGAGGAAGCTATCCGTCGTTCTGCAACTATTCTGGCTGAACAGCTAGATGCGTTTGTAGAGTTACGTGACGTGACTGAGCCAGAGCTGAAAGAAGAGAAACCGGAATTCGATCCGATTCTGCTGCGTCCTGTCGACGATTTAGAGCTAACTGTACGTTCGGCTAACTGCTTGAAAGCCGAAGCGATTCATTACATCGGAGATCTGGTACAGCGCACTGAAGTTGAGTTGCTGAAAACCCCGAACTTAGGTAAGAAATCTCTTACTGAAATTAAGGATGTTTTAGCTTCTCGCGGACTGTCGTTAGGTATGCGTTTGGAAAACTGGCCTCCAGCTAGTTTAGCAGACGACCTATAAGTCTCAGGTTTGTACAGATTTAGGTTATAAGGATTAGGTCATGCGCCATCGTAAGAGTGGTCGTCAACTAAACCGTAACAGCAGTCATCGCCAAGCCATGTTTCGCAACATGGCCGGTTCACTAGTTCGTCATGAGATCATCAAGACAACTGTGGCTAAAGCGAAAGAACTGCGTCGCGTAGTTGAGCCTCTGATAACACTTGCTAAGAGTGACAGCGTTGCAAACCGTCGTTTAGCGTTTGCACGTACTCGCGACGCTGAAGTCGTTGGTAAGTTATTTACTGAGTTGGGTCCACGTTACCAGGAACGTCCTGGTGGCTATACCCGTATCCTTAAGTGCGGTTTACGTGCTGGTGATAAAGCCCCTATGGCTTACATCGAGCTAGTTGGTCGCCCAGAAGCTGCTCAAGCTGTTGATGTTGAAGCTGCTGAGTAATTAAGGTTACACTTTTAAAAAGCCGGGCATTAGCCCGGCTTTTTTATGCCTTTTTGACTATTTTACCCAAAGTGTGGTTTTCTCGATTTCTTTTGGGAGGACGATATTCCATTTAGCTAAGCCTTTCTGGCTAAACATGTATTTTCCAAGATCATCTGTTACTGGGAAAATATTTTCGGGTTTCTCGCCGCCGAGTATTTTTGTCGCCATATTCGCTGCAATCTTGCCATGATGATAGCCATCGAGAACATAGCCACCAATATTACCTTCAGCAGAGACACTAAATCCCCAAAACCCAAAATTCGGTACCGGAGTATGTTCAGATATCCATTTTAGGAGCTGATCTGCATCTACTGAGTGATTATCTGCATCTCTAACTGTGTGGTATAGCGCCACGACTATAGCGTTATAACCCTGTTCCTTCGCGGTCAATACATTCCGCTGCCAATCCGTTAGCTGTGACAATTGCACTAAATTAACTTCGATATCGCCTAACATGCTTGAGTGTTGTTTACTGATGTATTCTGCCGCTGAGTCAGAGGTGACACCTTGGTCGAATAGAACTAAGATTTTTCTATGCACAATCTGTGGTAGTAAACGTTGAATGAGCAGTAGTGAACGTCGTAGTAGTGGTCTCTCAATGACGCCTGTAAAGCGTTTGTGTTCATTGAGATGATATTCTCTAGGATTCATGTTCACCCCTAAATAGACTACTGGGATTAGGCTGTCATTTAGGCGCTGGTGTAAGAGTTTAACCGCATTATCATCGGCGAGAATAACCAATTGAGGTGCTTGTTGTTGAATGTATTTCCATGCTAAGTCAGCCCGTTCAGCAAATTGCTCTTGGGGTAAGCGTTTGGTATCCATCTCGAAATAACTAACATCATGGTGAGGGCTGAGCGTGTCATAAATCGCTTGATAGTATTCTTGGTCCCATTGATAGCTATGATGGTAGCTTTCGATAACAACAACTTTAGCAGCAATTGCTTCCTGAGAGAGGCCTACCAAGCAGATAATTAGGAAGCTTAGAATGTGTTGCAAACTAGAGTTTAGTTGTCTTATTTGAATCATATGCAGTCTTAGGTATTGGCGCTGCCTAGAGTATAGTCCACCTTTAATTGTGCATATTCAGATAATAAAAAAGCCTCACTAGTTATTAAGCTAGGAGGCTTAGTTTGTACGCTATTGCTGAGCCATCAATAACCTACTTAGTATCTGGTGCCTTTTGCTGGCTATAATCTAACTTTTCGTGCTTTTGGCCCATGGCTTCAGCGACTTCTGGTGGCATGTAGTTTTCATCATGCTTGGCCAGTACTTCAGTTGCTTCTAGTTTGCCATCAGCACCCAGTACACCCTGAGCAACAATGCCTTGTCCTTCACGGAAAAGATCGGGCAATAGGTCGTCATAAGTGACCAGTACTTCACCGCCGAGGGAGTCATGTACTGCAAATTCGACATGCAAGCTTTTGGGATCTCGCACCATAGAACCTACAGTCACCATTCCGCCGACACGAATACGTTGGCCAATTTCAGGTTTTACGCCAGTGTCTGTCTTGCCGTGGACAATTTCAGACGGAGTATAGAATAAGTTCAAGTTGGAGTTCAGCGCATAGAGCAAAAGCGAAGTAATCGCAGCAACGCCACCGATTAATGCTACAGCTAATGTCAGTCTTTTTTTGCGTCTTGGGTTCACGATTTAGTACTCCTGGTTTCTTTTAGGCGTTCTTCTCTATCCATCTTTTTCGCGATATCAATTAACACCTTACGCTTTTGGCGTGCGCTGGTAATGATGAGCGTAGAGAGGCAGAAGAAGGTCACTCCGTAGGATAGCCATACATAGAATGCATAGCCGCCCATATTAAAAAAATCACTGATTGAATCGAATTGCATCATTTGACCTCCTCCGCTTTAGCTAGTTCACGGACCCAAGGGCGCATGCCATTTCTTGCTAAAATTTCTGCTCTAAAACGAACAATAGTGATGGCGCCAATCATAAGACCGAAGCCCAGTATGTTAATTAACAGTGGATAGAGCATTTCTGTCGACATTGTCGATTTCTCGGTAATGCGTATTGTCGACGGTTGATGTAATGAGCTCCACCATTCAACTGAGTATTTGATGATAGGAATATTGATCACACCGACGATCGCTAAGATCCCTGCTGCACGAGCTGCGAGCACTTTATCCTCAAATGAGGCATAGAGCGAGATCACACCTAGATATAGGAATAGTAATACCAGCTCAGAAGTTAAGCGTGCATCCCATACCCACCAAGCACCCCACATAGGTTTACCCCATGCCGCTCCAGTAAAGAGTGCGATAAAGGTGATCACTGCGCCAATGGGAGCAATAGATGCTGCAGCCCAGTCGGCAAGTTTTATCTGCCAAACTAGACCGATAAAGGCCGCTGTTGCCATACCCATATAAGCCGCCATTGACATAGACGCGGCAGGAACATGGATAAAGATAATACGGTAGCTATCACCCTGCTGGTAATCCGTCGGCGCGAAGACGAGTCCCCATGTAGTGCCAACAGCAATCAATAGACCAGCTAAGATCGCAAACCATGGAAATAACGTTCCTGATAATTTATATGCGCGTTCAGGATCCGCGTAAGGGTGTAACCATTTCCACATTTTAGTTAGTACTCACTCGCAGAGATGCACCAATTGCAAAAGGTGCTAAGGTTAACGATCCGACCAGCATAGCGCCTATTATAGCGAGCTGACCATCATAGGGTAAATTCATTCCTGCCGCGTCTATGGCACTCGTTGCAAAAATGAGTACTGGGATATATAGGGGCAAAATAAGTAAGCTGAGTAACACGCCGCCTTTCCTTAGACCGACGGTTAATGCCACACCTATAGCACCTAACAGCGACAATACTGGCGTGCCTAGCGCAAGCGTCGAAATTAACGCACCGTAGCTGTTGCCGTCTAGATTGAGTAATACCGCTAACAGTGGTGCGATAATAATCAGTGGCACACCAGTTAAAATCCAGTGGGCTAACACTTTAGCTAATACGAGAATGGCTAATGGCTGTGGACTTAATAGCATTTGTTCTAAGCTACCATCACTAAAGTCGGCTTTGAAAAGCCTTTCAAGTGACAACATTGATGCTAATAATGCGGCGACCCAAATTATCCCCGGTGCCACACGTGCTAACATTTGCGGCTCTGGTCCAATTCCCAGCGGAAACAAAGTAACGACCATAATAAAAAATAGCAGTGGGTTAAAAATGTCGCCGCGGTGGCGAATAGCAATTTTAAGATCTCGCTGCAGCAAGGTGAAAAATGCTTGGGTAAAACTGATGCCTCTTTTCATTGAGCCTGACCTTATATGAAGCGATAATCGAGACGAATTTTACGAAGCCTATCATCTGTGATAATGCCCATATCTTGGTGAGTTGTGAGAATCACACAACCACCATTATCCGCATGCTGAATAAATAACTGCTCCAGTTCTTCGACGCCTTTTTTATCAATTGCAGTAAAAGGTTCGTCAAGGATCCAAATTTTACAGTTGCTATGCCACAATCTTGATAGCGCTGTTCTGCGATGCTGGCCTGCGGATAAATGCCCCGCGAGAGCTTCTTCAAAGCCCGTTAAATTGACTTTGGCTAAAATCTCTGACGTATCAAAGTCATCATAACCACTGATTCTTAAATTGAAATTAAGGTTTTCTTCGGCAGTCAGCTCGCATTTCACGCCAGCTAAATGGCCTAAATACAAGAGGTCTTCATTGTATTCATCGCGGCAACGGTTTATGTCTTCATTAATGTAAAAAGTTTGTCCGGCATAGGGGCGAGAAAGGCCCGCCAATATGCGTAATAAACTGGTCTTGCCTGCGCCGTTAGGGCCTTCAATCTGAACAATGTCACCGGCATTTATATCAAAACTTAACTCATCAAAAAGGATACGTTCTTCGCGGATACAGGTCAGCTTGCTGGCTGACACTAATGTGGTTTCTTTAGTTATATTTGTCACTGAACCCTCTATCTCAAGCCGGAAGGAAACACAAGTCATTCTAACACAAACGTTATTGGGGGTTTACTCTTGGTTTGCACTAGATGTCAGCAATATGATGTGGTTCCAATAACCGCAATATTTATCGAACTTTTTTACGACTTGCTAATATATTAACGAATTTGTCATCCTTGTCGCCTGATTCATTTTGTGTTGAGATTCTAATCACAAAAAGATGAGATTTCTTGAAGTTTGTAGTAATCTTAGTCGGCTATAATGAGTCTGCCTAAGTAAGGGCGGCGCCGAGCTTTGTACGTATTTGCATTAGGAACATTGAACATGAAAAAACTGTTAGCAATGACTGCTGTCGCTGCTTTGACTATGTCAGTTAACGCTTCAGCTCAAGATGCTGAGGCTATTTATAATAAGGCATGTACTGTATGCCACAGCATGGGTGTTGCTGGTGCTCCAAAAGTGCACAACGCTGCAGAATGGGAACCACGCTTAGCTAAGGGCGTTGATGCTCTAGTGAAGAGTGTGAAAACCGGTCTGAATGCTATGCCACCAGGCGGTATGTGTACTGATTGTACTGATGATGATTACAAAGCTGCTATCAAATTTATGTCTACAGCTAAGTAATTCTTCAGATATAAAAAAACCGGCGAAAGCCGGTTTTTTTATATCTGCAATTAACTGCGATTTATTGCACTTGAGTATCAAGTACTAGGTTCGCTGTATCGCCTACGGCGACTTTACTGATCTTGCCTTGAATATCACCCGTTTGCGGTTTGATATTACCTTGTTTAGACAGCACAGCAATCACTTCCACATTGGCTGCATCGCTTAACTTCACATCACCACCCATACCGCTGCTGTCATCTAATGTCACTGTAATTGGGAAAGACTTAGCACTGACTTTGGTTGCAGCTAATGGGACTTTAGGTCCTTCAGTTGCACGGGCAAAGATGAAAATGGTGTCTTCTGGACTGGCTTTAGCCGCAAGTTCTGCAGAGATAGATATAGTGACATTGACCGATTTAGCACTCGCTTTGACTTGCTTATGTGCATCATCATTTGGCGTGCCAGCGGTTTCCGACTGCATGCGTAAGTTAGCGGTTTCGATTGCATTCATAAGAGCTGCACGATCAACGTCGGCACGACCGCTATCTAAAATCGTTTGCCAAGAGGTGATGGCTTTCTTGTAGTCAGCAGTAAAGAAAGCATCCATACCCACGAGCAGTAGCGTTGAAGGATCTTGGGCATCCATAGTTAAGGACTCATCGATAAGAGCTTGGATTCGCGGTGTCATTTGTTGACCCGCTTTGTAATACATCGCCGTTGCTTTTGGACCGAGCAATTCTGCATGCTTTCCGACTAATTCGATTACTTTATCGAAAGCCGCAATCGCTTTATCGTATTGGTTTGCTGATACATAAGCATGACCTAAGCTGAACCACAGTTGGCTGTTTTCTGGCTCGGCTTTAACTTGAGCTTCCATCATCTGCACGCGTTGCATCATGATTTGAGCCGTATCCATTCCCGCATGTGGATTTGCAGGTTGTTGAGCACTATCAATATTCTCGAAGGCACCTAAGTGTTGATAAAGATAGCCTGAGATGACAATCAAACAAACTGACATGATCGACGGCCACAGAATCGTCTTTGGCTTTATTTGGTTGACCAGTGAATCGTCGTTCGCTTGTTTGATGTCTTGGAGTAGACTGATTTCCAGTTCTTTCTTCAATGCATCAAATTCGGCTTGATCGAGTAGCTCTTCACTTAATTCTTTTTCAAGAACGCCTAAGCGCTCATTGAACAATTCAAGGTTCGTTTGTTTACGAACTCCAGCTTCTTCCGTTTTCAGCAATTTTTGCTGTCTGAAGTGCGGGATCCAAATCAGCATCAGGCCGACTAACATAACAAGCGCAATAAAAATCCAAAATGTCGTCATTGTTTCTATATTCACTTTAGTTTGCAGAAAGCGGAGTAACCGCTAGGCTTGGAAGCAAGATTATACGTAAAGATTGTTCATTGAACAGTAATATAAGGTAATCCCAGTGCTGAAAGCTTATAGTTGGGCACTGGTTCACAAATTGATTCTTCTTGTAAATTTTGTATGAAACTTAAGTGTCATTTGTCGGTCACATGCAGAACTGAGCCTCTTCCGTGACTTTCATCGACCTCTAAAATTGAGAATGAGACAAGTAACCCAGTTTTGTACGAAAGAGGCAGACAGGAACAATAGCAAATACTAAAATGAGCAAAATTTCGTGCATTTGCGTGAATAGCATGTTGTGCGTTGAGATAGAGTCTTTCTAAATCAACATATTATTGAAGACTGAGGAAAACCCATGATCCCAGAACTTGGACACTTTGCGTTGATAATAGGGGTGGCTTTTGCCTTCTTATTAATCAGCGTCCCCCTAATAGGTGTTGCCAGAAAAGACCAATACCTTGTTAGGTACGCTTGGCCATTAACGTACGGAATGTTCTTTTTTATTACCTTATCTGTTGTCGTGCTGGCTTATAGTTTTGCCGTCGATGATTTCTCGGTCGCCTATGTGGCACATCATTCAAATTCTCAGTTACCTATCTTCTTTAAGATCTCGGCCGTATGGGGCGGTCATGAAGGGTCACTGTTATTTTGGGTGTTTGCTTTATCAACTTGGGCGGCTGCGGTTGCCTTGTTTAGCAAAGGTTTAGAAGAAGTGTTTACTGCCCGTGTGCTGGCAGTATTGGCTCTTATTGTGATTGGCTTTAGTTTGTTTATGCTACTCACATCTAGCCCATTTGAACGTTTATTCCCGATCCCTGCCGAAGGTCGTGACTTAAATCCAATGCTGCAGGACGTGGGATTAATCTTCCATCCTCCTATGTTGTACTTAGGTTATGTGGGCTTCTCTGTAAGCTTTGCATTTGCGATTGCTGCGCTGATGAGCGGCCGTCTCGATTCTGCATGGGCTCGTTGGACTCGTCCATGGACATTAGCTGCTTGGACCTTCCTTACGGGCGGTATCGCACTAGGATCTTGGTGGGCTTATTATGAATTAGGCTGGGGCGGTTGGTGGTTCTGGGATCCTGTTGAGAACGCCTCTTTTATGCCTTGGTTAGTGGGTACTGCGCTTGTTCACTCTTTAATTGTGACTGAGAAACGCGGCGCCTTCCGTAACTGGACTGTATTACTGTCTATTTTCGCTTTCTCTTTAAGTTTGCTTGGTACCTTTATTGTTCGCTCAGGTGTATTAACTTCAGTGCATTCATTTGCA
Organism: Shewanella sp. S23-S33; assembly: GCF_043359565.1. Taxonomy (NCBI): domain Bacteria; kingdom Pseudomonadati; phylum Pseudomonadota; class Gammaproteobacteria; order Alteromonadales; family Shewanellaceae; genus Shewanella; species Shewanella sp. S23-S33. Next base: position 3,139 of record NZ_JBHFFD010000003.1, on the reverse strand, counting down.
GCCGATCCAAGCCGCGGTATGTTCATCCTGTTGTTACTTGGTTTAGCGGTTGGCGGTTCATTAACACTGTTTGCTTTACGTGCCAGTGAAATGAGTAGTCCAGCCCGTTTCGAGCTTAAGTCTAAAGAAACTATGCTCTTAGTGTGTAACGTGCTACTGACGGTTGCCGCAGGTACGGTACTATTGGGTACATTATATCCATTGCTCATCGACGCGCTTGGCATGGGTAAGATTTCTGTTGGACCCCCATACTTTAATGCGGTGTTCGTGCCTATCGTATTAGTGCTATTTGGCTTTATGGGTATTGGTCCAATTATTCGTTGGAAAAAATCGAAAGCGGGCGAGCTTAAGCGTCAGCTATTGATCCCAGCAATGATTGCTGCTGCTATCGGTATTGTGACTCCTTTTATCGTCGATGGTGTATTCAATATTTGGGTTGCCTTTGGTATTGCTGCCGCTGCTTGGATTCTTCTGGCTACCGCAAGAGCGGCCTATAACATGGTCAAGTCGAAAGAAGGTGATATCAGCATCAGCCGCATGGGCCGTAGTCAGCTTGGTATGATCTTCGCGCATCTCGGTATTGCCGTTTCTGTGATTGGTGCCACTATGGTGTCAAATTACTCGATTGAGAAAAGTGTTCGTATGGGACCTGGTGTAAGCCAAGAACTTGCCGGTTATACTTTTAAGTATCTCGAGACCAAAAACGTAGTGGGTCCTAACTACACTGCACAGCAGGGACAGATAGAGATCTACAAGGGCGATGAGCTACTGACATTACTAAAACCCGATCGTCGTCAATATAATGTGCGAACTATGGATATGACAGAAGCCGGTATTGACTGGGGTCTATTCCGTGACTTGTACGTAACTATGGGTGACCCTATTACCAGCACTGAATTTGCGGTTCGTTTAAACTATAAGCCGTTCGTGCGTTGGTTATGGTTTGGGGCAATTTTCATGATGATAGGTGGATTCTTCGCTGCATCGGATAAACGTTACCGTGCGAAAGTCACTGCAGCCGTCGCGCCTTTGGCCGAAAAGGCAAAATTGGCAACGGCTCAATAATTGGGGAATGTATGAAGAAGTTGGTTCTGTTTATCCCATTGGTCATATTTCTCGCCATGGGGGTGTTTCTCTATAAAGGGTTATTTCTGAATCCGCAGCAATTGGATTCAGCACTGGAAGGGAAGCCTATTCCGGCTTTCCAACTGGAACGCCTAGAAACACCGGCTGAGATCATAACGAATGAGCAATTAAAAGGTAAGGTATCATTACTTAACGTATGGGCGACGTGGTGTCCATCTTGTAAATATGAGCATCCTTTCTTAGTGATGCTAAAACGTAAAAATCTGCTGCCAATTTACGGGATCAACTATCGTGATGAGCGTGTTCCTGCGTTAGAAGAGTTAAAACGTCAGGGCGATCCCTACAACGTTAATATCTATGATAAAGATGGGCGTTTAGGATTAGATCTTGGCGTTTATGGTGCTCCAGAGAGTTTTATTGTTGATCACAACGGTATTATCCGTTTCCGTTATGCAGGTCCAATTGACCAACGTGTATGGAGTGAAACCCTTTACCCTATGATCCAACAATTACAAGCTGAAGCAGCGAAGGATGGCGCAGCATGAGAACGCTGATAAAAATCATAGGTGGTCTAGTGCTGATGTTCAGCATGACGACCGCCGTCATGGCAACACCAGTTGATACTTACGAATTCAAGTCACCTGAAAATCAAAAGCGCGGTTTGTCTTTGGCCCATGAACTACGTTGTCCACAGTGTCAAAACCAAAATTTGATTGACTCCAATTCACCCGTTGCTCGAGATCTGCGTCTTGAGGTATTCAAGATGGTTGACGAAGGAAAAGGGGATGATGAGATCATCGAGTTTATGACCAGTCGTTATGGTGAGTTTGTTCTCTATAAACCTAAGATGGAAACCAAGACCTACATTCTCTGGTTAGGTCCTATTGGTTTATTACTTCTGGGTCTAGTGATTGGATTTATCTTCATTCGTAAGCAACGTATTGGCGGTAATGTGCCGAACGAAATTAGCGCAGAAGATCAGCGCGAGTTAGATACCTTGCTAAAGCGCAATACAAAATGAAGCATAAAGTCATAACGGCATTCATGTTGTCATCCATTCTTTCGGTATTTGTTGCTGGGGTCACGCATGCGTACCCTGGTATGCAGCAAACGGCTAAACCGATGGAATCAACGGTTGATTTGATCAATGTACTGCCAAAGACTTTTCCTATTGAGCCTGTTGCCTTTAATGATGTTGATGGTAAAGCTATCGACTTCAGCCAATTTAAAGGCAAGATCATTATGGTTAACATGTGGGCGACTTGGTGTCCGCCATGTGTCAGAGAGTTGCCTGCAATCGAAAGGTTAGCAACTAAGTTCAAGACTGAAGATTTTGTCGTACTGCCTATCTCTATTGATGCAGAAGGTAAGCAGCAGGTTCAGCCGTTCTTAAGTTCATTGGGTATGGCGAATTTCAACTCTTACTACGATCAACCACAAAGTCTTGGGAACGTTTTTCCGCTCGACACGATTCCTGCGACCTTTATTCTTGATCAACAGGGTCAATTAATTGCCTTTGTTCGATCCTATGTTGATTGGGATGACGTAAAAGCCGTCTCGCTAATCCAAGGTTTTATCGATAAAGGCAGCAAAAAGCCCAATTAATGGGCACTTTGCATGTAAAATAATCGCCATCGTTTAAAAGATCGCCATGCGATCTTTTTTCATTTAAAAAGCCCTTGCACAAAAAGTTTCACTGCCTATAATGCGCATTCACTGACACGGCAGACAGCGAAAGCCAGCTGACGAGTTAGGTTGAATTGAGTCGCTTTTAAGCACTTAATTCAAGCGCAGCAAGAAGTTGTAAAAAACTCCTTGACGCGAAACGGGAAATGCGTAAAATGCACGACCCTGAGCTGATGAAGCATCAGCACGACCCGCCTGCAACGGTATGTGGTCAACGCTCTTTAACAAGATAAAACAAGAAATCTGTGTGGACACTCACAGGTGTTGAGTTAATCGAAACTGCTTAACCTTCGGGTTGGCAGTCAAAAATTTAAATCAATGTAACAATGAGTGTTCATAGCAATATGTACAGTTTGTTTCTTTAGTT
>NZ_JBHFFD010000034.1:0-11267 GCF_043359565.1 Shewanella sp. S23-S33 | reverse complement strand
ACGTTTTAGTATTTTTGAAAGGGCTTTATTGGTTAGGACATTGATAGGCTTAAATTACATTAAGCTGTGAAGTGGTAATGGGTTTACTGAACGCTTTCTTAATGAGCTTAAGTTTTACTAAGTTCTAATTCTAAGAACTGTAATAGAGCCGCCAGTTCATAGTGACACTAAGCTGGCGGTCTGAAATAGATAGCTGAAGCAATGTTGATGGTTAGAGGACAAATACTCTCTTCAACGCTTGCGTGCTTTATGGGTCACTCTTTGTTGATTTTAGCTTTGAAGCTGGCTTTGGTATTGTCGTTAGCTTGTTTGTACCAGTAATCCAGCATTTGACTGATTTCAGCTTGGCTAGGTGTCGTCGCTGGAGTGATTTGCTGAGCCTTATCATTGTTCGCTGTGGCTGCTGATGTTTGGTGTATTTGCGGCTGGCTTGCCAATACTGGTGCAATGGCGTCGCTTGCTTGCGTTGTTGCGGTATTCATAGTGAGATTTAATGAAGCCGGATGATTGCTAAGGTTGTACTGCAGTATCTCGTGTTCGAAATCCCGTCCCAGTTGAATGCCATTCTTAATCAATTTATCACTGGTAAAACCCACTGCTTCATCTTGAGCATTTAATAGTGTCAGCTTAGGTGACTCATCAAATTTCTTTGCATCTCTGGCTGAGTTGATGGCGGGAAGTGTCAGCGTGAGTGTTTGTGCTGACGCATCAAAACGGACGATGAGCACGTCGGAGAGATAATGCACTGAGTCAGCTTGTTGTCGATATTGCGCGGCATAACGGAAGGCAATCTGATTGGTCCCATCGGCTAAAACGAGATCGCCACTCTTTACGGCTGGCTTGCCATTGACCGTTAACACTTCAGCATTTTTAGGCAGATTGAGATGAACATTGGCCGTTGCTGGCTGCACAGTCCCCAGCACTAATGCCGTGGCACATAAGATTGATTGATATTTCATAAGCTTTCTCTGTTGTTGCGAGGACGCCGCTAAATAATAAGGCAGATATTTGGCGACACAAAGCAGGTTTAACCTTTAGTGTGGAGCATGATGAACTAAATGGCGACACGCCGTTTATAGATCGCAGATTAGCGTTAATTTAATCTGTAGGGAATAAAAAAGGCTCACGAGGAGCCTTTTTGAGCATGATATTTCGGGATTGAACGCTTATTTGGTTAGGTTGATGCTATAAACGGCGAAACCCAGTTCATCCTTACCGATCTTCTTCATTTCACGTTGTTTATTGGCTTCGATAAAGGCAGCGGCTTTGTCACTGTCTTGGGTTTCGAAGCGAATGTCTAATGTGACGTTGGTAGTGATGGTTTTGAAATCCCAGTTGTAATCGGCACTTGGATTGACCATAGCTTCGTACTTACCTGTGGTTTCGTTGTACTCAGATTGCGCTGTGATATAAGCAGCTAGCGCTTCACGGTTAGTATCGGGCAGTTCAAGTACCACATGGTCGCTACCCGTACCAGCAAACTTACCCCCAAAGGCGCGGTAGTTATTTGAGGTAACGATAAACTCTTTCGCGGCAAATTCTTCACCTGTGATGACTTTGCCGTTTTCGTCTTTATAGCTTAAATCAACGATACGGTTTGCGTTGGCATTAACGACGGCGCAATCGCGGTCAAACTTGCTCGGTTGGGTCACATCAATTTTATAGGTTAAGCCATCGAGTACGTCGAAGTTATAGGTTGGATGACCATCCCAGTTGATTAAACCTTGTGGTGTGGTTTTTGCTAGGTCGATTTGATTGAACTGGTTTGCTGAGCACTCGAGCCAATCTTTCAATTCGGCGCCCGTCGCTTTGACTGCCACCATAGTATTGGGATACAGGTACAGATCGGCGGCGTTTTTAAAGGTCAGTGGGCCTTTATCAACTTGCACAAATTGATCGGCATCACTGGTTGTACCGTGGCGACCGCCCGCTTTAAAGGGTGCAGAGGCTGACAGCACTGGCAGACCTTTTAATGCTGCAGGTAATTTCGCTTTCACGTTAGCGATCTGCGCATCGGAAACGATTTGTACCGTAGGGTCGTCCTGCACTAAGGTAAGGAAGCTGTACATGTCGGCTGCGGCAACGCCGATAGGTTCATCCACAAAGGCGAGGGTGCCTTGGTGCTCGGCTGCGACTGCATCTTTAATTGCGGGATCTTGGCTAACTAACTCTTCCTTAGTTGCACCATTATATATGGGGCGAGCTTGCGTTTTGGCACTAAGGACATGCCATTTACCATTTCTACGTTCAAGTTTAAAGTCAACAACCCCTAAGTTATCACCCCAACGACCTGGCATCACTGCTGGGACGCCGTTCAGTAGGCCCTTAGTGACGTCGGTATTGGGTAAGTCGGCATACTTAGCATCAGGGAAGATAGAGTGGCTGTGGCCGAATAGAATCGCATTGATACCATCAACATAAGTCAAAGCGTAAGTGGCATTTTCAGCCATAGGATCGCCAGGATTTTCCGTTGAACCAATGCCAGAGTGAGGAATGGCGATAATGATATCGGCCCCTTTGGCTTTCATTTCGGGGACATATTTTTTCGCGGTTTCAATAATATCTTCGACCGTCACTTTACCCGTCAGATTTTGTTTATCCCACAATAGAATTTGCGGTGGCACAAAACCAATATAACCAATGTTAATGGTTTGATTATTGCCTTCACTGTCGATGATGTTTTTTTGTTTGATGATATAAGGGGTGAATAAATGCTCACCTTTTTTAACCTCATTCCAGCAACCATTATCGTCGGCGCAATAAACGTTTGAGTTGATATAAGGGAAATCTGCACCACTAATGGATTTATTTAAGAAATCTAAACCATAGTTAAATTCATGGTTACCGATATTACCGACTTCATAATCTAATAGGTTCATGGCTTTATAGGCTGGATGAATATCACCCATTTGCAGGCCAACTTTAGCCATGTAATCGCCCATTGGGCTGCCTTGTAGTAGATCGCCGTTGTCGACGAGTACGCTGTTTTTGGCTTCGTTGCGTGCAGCGTGGATTAAGCTTGCAGTACGGGCTAGACCGATAGTTGGGTCATTTTTGCCACTGTAGTAGTTGAAATCCATGATATTTGTGTGCAGATCTGTGGTTTCGAGTACCCGTAAATCGGCTTGAACGACTTTGTCGTCATCAGAATTACAGGCGCTTACACCAAGGGCGGCAGTGATCATCACTGCGAGTATTTTCTTATTTAACATAGTTATCTCTATTTATATTTATTTGACCCCAATGCATGTTCCGTAAAAGAACATACCCATCATCTCGTTAATTCAGCGTAATTTAACTGTTAGGTTAATTTGCCGCTAAGTTAACGAGCGGGAATTATAAAGACATTTGATGATCTGAATGTGACATTAATCGGATAAAAGCTGTTTCAAATTGTGACTCAAGGTTTGCCTGCCTAAATAGTGAGCCGTTCAGCCTGTTTATTTGTTACACCTATGTTTAAATAATTACAGTAAACAGTTTATTAAGAAGAATTAATATTTGTTATTGGAATGGCATTTTATTTGCTCAGCCCCTTGTCTATGTCGGGGATATTTGACTTAAAACTTCAGTAGAATTGTTTTAAATAATTCTTTTACATCAAATTTTAGCCAATGTTGATCACTTATGCTCGCATGTCTCTTGGCTTGATTGAGGCGAGTTAGGTTTAGCGTAGCGTTGGCATAGGCTTATTTAGACGGGTAATACACATAAAGTGATACAAATTAGCTGTGCTCTGGGCGGGTAAAACTTGGCTGAAATGCGCGTAACTTGTTAAGGTAGTTCATCGAAATTGACGTACGAAGCTACACAAGTTCGTTAAAACAGACTGTTGTAAACCGAAAGCCAAAATCCATTTGCGCGCACCTTTCACCTTAAAAATACAATCGAAAGGGCAGCAACATCCAAGGGAGTTAATATGCGTAAGTCCGTTATTACCACAGCCGTAGCTGCGGCATTGTTACTTGGCGCTTGTTCAGACAAGCCTGCTGTAAGCACCAATGAAGCCAAAAATGCCGTTGCGACTCAAACTGCTGCTAAAGCGCAAGCAACTAATGTGCTGCTGAGCAAGAGTCCACTGCAAGATCAAGCGCCGCAATTTAATCTTATTCAGTCCGCAGATTATGCTCCCGCCTTCGAGCAGGGCATTAAAGCTCACGATGCAGAAATCGCTGCGATTGTGAATAACAAACAAGCGGCTAGTTTTGACAATACCATTCTCGCCATGGAAACCTCGGGTGAATTATTAACGCGCGTATCGCGTACCTTCTTTAATCTCGCAGGTCTGATTTCTGATGATGATTTCCAGAAAACCGAAGCGGATCTTGCACCTAAGCTATCTGCCCACCGAGATAATATTTATCTCGATCCGACTTTATTTGCCCGTGTTGAAGCCGTATACCAGCAAAAGAGCAGCCTAAATGCGGAAGATCAGCGTTTAGTTGAATATTACTATGAGCAGTTTGTTCGCGCTGGCGCGAAATTGTCGGCCGAAGATAAAGCTAAGATGCGCGACTTTAACGCTGAACTTGCAACCTTAGCGACGGACTTTTCACAAAACAGCTTAAAATCATTTAAAGATGATGTGATTGTTGTGACTGATAAAGCCCTGTTAGCCGGTTTATCCGACAGCGAAATTGCTACTTTAGCTGCGGCTGCTAAAGCTGCTGGTAAAGAAGGCTATTTGATTACGTTAGTCAACACGACACGTCAACCTGTGCTTTCTAGCCTGAGCAACCGTGAACTGCGCCAAAAAGTATGGGAAACCTCGGCGCACAGAGCCGTCGCAATCAATGGTCCATTGATTGTCAAAATGGCGCAAATACGGGCTAAAAAAGCCAATTTACTGGGGTTCGATACTTGGGCATCCTATGCGGTTGCCGATCAAATGGCGAAAACACCAGCCGCTGTGTATGAAATCCTCGATGATTTAGCGCCAAAAGCTTTAGCTCGCGCCAAAGTGGAAGCGGCTGATATTCAAGCTGAAATCAAAAAGGCGGGCGGTGATTTTGAACTGCAACCTTGGGATTGGGCTTACTACGCCGACAAAGTGCGTAAAGAGAAATACTCCCTCGATGAAAGCAGTATCAAGCCTTATTTCGAGTTTAATACTGTGCTGAAAGACGGGCTGTTTTTCGCTATGCATAAATTGTATGGCATCAGCTTAAAACCGCGTACTGATTTACCCGTGTGGCATTCCGATGTTTTAGCCTTTGAAGTCTTTGATAAAGATAACAGTTCTATTGGCTTATTCTATCTAGACCCGTATGCCCGTGAAGGCAAAGGCGGCGGCGCGTGGATGGATGAGTTCGTCACCCAAAGCGGTCTGCTCGGCACTAAGCCCGTTGTCTATAACGCGCTTAATATTCCTAAGCCAGCCGATGGCCCAACGCTAATGACCTTCGATGAAGTGACCACTCTGTTCCATGAATTTGGCCATGCGATACACGGTTTATTCTCGCAGGTGAAATACCCAAGCGTGGCTGGCACATCAACCGCACGTGACTTTGTTGAGTTCCCATCACAGGTTAACGAAGATTGGAATATCGATCCTGCTGTGATTGCTAACTATGCCAAACACTATAAAACGGGTGAGCCAATTCCTAAGGCGCTGCTCGATAAAATCTTAGCGGCAAATAAGTTTGGCCAAGGTTTTGATACCGTTGAGTACCTGTCAGCGGCCTTGTTAGATATGGAATGGCACTCTATCAGCGCCGATACTCAAATTAGCGATGTAGAGAAGTTTGAGCACCAAGTATTAGCTAAACATGGTCTTGATTTTACGCCAATTCCCCCGCGTTATAAATCGAGCTACTTTAGCCATGCCTTCTCTGGCGGTTATTCAGCTGGATATTATGCGTATTTGTGGACCGAAGTGTTTGCCGCCGATGCCTTTGCCTATATGGGCGAGCATGGTGGATTGAAAGCCGATAATGGTGACAAATTCCGTAAGGAAGTCTTATCTAAAGGTAACAGTGAAGATCTCATGCAAGGTTATATTCACTTTACTGGTAAAAAACCGACAACAGAGGCACTGTTAAAGCGCCGCGGTTTAGTCGATTAATTGTAATAAGATAAAGGCTTGTTAGGGAAACCTAACAAGCCTTTTTTTATTGATGTTGGGGCGGATTTATTAACCATTTTTTGTTTCAAGACTGGAGGTTTAGAGGATAAGGAAATCTGCAGGTAACGCTCCTAATCACAGTTCCAAAATAGTTTGTTGGAATGTTGTCGAAAGACAGTCTTAAACTATTTTTTATTGATTAAATTGTTATGTTTGATTGTCACTTATAAAGTTAGCAATAGTGTCCTCCTTACGTTGACTCTCTAATAGCCACTCAACCCTCCATTCAGTTAGGCGTTCACCTGTTTTATGAATGTATTTTCCTGCTTCTGGTTCATCAATCCATTCAAGCTGTTTAACAAGTACTAAAGGCGCTTCAGACCCGTCAGTTTCATTCGAAAATTCAAGAGCCTCATTATAAGTATGAAATGCGTAATAGTAGATTTCACCATCAAATTCATCTGGAGCACCTTGCCAAGGGCGGCACCAAACACGATATTCTAGTACTTGATCATAGAAATAACCGCCGCCTGATTTTGTTTCCGCCGGATACTCTCCAACCCTATTCTCATCGATTGAATCAGGATACATCTACAATCCCTCAATGGAATATAACGCCATATGCAACAGCGGATAAGGTTTACCCTGTCCATCAACGGGTGAGCGACCCGTTACTGAAAAACCAATATGCTGGTAAAAACCTATTGCTTGCTGATTCTGCTCATTAACATCAACCTTTGTGGCTCCCAGTTCTTTAATGGCATGTGTCGCTAGCATGGAACCAATACCTTTTCCGCGCGCGTCAGGTGAGATGAACAGCATTTCAATATTGCCATCATGTATCCCGCAGAATCCGAGTATTTCTCCATTGTCATTTTTAGCGCACTTTAAGTGAACGGCGTCAAAATATTGTTCGAGGATCAACGGCTTTAATTCCTGTAGATCTTCTTCTGCTAAAAAGTCATGGGTTGCTCTCACCGATGCTTCCCAAATATTGAGCAGACTAAGATGATCTGCTTTTTCTACCATCTCAATATTCATCATATAACTCTATTGAAAATTTAATGCCGCGTAAGCGGTGAATCATAGTGGGTTAACATGTGAAGCGGAAACGTACCAACCTTTACGAATCCGCGTTTAAAAAGTTTAGGCGTAAGTTCCGTAACATCTTTTTCCCAAGATGTTACCTGCCAAGCTGCACTCTGTCATCTTGACCTTTCTCGCCATTTCCCTATTTGGTATCAGTAAAATAAAAACAGGGAGTGTTAGCTCCCTGTTGGTGATATTTCAAACTTCAATTTAGATGGATGATGTTATGTTACTCGGCCAGTAATCCGCGGCTACGTAGTAGCGGCTCTATACCGGCTTCTTTACCGCGGAAATTTTTATACATCAGCATAGGATCATCGCTGCCGCCTTTCGAAAGGATATTGTTACGGAAGGAGTCCGCAGTGGCCTTGTCGAAAATGCCGTTTTCTTTAAAGGCTTCGAAAGCATCCGCACCTAAAATATCCGACCAGAGGTAGCTGTAGTAGCCTGCTGAATAACCGCCTGCGAAAATATGCGAGAAGTAAGTGCTGCGATAGCGTGGGCTAATTTCCTCAATCAGTCCCATTGCCGCTAACGAGTCCGCCTCAAACTTGGCCGCATCCTTTGGCGTTGTGTCGGTCAGTGTGTGCCAATCTAAATCGAGTTTAGTGGCCGACATGTATTCAACGGTAGAAAAACCTTGGTTGAACTTGCTGGCCGCTTGGATTTTCTTCACTAGTTCTTGCGGGATCACTTCGCCGGTTTTGTAGTGCTTGGCAAATTGGGCTAACACTTCTGGTTGAGTCATCCAGTTTTCATTCACTTGCGATGGGAACTCAACGTAATCGCGAGGTACGGCGGTGCCGCCCTGTGAGCGATATTCGACGTTCGATAACATGCCGTGTAGTGCGTGGCCAAATTCGTGGAATAGTGTGCTGGCTTCATCGAAGGTCAGCAGCGCTGGCTCATTACCCGCTGGGCGAGGGTAGTTTAATACGTTGACAATAATAGGTTTAGAATCAACGCCATTCATATTGTATTGCTTGCGGAAGGAGTTCATCCAAGCGCCGCCACGTTTACTGTCACGGGTGAAATAGTCACCCATAAAGATGGCCATCAGTTTGCCGTCTTTATCGTAAACTTCCCAAGTACGGACTTCTGCATTGTATTTGGGCAAGTCGGTACGTTCTTTAAAGGTCAAACCGTACAAACGGTTAGCCGTGTAGAACACGCCTTTTAATGTACTGTCGAGGGAGAAATACGGGCGGGTTTGTTGCTCGTTAAAGCTGTACTTAGCGACACGGATCTTGTCGGCGTAGTAATCCCAGTCCCACGCTTGCAGCTTAAAATTGCCACCTTGAGCGTTAATCATGGCTTGCATATCAGCCACTTCGTTTTTGGCTTGGGCCAATGCCGCTGGCCATACTTTATTGAGTAAACCGTAGACGTTTTCTGGTGTTTTAGCTGTGCGTTCTTCTAACACGAAATCCGCATGGGTTTTATAGCCCATCAGTTGAGCACGTTCGGCACGCAGGGCGGCAATCTTCGCGAGGATAATCTTGTTATCGTTGGCGTTATTGTTGTTACCGCGCTCGATATAGCCTTTGTAGAGTTTTTCACGTAACTGGCGATTATCGGCATAGGTCAAAAAAGGCGTAATAGAAGGGCGAGACGTGGTAAATACCCACTTGCCTTCATGGCCACGTTTTTTGGCGGTTTCAAAGGCAGTGGCAATCACATCTGCGGGTAAACCCGCGAGATCGGCTTTACTATCAACCACTAATTCGAAGGCATTGGTTTCGGCTAATAGATTGTCACCGAAGGTTAAATTGAGTTTGCCAATTTCTTCGTTCAGCGCGCGCAGTTTGGTTTTATCTGGCTCGCTTAAGTTCGCGCCGCCACGGGTGAAAGATTTATAGGTATCTTCCAGCAATTTGGCTTGGGCTGTGCTGAGCTTCAGGTTGTCTTTTGCGTCGTGGACAGCTTTAACTTTTTGAAACAGTTTGTCATTAAGCAAAATATCGTCTTCGGCGGACGATAACATAGGCGACACTTCTTTCGAGAGTGCTTGCAATGCTTCATTCGTATCCGCGCCCGTCAGGTTAAAGAAGACGTTAGAAACGCGCGTCACTAGATCGCCAGAAAACTCCATGGCTTCAATCGTATTGGCGAAGGTGGGTTTTGCTTTATTATCAACAATTGCTTGAATTTGTTCGTGTTGTTGGGCTATTCCCGCTTTAAATGCGGGGAGGAAATGCTCAGGCTTGATTTTATCGAAGGCCGGAATTTCCATAAAAGTATCATAGGGTTTAAAGAATGGATTAGTCGCATTTTGGCTGATAATTTGTGCTGACACTGCATTTGGCGCCGCACTTGCTTGAACACTGGCATCGGGTTGTTGTGTGCTACAGGCGCCCAAAGTTAAGGCTAAAGCGATGGCACTTAGCGTGCGGGCTTGCGCTTTAAGGGTTAGTCCCTTCATTATTTGTTCCCCGTTAGGTCGATATTGTTATGGATGTTTGCATGATGATGGCCTTGGATTTCAGGAAAAATTTGAAGTCTACGAGCGGCTAAAACCATTAAATTAAGCTTAATGTGACTGTTTAACATGTATCGGACTAGGGGTTCCATCGATTTTGTGTTTAGTTTGTAACAAATGTTTTGTTTCAGGCTTTTAAGCAAAAAATGATGGCAAACTGGGCGAGGATATTACCGCGTCTCAGGCACGTTTTCTTGGCTTAGTCGACCCTAAACCCATTGCAATTGGCGGTTCAACGAACAGTAAATTACTCCCCATTGCTTTAAGTTTTGGCACCAGCCATGCTGGGCGTGTAATACACAGGCCATACCGAAAAAGAGTTCATCACCCACAAGCAATTCATGCTGAACCTAAAAATGTATACCGCAGCATTTATCGATCTATCGGCGGTGAAATAGTGATCTCTACCATTACAAACTTCGTTTGAATTCTTTAATCACAATCAAAGTCGTGGGGCTTCACCCCCTGATGTTTAATTAAGAGTCGACCAAGGAGGACTGCTCGTCCTATCCTCCTTGGATGCTCCAAGACGCCCCCAACGGAGTTGAAAGCCCCTTGTGCTCATTGACAAATTTGCTATCGCTTCCGAAGGATGCGTCCCTGCACCTGCGAAAGCTAGCTCGCCATCCATGGCGAGACTCACGCACTCTTTATTAAATCAAGAGCTCTATTCGCCCTGCGGCAACTCCGAGGGGAGGTGTATTCCTTGGAGTTTTGAGTCGTTAGATAGTGATTCATCAGCAAAAAATAAGTGCTAAAAATGAGAAAGCTAAAACGATATCAAGTGATTACCCATTAAACTGTATAAAAAACCGCTACCGCAAAAAAGCAAATTCCTATAGCATCATTTATACCCATTTACATGGATGTGGCAGCGGCCAAGTCCAACAAGCGATTTATGCCCTGCAAACAGCGCAGCGCATAAATACTAAGACGTTATGCAGGAAAAGGAGTTTTCAATGAAGCATAGAATAGTCAGTCTTTTCTTCTGTTTTGTATTTTCCTGCTGGACTGTTGCCGCTACAGCTGCGGGGCGTGATTATAAGTGTGTCGTTGAAAGGGTATCTTCTGCATCTGGTGATAACGGGAGTTCACACCAATTCTATGTAGATAACTACGTAGGAAGGGACTTCTCAGTGGATAGAGCTAGCGGTGTGATGGCCGGTGCACTTAAAAATTCATATGTAACAGAACCTCAAGTTATAGATTTCGGTTCATCTGAGAATGCCTATAAAGTGGTCGCAACTATGAGAGTAGATCAAGGTGCTGGAGCTGGATCGAGTGTTTATGCGCTCACTATCGAAGAGTTTGAATCAGGCCCTGAAAAGCCTTTTGTATTTTTAATGAATGCGACGGTATTTTTTGGAAAGTGCGAGCACTACTGAAATGCATAACAAACCGCTGAAATTCGTTACGACCACAAAAAGCGTGGCCTTCACTAGGACTCGCTTCGTTCGCCTTCTAGCGAGGCGTTATCCATAGAAATTTTAATCCGAAACTGACGAGTTCGAGTTAAGGCTTTAACTCAAAAATGTCCAAAAGCGTGCTGGGTATCTCCTTCATACAGACAGGTTACACTAGTGCCAAAAAGGTGAGCCATGGTAATTTGCGAGACGACCGTCCGCCCCATGGACG
>NZ_JBHFFD010000033.1:0-72359 GCF_043359565.1 Shewanella sp. S23-S33 | reverse complement strand
CACTTTCAGTAAAGTGGTGTGTCATTAAGGATTAGAACCATTCGACTGATTGGTTAAAAGCCAACTGCTCTAGCTTTATAAAAAGCGACTGAGCTAACAACCCATTGTACTACTGACTATCTCATTAAATACCACTAACTTATTCTATTCATTAGAGTAAGTGGTGGGTCGTGAAGGATTCGAACCTTCGACCAATTGGTTAAAAGCCAACTGCTCTACCGACTGAGCTAACGACCCATTTACTGGTATTTCACGCCCCGAACGACCTCGCCGCTCTGAGGGCGCCTATAATACCTTTTTCATCTTCTCATGCAAGCGCAAATTCCCAATTTTTTGTCGTTTGCATGAAAAACAGACTAAGAGTATGTTTTTTAGTTAATTACGCTTTAATTGCAGCCAGTTGCTGCTGTGCAATGCGTGCTGCGGCGCTGTTTGCGTAATCTTTGACAACTTGTTGGTAGTATTGCATCGCACCAGCTTTATCACCGGTTTTCTCGGCGATCATGCCAAGCTTCACTAAACTATCGCCACGTTTATTAGAATCACTAAAACGATCAACCACAGTTTTGAAGGCTTGTTTGGCTTCTGCAAATTCGCTCTTATTAAATAATAGCTGTCCTAACCAATAGTTCGCATTCGCAGCATACACAGAGTCTGGATATTGTTTGATAAAAGCACGGAAGGCAGGAATAGCATCGTCATACTTACGCTCTTTTAAGACTAAGTTAACGGCATTTTCATAACTTGCAGTTTCACTTAAACTACTTGCGGCAGCATTGGTCGATACCACAGAGGGGATTGATGTCGCTGCAGCTGCAGGTGCGGCAGATGCCTTTGAGGATAAATTAGCAAGCTCATCATATAACTGACGCTGACGCTCTTGCATCTGCTCAATCTGATAATTCTGTTGTTCGGTTAAACCGCGTAAATCGAGAACTTCCTGCTGCAGTGTATCAAGACGACGTTGCATCTCGAGCTCACTTTGTTGTCTCGATTTTACAATACGTTCGATACGAGCAAGTCTGTCATCACCCGAACCACCAGCAATATCTTCCACAGGAGCAGGCGCTGCAACTGCAGCGCCCGCACCAAGGAACATTGCCGTAATTAAGACGGCACGTTTCATTGTGTTACTCTCCGAGATTCAATCTTAGTAAACTAAAACTGCACGACGGTTTTTGCCAAAACCTTCATCAGTGCGAGAAAAATCAAGTGGTTTTTCTTCGCCATAGCTGACTACGCTCATTTGGCTTGGCTGTACGCCCATACCTTGTAGGTATTTAGCAACGGCTTTAGCACGACGTTCGCCCAGAGCAATGTTGTACTCAGGAGTGCCACGCTCGTCCGCATGACCTTCAATCAGTACGCGCACACTTGGGTGCTCAACTAAGTAAGTACCATGAGCTTCTAATACAGCGGCGAATTCAGTTTGAACTTCACTGCGGTCGAAATCGAAGTAAATGATGTGTTCTTTTCTCAACTCTTCTAACTGCTGACGTTGCTGCTCTTCAGATGACAACATAGCACCCACACCACCAGTTTGAATGCCACCATTCAGTTCGCTACCTGAACCGTTTGTTGAGCCCATTGCATCAGTTTCTGATTCTGAAGTTGAGCTACATGCACTAATAGCCATAATTGGAAGTGCTACCAACATAGCTTTTAACAACTTATTCAGATCCATTACGTGTTCCTTATAAAATTAAATGTGATTAAATCAAGGTATAACATTAGAGAAACGGAGACCAAGAAGGTGATTTCACCTCGCCTTGACCCACGGGTAATCTCGCTTTAAAGCGTCCATCCGTAGAAACAGCTGCCAATACTTGCTTACCTTGGTGTGTAGTGCCATATATGACCATAGTACCATTAGGCGCCACACTTGGGGATTCATCCAAGCGTGTAGAGGTTAGCACCTGCATAAAACGCGTATTTAAATCCATACGCGCAATATTAAACTTACCGTTAGTACGGTTAACAAAAATCATACTACGTCCATCTGGCGTAATTGAACCACCAAGGTTCCATTCACCTTCAAATGTTTCACGACTCACTTTACCTGAACTTAACTCTACGCGATAAATTTGCGGTCTACCACCACGTTCAGAGGTGAAAATCAACGACTTTCCATCAGGATACCATGATGGTTCAGTATCGATAGCATAGTGATTGGTAATACGCTTAATCGCTTTTGTCGCAATATCGATAACATAGATCTCAGGCTGACCATCCTTAGACAGCGTCACAGCCAAAGATTTGCCATCAGGAGAGAAAGCCGGCGCACCGTTAATACCAGGGAAAGAGCTCACTTTAGTGCGCACTTGGGTATAAAGGTCTTGTACGAAAATCTCTGCTTTTTTATTTTCAAAGCTAACATACGCCAAACGACGCCCATCAGGCGACCAAGTGGGTGACATTAATGGCTCAGGTGAGCGCAGTAACATTTGCTCGTTAAAACCATCATAGTCAGCAACCATCAACTGATAAGGTGCTTTTTGAGTATGATTGACCACGACGTAGGAGATCCGCGTTAAGAATGCACCGCGAATACCGGTTAACTTTTCATAGACGATATCGCTAATTCTATGACCATATTGACGAAATTGTGCTGCTGAAATCACAGTTTGGCGACTGTCCATCAAAAATTCTGTAGCGCTGACTGAGCCTTTCAATGCTTGGTTTTGTGCTTTAACTAAATCGATTAAATCAAAGCTCACCAAATACTGATCGGTTCCGTAAGGTTTCACAGTACCTAACACCACAGCTTCTGCGCCAACGCTAGACCATGAACTAGGTTGAAACTGAGCCAAAGCACCAATATTGCGCTGAGGTAGTCCGAGCTCGTCTAAAGGTTTAAAGGTACCGCTACGAGCTAAGTCAGACATCACCACATCAGCAATCGCTTGTGGCGGTGCGCCAGGACCTTGCCATACAAAAGGCATCACAGCGATGGGACGCGCTGCGTCAACACCTTCTGTGATCACAATATCCAATGCCGCTTTCGCGGGGGTGGTGCACAGCATAACTGCCAGTGCTAACCATTTTGCCAATATTTTCATGGTGCTCCTTTAATTAAACGTTGGTTCAACGATTAAGTTAATTTCTTTCATCAAGTTATAAACCGCAGGATCCGGAGACACAGGCAGTTTGCCCGCTTTCAAAATCGCCGCTTTTGCTGCACGACAAACGTTGGGATCACCACCTTTTGTTTGGCTGCTGATCACAAACCCATCATTCGCTAAACGCACAGAGACAGTACAAGTCTTTCCACGCATAGATTCATCCACTACCAAATTACGTTGAATAGTTGATTTTATCATTGCCTGATACTTACCGACTTCACTCTGCATCTGCTTATTCATGGTTTGCGACAGCGCCGCTTGCTCAGCCGCTAATGCATCAGCCATTTCCTGCTCTTGATCGGCAAGGGCTTTAGCATCCGCTTTAGCTTTAGCATCCGCTTTAGCTTTGGCATCTGCTTTAGCTTTGGCATCCGCTTTAGCTTTGGCATCTGCTTTAGCTTTGGCATCAGCCTCCGCTTTAGCTTTAGCTTCCGCATCTGCTTTTTGCTTACGGTCAGTTTCAGCTTTCACTGCAGCAGCTTCTTCAACCTTGCGTTTTTCAGCGGCTTTTTGTGCGGCGTCTTCAGCAACCTTACGCTCCTGCTCTTTCAGCTTGCGGTCGGCTTCGGCTTTGACCGCTTTTTCCTTTTCCTGCTGCTGTTTCACCTGGGCTAATTTGGTCGCTTCATTGGCTTTTTGAATCTCAATTTCCTGCTGCTTACGTTCTTGCTCTAGCTGTTTAATCTGAGCTTGTTCGCGCTCGCGTGCCTGTTTCGCTTCTTGAGCTTTGCGTTCAAGCTCGGCTTGACGTTCTTGCTCACGGCGTTCGGCATCACGCTTTTCTTGCTTAAGTTTCTCAACTTGATTAGCCACTTTTTGCTGATCAACCATAACCGCTTTGATTGCTGGTGTGCTAACTTGTTGCATAGGCTCAGGTTTGTGAGAAAAATCTATTCCTAACGCCAGAATAATTATCACGCCAATATGAATACCCGCTGAAATTGACAGAGGTAATGTTACATCTGACTTATCTGCCACCTATTTCTCCTTGGGTGAATCCGTCATCAAACCGACTGATGGCACGCCAGCTTGCTGCAGTGTCACCATCAACTGAATCACTTTATCGTAAGGAATATTTCTATCGGCTTTAACCACAACAGGACGCTCAGGTTCAGTCACGATAAGTGCAGCCACTTCCGTTGCCAATTCTTCCAAATCCATAGGCACATTCGTTGAACCGCCTTTATTGAGGAAGTAATCACCGTCACCATCGATAGAAGCAACAATGGGCGGCTTACTGTCATTGGGTAACACTTCTGCCGCCCCTTGAGGCAGCTCAACTTTGACCCCTTGGGTCACTATGGGTGCTGTTACCATAAAAATAATTAACAGCACGAGCATGACGTCGATATAAGGCACCACGTTGATTTCAGCAACGGGGCGGCGACGTTTGCGCTGATAAGCTGGTTGCATTATGCCCCTTCCTTCTCACTGTATGCTTGGCGATGCAAAATGCTGGAGAACTCTTCCATAAAGTTTGCGTAAGCCATTTCTAATTTATCGACTTGAGTCGAGAAACGGTTGTACGCAATTACCGCTGGAATTGCAGCAAATAAACCCATAGCTGTTGCAATCAAAGCTTCAGCAATACCGGGGGCAACCATAGCTAAGGTGGCGTTTTCCATCGAACCAATAGCGATAAAAGAATTCATGATCCCCCATACCGTACCAAATAAACCGATATAAGGGCTAGTCGAACCAATCGTTGCTAATAACGGCAAGTTAGCTTCTAACTTTTCCATTTCGCGAGACAAGGTCACACGCATAGCTCGCGATGTACCATCCATGACGGCATCGGGCACTTTGCTATTTAATTTATTCAGGCGTGAATATTCCTTAAAGCCAGTCACAAATAATGACTCTAAACCGCTATTATCTGGACGAGATGATAATTCTTTATACAAACGGTTTAAATCAACACCTGACCAAAATTTGTCTTCAAACTTCGCCGATTTACTTTTTGCGGATGTCAGTAAGCTACGGCGTTGTAAAATCACCGTCCAAGACATCACCGACAAGCAAAGTAAAGTGAACATAACAAATTTCACTAATAAACTGGCTTGTAAAAATAACCCAACAATCGACATATCAGCTTGCACTGTCAAACTCCTGCACAATATTTAAGGGAATAGCTCGGGGACGCATACGTGATAGCGCAACACAAACAACCAGCACTGTGCCTTCACAATAACAGTCTCCCTGTTTATCGACCAAGCGTTGATGAAAGATCAACGAGGCCTTTTTCAACTCTATGACCTTAGTTTCAACAATAAGGTTCTGTTCAAAACGTGCTGCTTTGCGAAAATCGAGTTCCGCACGCTTTACGACAAAAGCGGTGTCGTCGGCTAATAACGCAGTCTGACTCACGCCAAGGGCTTTTAGCCACTCGGTTCGCGCGCGCTCAAAAAAGTTGAGGTAGTTCGAATGATAGACAACGCCACCAGCATCGGTGTCTTCGTAATAGACTGAAATTGGCCAATGAAACATCATTTGAAAATAAGCAAATTTTGGTTGAAAAATTGACGCTTACTATACCTAGGGAAACAAGACTTGTGAATGACCCGATGAAGATATAGATAGGAATAGCGCGGGTTTCAGATGAATAGGGGCAATTGTAAAAGAGAATGGGGTCAAACGACCCCATTTTATTAACATAGTTAGTTATTTTGCGATAGCTTGTGGCAAGGTTAAGCCAAAACTCTGCCACAAGAAACTGTAGATGTCGGCAAATTCGTCGATCTTCATCGCCGTGGGCTTACCCGCTCCATGACCAGCATTTGACTCGATACGCATAATGACTGGTTTATTGCCCAGCTGTTTCTCCTGCAGCATAGCCGCAAACTTGAAACTGTGTAATGGCACAACACGATCATCATGATCCGCAGTCATTACCATAGTCGCAGGATAAGCTTGCGCTTTTACATTGTGATAGGGCGAATAAGCCAATAGCGCAGGGAATTGCTCTGCTTTATCAGCACTGCCGTATTCACTCGTCCAAGCCCAACCAATAGTGAACTTGTGAAAACGCAGCATATCCAACACGCCCACGGCAGGTAATACGGCAGCAAAAAGTTCAGGACGTTGAGTCACAGCAGCGCCCATCAACAGACCACCATTACTGCGGCCATAGGCACCGAGTTTAGAGCTGTTGGTGTATTTTTCGCTTACCAGATATTCAGCAGCAGCAAAATAGTCATCAAACACATTTTGCTTTTTGTCGAACATCCCCGCTTGATGCCAGCTTTCGCCATACTCAGCGCCGCCACGTAAACTCGGCACAGCATAAATGCCACCCATGTCTAACCAAGCGATATTGGCAGGGCTAAAACGTGGTGTCATCGAAATGGCAAAACCACCATAGGCATAAAGTAATGTCGGATTTTGACCGTTTTTCACTAAGCCCTTTTTATAGGAGAGCATCATAGGCACACGCGTACCGTCTTTGCTGCTATAGAAAACCTGTTCAGAAACATAGTCATCGGGATCAAACGAGACTTTGGGTTTAGCAAAAACGGTTGAACCGCCAGTTTTAAAATCAAACTTATAGGTGGTTTCAGGCTGAATATAACTATTAAACACATAGTAGAAATAATCTTTGCTGGCTTTACCAAAAGGCCCTGTCACATTGCCAAGACCAGGCAATGCCACATCTTGACGCTTCTGACCACCCATACTGTAAATCGATAATTGACCTAACACATCATGTAAATAACTCACCACTAAATGGTCATTAATCATGGCGACATTATTAATCGGATCTTTAGACTCAGGAATAATCGTTTGCCATTGCGATTTATCACTATTGCGGGTGTCAATCGCAATCACTTTACCGTTAGGTGCCTCTAAGTCAGTTTTGAAATAAAACACTGAACCATCATTACCGAGAAACTCATATTCAGCTTCTAATTTGAGGATCAATTCCACCACTTGGGATTTAGGCTCAAATAACGATTTATAGAAGAAACGATTACGCTTATCCGTACCTTGAGAAATCGACAGTAATAAGTATTCACCTTTCTCAGAGACATCAATGCCAAAGCCCCAATCTTTATTCTGTGGACGCTCATAAATCAATAGATCTTGATGTTGGTCTGTGCCTAATTTGTGGTAATACACTTTTTGGTTAAAATTAACGTCAGCTAAGACATCCCCCCCTGCTGGGGCATCATAACGGGCATAAAACACGCCTTGGTTTTCTTTATCCCACACTGCGCTAGAAAATTTAATCCATTTCAGTTCATCGCCCAGTTTCTTACCGGTTGCAATATCAACGAACTGCCATTGCTGCCAATCTGAGCCAGAATTTGAAACGCCATAGGCTAAAATTTTACCGTCATTACTCACAGCAACGCCGGATAAGGCAACAGTACCATCCGCAGACAGTTTATTTGGGTCAAGAACAGGCTTTTCAACACCATCTAAACCTTTAACGTACAAAACCGATTGCGCCTGTAGGCCATCATTACGGTAGTAAAATTGATTGTCGCCGTTTTCAAACGGAGCAGAGACTTTTTCGTAATTCCAAAGTTCTGTAATACGTTCGACCACAGCTTGTTTATTGGGGATCTTAGCGAGGTAGGCTTGACCAAAGTCTTGTTGTTCTTTTACCCACTCTTCAGTTTCAGGCGTATTGGCCTCCAGATGACGATAAGGGTCGGCCACAGCGACACCATGAATGGTTTCGACGAGGTCATCTTTTTCAGTAACAGGGTAAACGAGTTTAGTTGCGCTTGCCTGCTCAGTCGAATTTTGCTCAGGTGCATTGCCACTTTGGCAGGCACCGAGTGCCATCCCCAATGTGGCCACTAACAAACCTTGCTTTGCAAGGCGAAATCTTAATGCCATCGTGTTGTCGTCCTTCTTATGGTTTCGGGCTTAAGGCCTTTTCAGCAAGTACTATACAAGTAAAAAAAATCATGGCAATGGCGTAACTTAATATGAAGTTTTTTAAGCTGTATCGTGAATTTAACAAAATAGCAGCAAGGATAAGCTTATTGAAGTGTATTATTATGCATTAATAGTGAGTTATAAGTTATTAATCAAGGTAAATAGTGACTTAAGTGATATAAATCACCTTTGTAGCCATTAGAATTACTAATGTTTATGGGCAATTTTTCTCGTTTGTTTTACAACAGGTTTCCCAATAGAATGTGCTTGTTTTCAGGAGATAACTGCTTGCAGATATCGAAAACAAAGAACTTTTAAACTGGTGTGTTCCCAACACTTCAGTTTCTTTTCTGGTTCTTATGCTTGACTTCCTTCCTTCAATTTGTTGATTGCAAATGCATTATTTTTGCGGCCCGCTTAGTTTAAGCGGGCTTTTTTTTTAGCATTTCAAACACAATCCTGATTATTGCAACGGCCAAGTTTTATACTTCATCTATATTACTCGTACTTATCCCACTCTCGCTTTCTGCAGTACTTGTTGAGGTGGATATGTCATCACTACAAATTAAAAAATCTCATTATTTTTACCCATACGCGCAAATTGAGCGAATCATTCGATTAAAGTGGCATACTGCCTGAACTCTCCTTCTTTTAAAAACGACAATGCCAAGTCATAAACTTGGCATTGAAAACACTTAAAACCTAGGTAAAAAAATCACTAAAAAGGTTTACTGATCCGTATAACAACGCGACGGTTACGCGCCCTTTCATCCATATCATCATTGGAAGCCACATGACGACGCTCACCATGCCCGAATGTGACAATACGATCTTGAGGAATACCACTGGCAACAAAGAACTCTTTTACCGACGCTGCTCGTGTATCCGACACTTTCTGGTTTACTGAACGGCCACCATAGCTGTCGGTATATGCATCCACCAGCACTAACTCTACCAAGGGATCATAGGCTAAATATTCTTGCACCCGAGACAGTTGTTGCTGGGAGAAACGAGTTAAATCGGTTCCGCCTTCATCGTAATTTAATACAGTAAAAGCGATATCTTCAAAGCTATAGGGCAATAAATGCGCTAGACAAGCTTTAAACTCAGTATATTTACGGCCAAAATTAGCTGAAGACAAACCCACAGCTATCTTATTCGACTCGTTATACCAATCAGCATAGTAAAACGTTGGTTCCATACCACGACTCAACTCTGCCAACATAGACCAAGCTGCACGCTTAGGCACTTCACCGTTAAAGTACTTTTGATAATGTAATGACGTGATCTCTTTCGATACCACACCAGGACGCCACTGTGGCGCGCGGCTAATTAATTTCGCCTGCGTCACTTGATCAGGTTTTACCCACATATCTAAGGTAAAAGTCATATTCTGCTGTTTACCCGCTTCACTGGTAAAAATTGCTTTACCGTAAGAAGGAATATCATGCTCAAGGCGACAGACGATGGGAGTATTTTCACTCACTCGCCACTGGGAATCACTTAAAGAGGCGACATAATGGCGCAACTCTGCCATTGCAGTTGCTGGAACGCATAAAATTGATACTAATATCAGTTTTCGCCACATAGCCTTTACTCATGTTTAATCGGTTACATGGCTTTATCGGCAAACTATTTAGTTCCTTTAGCTCATAAAACCACCAATCAAGCATGACACACCCCAACACATTTAGCATAATAGCGCCCTGTGAATTTTCTTGAGTACTTTATGAGTGACATTTGCGACGCGAACAAATTGAAATACCGATTTCGAGGCTACTTTCCCGTAGTCATTGATGTCGAAACTGCGGGCTTCAACTCTCAAACCGATGCGTTGCTAGAAATTGCCGTCACCCTACTAAAAATGGACAATGAAGGTGTGATAGGAATCGATAAAACCCTACACTTCCACATTGAGCCCTTTGAAGGCGCAAATTTAGAACCCGAAGCGTTAGCGTTCAACGGTATTGATCCCACTAATCCGTTACGGGGAGCGGTGAGCGAAAAAGAAGCCTTTTTAGAAATATTTAAAGCCGTGAAGAAAGCCCAAAAAGCCTCCGACTGCCATCGCAGTATCATAGTGGCGCACAATGCGGCATTCGATCATGGTTTTGTGAGTAAGGCGATAGAACGTTGCGACTTAAAACGCTCGCCGTTTCATCCTTTTGCCACCTTTGACACAGCAACGCTCGCCGGACTCGCCATTGGTCATACCGTACTTGCCAAGGCATGCATTATGGCGGGTATTCCCTTCGATAATAAAGAAGCCCATTCGGCGCTATATGATACCGAACGTACCGCGGAGCTTTTTTGTCATATAGTGAATCGTTGGAAATCATTAGGTGGCTGGCCATTACTGGCTGTGGATGCGCAGGATGCCGAAATCGGTACTGTGGAATAAATTTAACAGTTAACAATAGATCTTAAGCAATGAAAAAACAAAAAAGCTGCCATTGGCAGCTTTTTTCATTTAACAGGCGACTGTGATTAGAAAAGTACTAATTACAGTGAGCTTGCGTTTTCAGACAGGTAAGCAGCAACACCTTCAGTGCTTGCATTCATACCTTTATCGCCTTTTTCCCAGCCAGCAGGACAAACATCACCGTGCTCTTCATGGAATTGCAGTGCATCGATCATACGTAGCATTTCATCAACGTTACGGCCTAATGGCAGATCGTTAACGACTTGGTGACGAACCATGCCTTCTTTGTCGATCAAGAATGAACCACGGAAAGCCACACCCGCTTCTGGATGCTCAACATCGTATGCTTTACAGATTTCATGTTTAACGTCAGCCACTAGCGTGTATTTAACTTGGCCAATACCGCCTTTTTCAACTGGGGTGTTACGCCATGCATTGTGGGTAAACTGAGAATCGATAGACACACCAATCACTTCTACGCCACGCTTAGTGAACTCTTCCATACGGTGATCAAAAGCGATCAACTCTGATGGGCAAACGAAAGTGAAGTCAAGTGGATAGAAGAATACGACGGCTGGTTTGCCTTTGATGGCTGCAGTCAAGTTAAAGCTATCAACGATTTCGCCAGAACCTAATACAGCTGCAGCAGTAAAATCAGGAGCCTGACGGCCTACTAATACGCTCATTTTATATCTCCATCTATGAGTTGAACTAAGTGTAAGGCAAGATGCCTTCTAGCCAGTATGTTCTCAACCTAGGTCAAGTTAAATCCTTACTGATTAAAAGGTGTTCTTACCAATCAAATCCTTAGGCATTATAAGTCGTGTGCTGTGCCTTACAACCTATTTAAGACCAATATCACATTTTTCAAGGGTATTTCCATTTTACCTGACTAAGGATAGAGCAATCTGTGTATCCAGTGTGCGGAGCAATCCACATTCAGCTAACAGACAAAACCCAGCATGATCACATTTTCAGATATTTTTCAGATAAGCCCTCGGCAAACTGGACATCCACTGCCTTTGCAGTCGAAAATAGCTCCTTTGGCTTAAAGAATTAAGAAAATTGATAATGAATGCAGTCGTAATTGCAGTGAGCTTAATGTTAGCACTCAGTTTAGCTAGGGTGAATGTGGTTATTGCCCTGACCGTGAGCGCCCTCGTGGCGGGATTGGTAGGCGGAATGGATCTGCACCAAACTATAGATGCCTTTAATACAGGCTTAGGTGGCGGCGCACAAATTGCGCTCAGTTATGCATTATTAGGCGCCTTCGCTGTCGCACTATCGCATTCAGGCTTAACGACGCTGATTTCTAGAAGCATCATTAGTAGCCTTGGACAAGATCCTAATCCCACTAACACTAACTGGGTACGCTGGTTACTGCTGTTATCGCTACTCGTCATGTCGATGGCTTCACAGAATAT
The DNA here is from genome assembly GCF_043359565.1 of Shewanella sp. S23-S33. Classification (NCBI taxonomy): domain Bacteria; kingdom Pseudomonadati; phylum Pseudomonadota; class Gammaproteobacteria; order Alteromonadales; family Shewanellaceae; genus Shewanella; species Shewanella sp. S23-S33. The sequence continues at coordinate 60,504 of NZ_JBHFFD010000033.1, read as the reverse complement.
TTTACCGATCCATATCGCCTTTATTCCGATTTTAGTCCCACCACTCTTACATGTGATGACCAAACTGAACATCGACCGCCGCCTTGTGGCTTGTGTTCTCACCTTCGGCCTAGTCACCACCTATATGATTTTACCAATTGGTTTTGGTGGCATTTTCTTAAATGATATTCTGCTTTCCAACTTAACCAGCAATGGCTTAGCCGCTGCTCGCGAGCAAATTCCGCCTGCCATGTTAATCCCTGCCGCGGGTATGGTCGTAGGGTTACTCACTGCAGTATTCATCAGTTACCGTAAACCTCGGACTTACGACGAGGCAAAAGTGTTGGTCGCTGAACCTGAAGAAAATCTCAACAAACGCAATATCATCATTGCTGCACTGGCGATATTAGCCACTCTCGTCGTACAACTCGAAACTGACTCTATGATTTTTGGTGCCTTAGTCGGCTTCATGATTTTCAGTTTTTCGGGTGCCTTGAAGCATGTCGCCGACCAAGATATCTTCAACCAAGGTGTGCGAATGATGGCCAATATCGGCTTTATCATGATTTCAGCAGCTGGCTTTGCCGCTGTAGTGAAAGAAACCGGTGAAGTAGGTACGCTTGTGGCCTCACTTAGCGACATCATTGGGGATAATAAAGCACTCGCGGCCTTCTTAATGCTACTGGTTGGTCTACTGATCACTATGGGAATTGGGTCGTCTTTCTCCACCATTCCAATTATCGCGACGATATATGTACCATTGGCATTAAGTTTTGGTTTTTCAGTAGCGGCCACAATCGCGTTAGTCGGCACTGCAGCCGCGCTGGGTGATGCGGGCTCGCCAGCATCAGATTCCACCTTAGGTCCCACTGCAGGTTTGAATGCCGATGGTCAACACGACCACATTCGTGACAGCGTGATCCCAACATTTATCCACTACAATATTCCACTATTAGTGTTTGGGTGGATTGCGGCCATGGTGTTGTAAGTGTTATCGCAGACGTTTATATTACCGTATTAGAAAGTAACAACAGCGCGGCATTCTCCGCGCTGTTTTTTATCTCGGGTATTCACTTTATTGCGGGCAGCTGGTTAACTCAGTGATTAACTCGATAACTCACGTAATAATGAATGTAATAATTAACATGATAATTAAGGTGTCGGGTCAAGCTTGCGACTTCCTTGCTTATTCTTTTTATCCTCATATAACGCTTTATCCGCCGCTTGTAGCACTGCCTCAAAGGAAGCATAATCTTGCGAATCAGCCACACCGCAGGAGACTGTCAGCACATTTAAAAACTGCCGCTCTGCGACCGCCTGACGTAAATGTTCAGCCAACAATAAGGCCCGTTCAAAAGTACAATTAGCCAAGATGACGACAAACTCATCACCGCCGGTTCTGATTAACAAATCATTTTCTCGAAATACACTGCGCATCGCATCAACAATTTGCATGATCGCCATATCCCCGAGTTTATGCCCATAGGTATCATTAATGGTTTTGATTTTGTCGCCATCCACGCAGATCACCGCGTAATGCCCCTTAGTTGCGACATCAAACACTGTGGTCTCATAGACTTTCTTATTATAGGTTCGAGTAAAAGCATCCAATAACATCGCTTCACTAAACCGTTGACGCTCAGTACGAAGTTTCCTAAAACGATTGATATTAATTTGAACGAAGAAGATCACGATAGATAACAAAAACCACAGGGGCAAATTCCACACAATGAAACGAAATATACTGATTTTATATGTCAGTGAAGTCATGTTATCTAAATGATTTGTCATCGAATAAAACAAGAACTCCGGCGTCAGTTCAGCCCAAAGGCTATCTGTCGTGATCACCAACTCAGTACCATAATCCGTTTTCTGCAATTCAACATGTTTATTACGCATAAAAACCGACGTCATTAAGGCCGTGTCGGCAATAACATCACCGATGAAATGATTAGGATCATTAGATGATGAAATCGGTGATGCCATCGATAAAATGACTTTCCCACTGACTTCATCTTGATAAGGAATGGATAATACGATTCCATCGGCTAAGGACTCTGGGGTCGCGTCTTTCGCGCAATAGTGCAGACTCTGACAAAACTCATTCGTTGAAGTACGGTCTTTAATCAGCCGCGCTTTTACGTCCTCAGGAATTGGGGTGGCAAAATACATGGCATCACTGCGATAAAGTCCCACATACAGGAATATATCTTCGGCATTGGTCTTTTTACTGGAATAGAGATAATCAAAGTAGCGTAAGACTTGTTCTTCTTCTGCGGAAAGCACTCCCCCTTGCGGCAGCATTAATCTGGAAGGGTCTAGTTGAAAAAGCGCTAAAGAGGATTTATTGAAATCAATAATATCGTGCAGAGATAAGCTTTTACCGAGCAGTTCAATATAACTCGGTGTAAGTTGCTCGTTTTTTACAAAAGACACAAAGGATTTATGCTCTCTATCGATTTTAATCGGTAATAGAATAAGTAGGAGTACGACAAACAAGAGGGTCGCAAATTCAAATGATCGACGCAATAATAACCAGTTGAGAGCCGAATTTCCCATAATTCCTCTTAATCCCTGTTCTACCGACAATGTACCTTGCACAAAACGTAAACTGCGATCAATAACATTGCAAAATAAGCCAATAAAAACAACTTCAATAGATAATTATTATTTAGCTTATTCTAAACTTTAGCAGCTTAAGATAAAGTTGTTATTTCTGTATTGAACAAAAACAAAAAGGGAGCCTAGGCTCCCTTACTGACCACATCCGCTCAATTGAGCATCAGCAACTCAGATTATTTAGCAACTTTGGCTATTTAGTACCAAAGATTTTATCGCCCGCATCACCCAGACCTGGCAGGATATAACCTTTCTCGTTTAAGCATCTATCGATAGCGGCAGTATATAATTCAATATCCGGATGCGCCGCTTCTAAGGCTTTAATGCCTTCAGGCGCAGCCACTAGCACTAAGGCCTTAATTGAAGTACAACCGCGCTTTTTCAATAAATCAACGGTCGCAATCATAGAACCACCAGTCGCGAGCATTGGGTCGACAACTAAGGCGATACGCTCGTTCATGTCGCTGGCCAGCTTCTCAAAATAAGGCACTGGCTCAAGGGTCTCTTCATCACGGTAAATACCGACAACTGAGATACGCGCACTTGGAATGTGCTCGAGTACGCCGTCCATCATGCCCAAACCCGCACGTAAAATTGGCACAACAGTGACTTTCTTACCTTTGATTTGATCGACTTCAACCGGACCATTCCAGCCTTCAATCGTCACCGTTTCAGTTTCGAAATCTGCGGTAGCTTCATAGGTTAATAAACTACCCACTTCGGCGGCTAGTTCACGGAAACGTTTAGTGCTAATGTCACCTTCGCGCATTAAACCGATTTTGTGACGCACTAAAGGATGTTTAACCTCGACAACTTTCATTTTTCTCTCCTGCTTATTTTTCGGCGTATTATTTTAGGCAAATTTTTCAGATTCTAGTTGATTTGTTTACTAGGTAAAACAGAAAGTTTTGCCATTCGGTCTAATCGTGAGCTATCTCGCAAGAATAATCCCCAATCGTCTAAGATACCTACTGTGATTTACTATTTTGTGACCAAACTCAAGACCTCTAAAAATAGAATATTTCGTATTCAGACCAAAAAAACTCCGCCGAGGGGCATAAATCCAAATCATGACTTTCGACCCCTAGCACAAGCTGGTAGAATACCGCCGCATAAAATCCAATAACGATGTACCCGAGAGGATCCCTCCGTGAGCACACCTACCCCACTGAGCTATAAAGATGCCGGCGTTGATATTGATGCAGGTAATGCACTGGTAAGTAACATTAAAGCAGCCGTTAAACGTACCCGTCGTCCAGAAGTTATGGGCAACTTAGGTGGTTTTGGCGCCCTGTGTGAAATCCCCACTAAATACAAACAACCGGTTTTAGTGTCTGGCACCGATGGTGTTGGGACTAAATTACGTTTAGCTATCGACTATAAAAAACATGACACTGTCGGCATAGACTTAGTCGCCATGTGTGTGAACGATCTGATCGTTCAAGGCGCTGAGCCACTGTTTTTCCTCGATTACTACGCAACAGGCAAGCTCGATGTAGAAACGGCAACATCCGTCGTCAACGGCATCGGCGAAGGTTGTTTCCAATCTGGTTGTGCGTTAATTGGCGGTGAAACCGCTGAAATGCCAGGCATGTATGAAGGTGAAGATTACGACCTAGCGGGTTTCTGCGTGGGTGTAGTTGAAAAAGCCGACATTATTGACGGTAGCAAAGTGGCAGCGGGTGATGCACTTATTGCATTAGCCTCAAGCGGCCCTCATTCAAATGGTTACTCTTTAGTACGTAAAGTATTAGAAGTGAGCCAAGCAGACCCTCAACAAGATCTCAACGGCAAACCGCTGATTGAACATCTACTTGAGCCAACCAAAATTTACGTAAAATCATTGCTCAAACTGATTGAAGCATCTGATGTCCATGCGATGGCGCACATTACTGGCGGCGGCTTCTGGGAAAACATCCCGCGCGTACTGCCAGATAATTTAAAAGCGGTTATCCAAGGCGATTCATGGCAATGGCCCGCTGTTTTCAGTTGGTTAATGGAAAATGGCAACATTGCAGAATACGAAATGTATCGCACCTTCAACTGTGGCGTCGGCATGTTAGTCGCGCTACCAGCCGATAAAGTAGATGCAGCACTTGCATTACTGGCTGCAGAAGGCGAACAAGCATGGCTTATCGGTGCTATCGCACATCGTGAAGGCAATGAAGAGCAAGTGGAGATCCTGTAATGCCCCAGAGCTGTCGTGTAGTTGTATTAATTTCCGGAAATGGCAGTAACCTGCAAGCGGTTATCGACGGTTGCGACGATAATCTGCAGGCCGAAGTTGTCGGAGTCATCAGTAATAAACCCGATGCCTATGGCCTAGTGCGCGCCCATCATGGCGAAATTGATACCAGCTGCGTGATAGCTCACCAAGGTGAATCTCGCTCTGAATACGATGCACGTTTAATGACAGTGATTGAAAAGTACCAGCCCGATTTAATCGTGTTGGCGGGATTTATGCGGATCTTAACCGATGATTTCGTGAATCATTACCTAGGTCGCATGATCAATATTCATCCTTCGCTGCTACCTAAATACACTGGCTTAAACACCCATCAACGTGCCATAGACGCGAACGACAGCGAACATGGTGCCAGCGTGCATTTTGTCACGCCTGAGCTGGATGCTGGCCCGGTGATATTACAGGCCAAAGTGCCTGTTTATGAAGAAGATACCGCTGATATGCTCGCCGCCCGCGTGCATGAGCAAGAACATGCTATTTATCCGCTCGTGGTGAAATGGTTTAGTCAGCAACGTCTTAACATGCAAAATGGCCAAGCCTATCTCGATGGCAACCTTATCGGCCCAAGCGGTTACGCGCCCGACTAGTTCCACTTGACAGTAAGTTGTACCAATCAAAAAAATAGAGACCTTCGGGTCTCTATTTTTTTAACTATTTTCAACAAAAGCATTGTTTTCTGAGGCAATGTGGCATTAGATAACTTAACGAAAAAGTGATTTTTGATCGGCATGACAAGAGACTATTAGATGAAAAATATTATCTGCGATATCGATGGTGTACTACTGCACGACAATAAACTAATCCCAGGCAGCGACAAATTTATCCAGCGCATTTTAGAGCAAGGCAATCCGTTAGTCGTCCTGACTAACTATCCCGTACAAACGGGTAAGGATCTGCAAAACCGTTTAAGTGCCGCCGGTATTGATATTCCTGAAGAATGCTTTTACACCTCCGCCATGGCCACCGCCGACTTTTTAAAACACCAAGAAGGCAGCAAGGCCTATGTCATTGGCGAAGGCGCCCTCACCCACGAACTCTACAAAGCAGGCTTTACCATTACCGATATTAACCCTGATTTTGTGATTGTCGGTGAAACCCGCTCCTACAACTGGGAGATGATCCATAAAGCGGCAGGCTTCATCGCACGCGGCGCGCGCTTTATTGCCACTAACCCCGATACCCACGGTCCAGCCTACAGCCCTGCTTGTGGCGCACTCTGCTCACCCATCGAACGTATTACCGGTAAGAAACCTTTCTACGTGGGCAAACCGAGCGCTTGGATTATTCGCTCTGCACTTAATCATATCGATGGGCACTCGGAAGACACTGTCATCATAGGCGACAATATGCGTACCGATATTTTGGCGGGCTTCCAAGCAGGGCTTGAAACCATTCTGGTCACTAGCGGCGTGAGTAAGCTTGAAGATATCGACAAAGAACCCTTCCGCCCGAACCATGTGTTTGCCTGCGCCGGCGATATCGACGTTGTTTAAACAATGGTTTAAACAGATGTCTAATCCTACGTCTAGCAATTCATCTTTGCCAGTCGCTTAAACATTACCTATGCAACACGCCTAGCCCAAAGGCGTATTGCATAGGGTAAAGCAACATTAAGTAACATATTCACCTTCTTCTCAACCTTGTGGCTCACCGCGGCTTGCTTCATGATAAGTCTCGCTTCTGAATGATTAACATAAATCTAAAATACCTTAATTAAAACAACAGTAGGATTAACCTATGCGACGTCTGTATCCACTCTGTGCGTTGGCCATGCTCAGTGCCTGTAGTCCAAATGTATCAGAGCCTGATGGCAACAGCACTTTGGCTGAACTCAAACCAGTGCAGTTTAATGAAGTGCGCTTTAGAAATGATATTAAAGCTCTGTCATCCGATGAATTTGAAGGTCGTGCGCCCACCACTCACGGTGAAAAACTCACCTTGGATTATTTGACCAAAGCCTTTACAGAGATGGGACTCAAGGGCGCGTACCAAGGCAGCTTTTTACAACCTGTGCCTATGGTGAGCTATACCGCAGATGAAGCGCAGCAAGTCACGCTGGCAGGATTACCCTTTAAATACCGAAAAGATCTAGTGCTCAGCAGTCGCCACGATAACGGTGGTATTAGTATTGAGAACGCGCCATTAGTCTTCGTCGGCTATGGGGTGAATGCCCCTGAATATGGTTGGAATGATTACCAAGATCTCGACATGAAAGGCAAAATCGCGGTGATCTTAGTGAACGATCCCGGCTTTGCTCGCCCTGACTCGGGGAAATTCAACGGTAAAGCCATGACCTATTACGGCCGTTGGAGCTACAAATTTGAAGAGGCCAGTCGTCAAGGCGCACTCGGCGCACTGATTATCCATGATACCGAGCCCGCCTCTTACCCTTGGTCCGTGATAGAAAATAGTTGGACTGGACCACAGCAAGATCTGGTCCTCAGTAAAGCAGAACAAGATAGCCGTATCCAAGTCGAAGGCTGGCTTACACTGGACGCGGCTACGCAACTGTTCGATAAAGCCGGTTTATCACTGCCTAATTTAATGGCACGCGCCGCCGACAGCTCAATCAATTTACCCCTTGAGCAAACGGCCAACATCGCCTTTAAAAATAAAGCCGAATACGCGAATAGCTACAATGTGGTCGCCACACTCCCCGGCAGCACACAAGCCGACGAGCAAATCCTCTACACCGCCCATTGGGATCACATAGGTAAAGACGAGACAAAAGCAGGCGATCAAATTTATAACGGCGCCATGGATAATGCCTCAGGCACTGCCGGCATTCTCGAAATCGCCAGACAATTAGCCGACAATGCCAAACAAGGCCATGGTTTAGCGCGCTCGGTCACCTTTATTGCCACCACAGGTGAAGAACAGGGCTTACTCGGTTCACGCTATTACGCCGCTAATCCACTTTATCCTATCGACAAAACCGTGGCAGTGTTAAACCTCGACAGCACTAATATCTATGGCAAAACCAAAGACTTTACCATCGTCGGCAAAGGTAAATCTGAGTTAGAAACTTATCTTATCGATGCGGCTAAACAACAAAACCGCATCGCCATGGGTGAGAAAAATCCCGCTTCGGGCGGTTTCTTCCGTTCAGATCATTTCAGCTTTGCCAAACTTGGCGTGCCAGCGGTATTTGCCGGCGGCGGTAGCAACCCCGTTGATGAAGCCACGGCTGCTTATAAGACTCAGATGCAAGCCACAATGAAAGGCTGTTATCACAATGTCTGCGATGAATATCGTGAAGATTGGGATTTAAGCGGCGCGCTGCAAGACTTACAAATCTATTACCAAGTCACACGCACATTGGGCAACAGTGAAGATTGGCCGGGATATTATCAAGGCACAGAATTCAATAGCCTGCGCCCAGCCAAAACAACGCTGGTAACGGACGCAAAATAACAGGCTAAGTCAGTGGCTTCTTGCGAGAGGCAGCTGGGTTAGCCGTCTCTTATTGACGTCTGGCTAGTCGCATCTGCGAAATAAAGCGCCAGCTGAATAGAGCGCCTCCTACGCCAGCCAAAGCGCCAAACAAGACCTACAAGCACGTGAACCATTCGCGTGCTTTTTTTGTTTTCAGTTCACAAAAAATGCCGTTATCGCTAAATACCCACCACGTCATTATGAATAGTCTTATGCCATTGGTTGATGTCAAACTCGGCGCATTAATTGATTAAAAATAAAACACTTAAACGTGACAACTCATTGTTTAAGGGCTTTTTCGCAGTTTTTCTATCATCGACATATTTTCAAAACACATTGTGGATTCCCCAAAACTCCCCGCGCCAAATCAAACGACAAAAACAAATCATCAAAAATAACGCAAATTAAATGAATTATTCCCAAATAAAACCATGAAACATAAACACCTAAATCAACAAAAACACCAATAAACAGATAAAGCGTCAAAAATAGTGTTTGGCAAATGCCTAAATTGCTGGCACATTAAACCTCAATTGAGACATCCTCAAATGACAGACAGTGTAGGAGTTGTACTATGTGTTCAATCTTTTCGATTTTAGATATCCAATCTGATGCCAAAGAACTGCGCCAAGTCGCGCTAGAAATGTCTAAGCTCATGCGCCACCGTGGCCCTGACTGGTCAGGTATTTATGCCAGTGATAAGGCAATTCTTGCCCACGAACGTTTAGCGATTGTTGACATTGAACACGGTGCTCAGCCGCTGCTGACTGAAGATGGCAGTTTGATCCTCGCGGTCAACGGCGAAATCTATAACCACAAAGAATTGAAAGCCCAATTAGGCGATAAGTACAGCTATCAAACCAACTCTGACTGTGAAGTCATTCTGGCGCTGTATCAAGAATATGGCACTGAATTTCTTGATAAATTAAACGGTATCTTCGCCTTTGTGTTATATGACAAAGCCCAAGACAGATACCTTATCGGCCGCGATCACATGGGTATCATCCCGCTATATACAGGCCGTGACGCTGCGGGTAACTTCTATGTTGCCTCAGAAATGAAAGCCTTGATGCCAGTGTGTAAAACGGTAGAAGAATTCTTACCGGGCCAATATTTGTACTCAAGCGATGCCGCCGCAGTGAAATACTACACCCGCGATTGGCAAAACTATGATGCGGTTAAAGATAACCCAGCCAGCCAAGAAGAATTGCGTGACGCATTAGAAGCGGCGGTCAAACGTCAATTAATGTCAGACGTGCCCTATGGTGTGTTGCTGTCGGGCGGTTTAGATTCATCGATCATTTCCGCCGTGACGCAAACCTTTGCTAAACGCCGCATTGAAGACGATGGCGAAACCAACGCTTGGTGGCCACAGTTGCATTCCTTTGCCGTCGGCCTTGAAGGTGCGCCAGATTTAATCGCCGCCAAAAAGGTCGCCGAAGCGATTGGTACGATTCACCATGAGATCCATTTCACCTTCCAAGAAGGCTTAGATGCGATTAAAGAAGTGATCTATCACTTAGAAACCTACGATGTCACCACCATACGTGCTGCCACGCCAATGTATTTAATGGCGCGTAAAATCAAAGCGATGGGCATTAAAATGGTGTTGTCGGGTGAAGGTGCTGACGAACTATTTGGCGGCTATTTATACTTCCATAAAGCGCCAAACGCACAGGCATTCCACGAGGAGTTAGTCCGCAAACTCGATAAGCTGCATCTGTTCGATTGTCTGCGAGCCAACAAAGCCATGGCCGCTTGGGGATTAGAAGCCCGTGTGCCTTTCCTCGATAAAGAGTTTATGGATGTGGCGATGCGCATCAACCCTGAAGCGAAAATGTCTAAGGATGGCCGTATTGAGAAACACATTCTGCGTAAAGCCTTTGAGCATAAATTGCCAAAAGAAGTGGCGTGGCGTCAAAAGGAACAATTCAGTGACGGTGTGGGCTACTCTTGGATTGACGGTTTGAAAGAACAAGCGGCAGCGCGTGTGGATGATTTACAATTGGCGAACGCGAAATTCCGTTTCCCATACAACACGCCAGAAACCAAAGAAGCCTATTTCTATCGCTGCTTCTTTGAGGAACATTATCCACTGAGCGGCGCTGCAGAAACGGTTCCAGGCGGTAAATCCGTCGCCTGTTCAACGCCAGAAGCATTAGCTTGGGACGAAAGCTTACGCGGCATTATCGACCCATCAGGCCGAGCAGTACGCTCTGTACACACCTCAAGTTATTAATAGCCTAACGTTGAAGGACTAAGTTCATAAATTAGGTTAATGAGCTAGATTGATGAACTGGTTAATACAGCCAACCACAAGCGCCACCCTAGGGTGGCGATTGTATTTTGATGCTTTTTACTTTTATTGCTTACTCACGTACAAAATGGTGACTTAGCTAAAATACCAAACTAGGCTGACAGCGCACTGAATGGCTTGATTTGAGAATGAGCTTGAATGTGAGTTTGAGCGTTGGTTTGCACTTGAGTTTGAAAATAAGCATTACTCTGCGTCAACGCCATCTGATCTAGGCTTAAAAACTGCTTTCCAGCACTCAACCCCGCATGATAATCATGGCGTAAATCCGCATCGGTACTGCCCAGCAATTTACTTTGCAAATTTTCAGCAGCAAAAATCTGCACTATCTCCACATCCTCTGGCGGATTAGCGATAAAGTCCAATTCATCCTGATAGGCTTGTTCGTGCTGCACTAAGTAATCTATGGTTTTCGGGCAAAAGCCAGAAACACAAATCCAAGATTTTAATTTGTGAACCCAAGCCGATTGCGCCTGAAAATCCTCGCTCACAGTACGGATCACCACAATTTTGCGGGCACCACGACGATAGGCCTCACGCACAGGTAAAGGCGCAGCTAAGCCGCCATCGAGATAAAAATCACTATCAATACCTTCGCTTAATGCTGTGCCGTAACCAGAGGCGCTATGATTAGCCGCGCCGTTATTAGAAGCCTTGTCGCTATTACAGGCGTTGTCACTATTACAGGCGTTGTCATTTAGCCAAGGCGTGAGTTTCACCCCTTGTTTATATAAAAATGGTAATGCGCTAGAAGCTTTTAGCAATTCGCGCCACTGGCTTTTACTGCTTGGACTAAAAAAGTAACCTTTGCGATCACTGGCATTCGTAGTTGTGATCAGTAACTGCCGATGACCGAGTGAAGCTGTCGCCGCGTTAAGATCTAATTTAAACATCCCTTGTCGCGTCTGCTCAAAATACCAATCTAAATCGACTACATTGCCGCCGACTAACCCGCGACCGAGTCGATAGAAGCGTTTATGGCGCGATAAACCGCGGATTAAGCGTTTGGCATAACCCTTTTGGCGGGCCAAAAAACTGCTGAGATTCTGTGAACCTGCTGAGGTACCGATAAACAAATCAAAGGGATCGAATCCGCCATCAAGCCAAGCATCGAGCACGCCTGCGGTGAATATACCGCGCTGACCACCACCTTCTGCAATCAGGGCCACCTGTGGGCTAGCGTTAGATTGAGGGTCTTTGGAGGCTAAGTGGCTGACGGCGTGCATAGGAAAACCTTATCGAATAATTCATATAAGGCGAGTCTAAACAAGCTGAATCAGAAAGGATAACGGATAGAAACTATCATCTTAATAGGTAAACACTATTAAGATGATAAGTCACACAAGGTTAATCCATGCTAAATGCACGAATACAGACAGAGAGCTACGGCGGTTATTCGCGCAAGATTAACCCATTCGCTCCAGCTTGCTCATCATCCTTAACGAACAAGCTATTTTTACATCAATGCATTAAAACTTATGACTCAGTTCAAGCGTGATATTACGCGGCTCACCGGGGAAATGGCCATTACGCTCACTAAAACCACTGACGGCATATTCTTTATCGAAGATATTTTTAAGATTTAAGCGAACTTGAGTTTGATCCCACTGGGTCGTCCAGCTCATGTCAAAAATCGTATGGGGCTTCACCGTTTGGCCATCGAGGCTGAACTGCTCGCCCACATAGTCCATGCCAAAAGCAATCGCCGAATCGAGTGCATTGATATCGTAACGGGTCCATATCCCTGCTTGATGACGCGGCGCATTGGCAAAGTGCTTACTATCAAACGTATTGGTTAAACTGTCGTTCGTTACCCCTTTAACCACTTCGGTCTCGTTATAGGCATAGTTTGCCGTGACGGTCAGGTTATCGGTTAAATCTCCCACCAGCGTCCATTCAATGCCTTGACTGTGTACTTCACCCAAATTAAGTAAAGCGGGAATACCATCGTCATCACCAGTATCTAAAGGGTTAGCTTGGGCGACATTTTGTTTTTCAATGCGATACACAGCAAGCGTGGTCATAAACTGGCCATCAAGCCATTCATTTTTCATCCCAAGTTCAATTTGATTGCCCGTTTCTGGATCGAGGAAACCGTCACCAATATCTTCTGCTTGATTGGTTAAAGATGCTGGATTGAAGCTCTCTGAGTAATTCAAATAAAAGGACATTGAATCGATTGGACGATAATTAAGCCCTGCTCTTGGCGTTATCGCGTTATCGCTGAAGGAGAACCCGGTATTTTTATCATAATCATCAAACTGGCTAAAATGCAGACCAGCAATCAATGACCACTGCTCATTAAAGTGCAGATGTTCCTGTACATAAATGCCGTAACGGTTAGCGCGGGTACCATCGGTATTTTTATCCTTCAAGTTGTAACTATTAGGATCGGTTTCACCATAGTTAAGGTCAAAAATATTCAGGTTACCAACACCATCTTTATCAGTCGCCAATTTGTACTGATATTCGGTTTCGACATAGTGATAGTCGCCGCCGAACAGGAATTCATGTTCAAAACCTAAAGCATCGAATGCATAGACAAAATCATTGATTAAACTAATTTCATCATTAGCCCGTGCTTGAACTCGGTATTCACGCTTAATGGTGCCATCACCCATAATGGGCTTTTTATTGGCATCTAAGGTCGCCCAACCTCTCGATTCATGATATTGCTGCGTCGAATCATTATTCAGATAACGGATCTGTGTCTTGACCGAGAAATTATCGGTAAATTGATGATCGAGAATCGATTGCAGCACCAGTGCATCCATCTTCTGGAAGTCACTCTTCTCATTGGCATTATAGGATGGCGCAACAAGGAAGTTACCGTCATTATCGACAGGAACGCCGCGCAGTCGATTGCCACCTAAATCCTGCTTAATAATATCGAAAGTGGTAGTGAGCTTGGTATCATCACTGATTTCGTAGAGTAACCCACCCGCCACTTCGGCATTTTGACTATCGGCATTATTTCGAAAGCTATCTTCCTGCTGATAATAGGCGCCAAAGCGATAGGCGAGATTGTTGGTTAAGCCACCGGTGAAATCCAGCGAGCCGCCCATCATATCCTCGCTGCCCGTACTTAAGGTCAGCTCTTTACTCTCGACAAAGGTTGGTTTTTTAGTGACATAGTTGATCATGCCGCCGGGTTCACCGCCGCCATAAAGTGCGGATGCAGGACCTTTTAACACTTCAACCCGCTGCACATTAAAGAGTTGCGGCACAGAAAATCCCGAATAGGGATCGCCCCTTACCCCATCATAAAAAACGTTGGCATCGTCGCGGAAACCGCGAAAGGTCACGCCCGAATAACTAAACTCACTCACGCCCGCGATAGAGCGGTATAAATCGGTAATATTGCGCGCCGCTTGGTCGACGATTAACTGCTCGGTCAGCACTTGCACCGACTGCGGCAATTCCATCACATTAATCGCCGTCTTAGTGCCAACTGTCGTTTCTTTATCGACGTACATTTGCATTGCACGGCCATGGACAGCAATACGCTCAGGTGCTGCGAGTGTTATCTCCCCATCGGCTGCGGATTGAGTCGATGCAGAACTGGGGACTGGTGAGCTCGTAGACAAGGTCTGCTGTGGAGCCTCTTTATCGAGTACGGTTTCAGCGGCAAATGCCGACTGATGTTGAGCGAGTGCAAGTGCGATTAATGAGTAGGCGAAACGAGTCTTCACAGAATGTCCCCAGCGCGAGCGCATAAAAATGGCATAAACCAAAGGGTTTACAAATGTATTCAAACGAATTGGCCGTCATTATAAAGAATGATTTACGAATGACAATAATTATCATTTGAATTTACGCAATTGTGAGACGCGTTTAATAAATCATCGACATCAACCCACATAATCCTTGTTATGTTTGGTTATGAATCAAACAAAGGAACGTCAATAACACAAACCTTCGATGGAAGTTTTAATGTGGAATGAGACAGAGACGCACAGCATCCAGCTGAGTACTTGCGTGCAGCTTAATAAAAACAATAAGTTAAAGATTTAAACGATATAAAAATAAAAACCAGCGACAAGACGCTGGTTTTGACTGTTGTTGAGCTGTGCTTAAGCAAAGGCTTAACTCAGCCTATAAGGTGAATGCTTAAAAGATAGCTTCATCCAATTGCGTGAGCATTTCACTCGCCTGCTCGATTTGCTTACGCAGACTGCGACCTTGCACCGCCCAGTAAGCCATGTAGAAATCGGCAGTTTTCAATTTAGCTTGGTAAAACGCAGTTTCTTCGGTGCCCTGCTCCAGCGCCGCTAATGCCACTGCGGCACTTCTGGCCCACATCCACGCCAGCGCAGTCACCCCAAATAACTCCAGATAAGCCATAGAGGCTGCGCCGATAATGTCAGGATTGGTCGCTGCCTGCGAAGCTAAATAACCGCTAGCCTTTTGCAAATCACCCGCACAATCCATTAAACCACTCACGTAAGGTTGCATCGCCGCATTCGTGCTATGTGACTTAATAAACTCAGTCACTAACGCCGACCATTGCTGCATCGCCGCACCGCGGTCGCTAAGCAGCTTACGCCCCACTAAATCCAATGCCTGAATACCGTTAGTGCCTTCATAAATCAGTGCAATACGGCTATCACGCACAAATTGCTCCATACCCCACTCATGAATATAACCATGTCCACCAAACACTTGCTGTGCATCGACACAGGCATTAAAACCACGGTTAGTGATAAAACCTTTCACCACTGGCGTGAACAGTGCCGCTAATTGGGAGGCAACTTTGGCTTTTGCGGGATCGCTATGACGCTCAGCTTCATCGAGCCACAAAGCTTGTTGTCCAACTAAGGCTCTTGCGCCTTCATTGAAGGCTTTTTGCGAGAGCAACATGCGGCGCACATCGCCGTGAACCAAAATCGGATCGGCGGCTTTTTCTGGGGCTTTGGCGCCACTTAAGGCGCGGCTCTGTAATCTGTCTTTGGCATAGGCTAGCGCATTTTGATAGGCAATCTCAGAGACACCCAGACCTTGCACGCCAACGCCTAAACGCGCTTGGTTCATCATAGTAAACATGGCGCGCAGTCCTTGGTGCGGCTCGCCGACAAGCTCACCCAGCGCAGCTTCAAATACCATCACACAAGTTGAGTTACCGTGAATGCCCATCTTATGTTCAAGGCCACTGGCATATAAAGTGTTCGGTGCGCCTAAACTACCATCGTTATTCACTAATACTTTAGGCACGGCGAACAAAGATATGCCCTTCACGCCTTCAGGTGCATCCGACAAACGAGCTAATACGAGGTGCACTATGTTGTCGGTGAGTTGATGATCACCTGAGGAGATAAAAATTTTCTCGCCAGTAATGGCAAAAACGCCTTCGGATACTGGCACGGCTTTCGTGCGTAATAAGGCTAAATCAGTACCCGCGTGGGACTCGGTCAAATTCATGGTCCCAGTCCATTCACCGCTAACCAGTTTACTCAAATATTTTTGCTTGAGCGCATCACTGCCGTGGGCATGGATGGCGGCATAGGCGCCATGGGTCAAACCGGGATACATGGCAAAGGCCATGTTAGTTGCCGTTTGTATCTCAGTGGCAAAAATCCCCACCACTTCGGGTAAGCCTTGGCCGCCATATTCAGGATCGCAGGTCAGCGTCGGCCAGCCATTATCAACAAACTGCCGATAGGCATTATCAAATCCTTCCGGTGTAATCACCTTACCATCGACCAACTTACAGCCTTGCAGATCGCCGACACTATTGAGCGGTAACATAACTTCAGTACTAAAGTCGGCCATACCTTGCAGGATCGCATCGACAAGATCTGGATCGATTTCATCGAACCCCTTGAGAGCATCTTGCTGATAAATATGTAACATTTCATTGAGGATAAATTGATAGTCGCGCAGCGGCGCTTGATAAACTGGCATAATCGCTTCCCTTTTCTTGTTAGACTGCAACTCAACTAAGTGATCTGACCACTTTGGTGCTCTGACCACTTTAGCTAAATCTGCCGAAAAAGAAAGCACCTCAGTATCTGCCACAGACTTTTGTTTACACAAACGAACAGCGAAACCGTAAATTGATCGCAACAAAGCCTTATGTTATCGCGGAAAACTTTGTAAGCTAACTGCCTGTTTTTCTGATATGTCAGCAGAGTTAAGGATATTGTTACTATGGGTTCTGTCACTACTAAAAAGCACGCCAACGGGCTCGATTATGTCGAAGTGAATACGGCGTTATGTCAGGCAAGAATTTTTTTGCAGGGCGCGCAAATAGACTATTTTCAACCCGTAGGCAAACCACCTTTGCTGTGGGTTTCATCGGCTGACGATTATCAACCCGGTAATGGGATCCGTGGCGGAGTACCCGTATGCTGGCCTTGGTTTGGCATGAGTAGTGAAGCGAACTTTCCCCAACACGGTTTCGCCCGTACCCGCATTTGGGCGCTGGAATCGGTAGAAATGCGTAATCAGTTAGTGGATTTACGTTTTAGCTTAAAAATCAGTGAGCAAGATAAAATCTATTGGCCGCATAACACTGAGGTCTGCGTGTTATTTACCCTAGGCGACACTCTAAGCATTAGCCTTGTGAATACCAACTTAGGCGATGAAACCGTCACGCTTACCCAAGCGCTGCACAGCTATTTCCCGATTGAGGATATCCACCAACTCAAAGCCAGCGGTTTTAGTGGGTCAAAATACATCGAATTTGCACAAGGACCTTACCCGCAAACCACGGATGAAGTGCTGTTTAATCGCGAGACAGATCGTGTCTATACCGATCTCGGCCCAGTGCAGTTATTGCATACACCGCAGGGGACAATCGAAGTCAGCCGTGAAAACAGCCAATCAGCGGTATTATGGAATCCATGGATTGAAAAGTCACAACGCCTTGGCCGATTTAATCCAGAGGATTATCTGACCATGGTCTGCCTAGAAGCGGCCAATGTATTAGAAGATAAAGTCGTGCTTGCTCCAGGTGAAACCCACAGTTTAGTGACCCATATTCGTTGGAAAGACTAACGATTTAATATCCAAGTTATTAATATCCTAGTCAAAAACGATACAAACAAAAATGCCCAGTTCGATACCAATGCGGACTGGGCATTTTTATAACAGACGACTCTTAAAACAAGATGGCTTATTTAGCCGATTTCTCTAAGCGCGCCAGCAAACTAGACGTATCCCAACGGTTACCGCCCATGCCCTGCACTTCTGAATAGAATTGATCCACCAAAGCGGTTAAAGGCAAATGTGAACCGTTGCGGCGCGCTTCTTCTAAGGCGATGCCTAAGTCTTTACGCATCCAATCGACGGCAAAACCAAAGTCATAGCTTTGACCCCACATCGTCTTGTAGCGATTTTCCATTTGCCAGCTTTGCGCCGCGCCTTTGCTGATCACTTCAATGACTTTCTCGCCATCGAGTCCTGCTTTACGGGCAAACTGTAATGCTTCCGCCAAACCTTGCACCACACCCGCGATACAAATTTGGTTCACCATCTTAGTTAACTGACCTGCACCAACCTCACCTAAACGCTCGGCGCAGCGGGCAAAGGCTTCAATCACGGGTTTAACACGCTCAAATACCGCTTCATCGCCGCCGACCATCACAGTCAAGGCGCCATTTTCAGCGCCCGCTTGACCGCCAGACACGGGCGCATCGAGGAAATCAATGCCCTTTTCGGCTAAGACTTTGGCAAGCTCACGAGCGACATCGGCCGAAGCCGTAGTATGGTCAACCAGCACTGCGCCCTTTTCCATCCCATGAATAACGCCATCACTGCCTAATACCACTTCACGCAGATCGTTATCATTGCCCACGCAAGTAAACACAATATCTTGACCCTCTGCCGCTTCCTTTGGTGTTGGACAGCAGCGACCGCCATAGGTGTCGACCCAAGTTTGCGCCTTGGCAAAAGTACGATTATAAACAGTGACCTCATGGCCTTTGTTCAGTAAATGCCTCGCCATGGGATATCCCATTACGCCTAAACCAATAAATGCAACTTTTGCCATGAGCTGATCCTTAAATAGATAAACAAAGTGAATCGATTCAAAATAGTGGCCGCAGTTTAACATTCATCAACGGTAACGTCAGAGTGAAATCGGAGCGAGTGATAAACGCACTTTTCGCTACAAACAACAAAGGCGCCTTAAGCGCCTTTGCTGATTTAATTTATGGAGCTATTTCACCACATGGGCTTCCATTTCGGCGCCAATCTTTTTACGCATTTCCATCAAGCGCAGTGCAGAATCCCGCAAATGAATATCATGTTCCGTCTGTGGTATCCACTCAGGCACTGGCGTAGGTAGGCCATCTTCATCAACTGCTACCATGATCACAATACAATGGGTGGTGAGATGACGCTCAGAAACTTTAGGATCGCCTGCTCGCACATCGATACCGATATGCATAGAGGTTTTACCCGTATAAATCACTTTTGCGCTGACTTCAACGATATTGCCCACCAAAATGGGTTGCACAAAACGAATACCGCCCGCATAAGCAGTAATACAATATTTACCGCTCCAGCCCGCTGCACAGGCATAGGCCGCGAGATCGATCCACTTCATCACAGCACCGCCGTGAACTTTACCACCAAAATTCACATCCGCAGGCTCTGACAAAAATCTCAGGGTACTTTGTCTATCTATACCAGCCATATAACCTCAACTTATTCAGCCACTGTGGCTCAATGTTTCGTGCAATAGGCTGAGTTTACGATAGAAAGCGCCATTAGCGTAAAAATAATTACGATTGACCTCGTCAAAAAATTCGATTTAACCAAAGTGGCTAATAAGCACGCAGCAAAGCAATAAACTCGGCAACGCTAAACGATAAATCCATAGCTGAAATTCACTACTGACGAAACGTGTACCCTTAGCAAAAGTGTAAACGCCTAAGCCAAACATAAAGAAACCAAGCACTTCGAGGCCCGAAGACATATTGCTATCGCCACCGACGTTAATCGCCGTCACCAATAAGGCAAACCAAACCACCACGTAAGCAGCGATTGCTAAGGTAAAAGTCTTGATCCCAATGTCCATGTTTGGATGCCACACTTTAAACTCACCACGGATCAATTCGGTCAGATTGGCAGTTAATGCGCCAATAAGGGGAACAAGCGGGATCACCGCAGGATTTAACATGACACACTCCATTAAGATTGAATATGTCTGTCATTATCTGTGGTCACTAGAATTAAACAAGCTTGATGAACAAATGTTAACACTATGGATATCATACAGTTAGAAAGTGACATCCATCACAATAAAGTCATAAGATAACGGAGTTCAACTCACATGAGCAATGAATTTGACCCATAAAAAATGCGCCCTCAAGCGCATTTTTTCACCGTTTTTTACACCATAAATGCGTGTTTTACACTTTCTTGAACAGTAATGAACCGTTAGTCCCACCAAAACCGAAGGAATTACACAGAGCATAATCCATCTTCACGTCACGGGCTGTATGGGCAACAAAATCTAAGTCACAACCTTCATCTGGATTATCCAAGTTAATCGTTGGCGGTACGGCTTGGTCGCGCAGTGCTAATAAGGTGAAAATCGCTTCAACCGCACCCGCAGCACCTAACAGGTGACCCGTCATCGATTTAGTCGAGCTAACCAGTACTTTATAAGCGTGGTCGCCAAATACTGACTTAACCGCTGCCGCTTCCGCTTTATCACCTGCTGGCGTCGACGTACCGTGGGCATTGATATAACCAATTTGCTCCAGTGATAACTTAGCGTCATTAATAGCATTGACCATAGCCGCCGCAGCGCCTGCTCCGTCACTTGGAGGCGATGTCATATGGAACGCATCACCGCTCATACCAAAACCGACTAATTCGCCGTAAATGGTCGCACCGCGCGCTTTTGCGTGTTCGTACTCTTCCATCACCATCACACCAGCGCCATCACCGATCACAAAACCATCACGGTCTTTATCCCATGGACGGCTCGCCGCAGTCGGATCGTCATTGCGTGTCGATAACGCTTTCGCTGCACCAAAACCTGCCACGCCTAAAGGAGAAGTGACATCCTCAGCACCGCCGGCAACCATCACGTCTGCATCGCCATAGGCAATAGTACGCGCCGCAAAACCGATATTATGCACGCCCGTAGTACAAGCGGTCGTCACGGCAAAATTTGGGCCTTTCATGCCAAACATGATCGACAAGTGGCCCGAAATCATATTGATAATGGTACTAGGTACGAAGAAAGGAGAAACCTTACGCGGGCCACCATTCATCAATGCGCTGTGACCTTGTTCAATCAACCACATACCGCCCATACCCGCACCAATAGCAGTACCGACACGACCAGGGTTTTCTTTGCTCATGTCCAGACCTGAGTCTTGGATAGCTTGGATGCCAGCCGCCATACCGTATTGAATAAAGAGGTCCATCTTACGGGCGTCTTTTTTCGTTACGTATTGCTCAACATCGAAATCTTTTACTGAACCACTGAAACGAGTGGTAAATTCACTGGCATCAAATTTGGTTATCGGTGCAATACCACTCTTACCCGAAAGCAAAGCCTTCCAAGTAGTATCGACAGTATTGCCCACTGGAGTTACTAACCCCAAACCGGTTACCACTACACGACGTTTAGACACGGCAGTCACCTTTAAATGCTAATTTGTTAATTCAGATAGAGGACACAGGGTTTTCTATCATTAGACAATTTCTTAAATAATTTTTTATTTAGAAAAATTCGCCAATCTGCGGCGAGCATCTCGTGGATAACAATTAAAACAGGATCCAGAGACGATTGAATGGCACGGAGGCAGAATTTGACGGGGGTAAAACAAAAACAGGCGGCAAAAATGCCGCCTGTCTTCAAGAATTCAGAATTACTGATTCTTAGAAACGTAGTCGATCGCTGCTTGAACAGTAGTGATCTTTTCAGCTTCTTCATCAGGGATCTCGGTATCAAACTCTTCTTCCAGAGCCATAACCAACTCAACAGTGTCCAGAGAATCTGCACCCAGATCGTCAACGAAAGATGCCGCTGGCTTAACGTCTTCTTCTTTAACGCCCAGTTGCTCTACAATGATTTTCTTTACACGTTCTTCGATGTTGCTCATTAGTTTTCTTTCCTATTCAAATTACGCACTTGCGTAAGATTGCGAGTAGTTTATTAGATTTGGCTGACAATGCAAGCTTAGTTTTCGTGGTCTAACCACGAAATTTCACTATCAATTGATACAGATCACTACTCAGTTGCGACAGAAATCCCTGCCATTCGCCCTTAAACCATGTACATGCCGCCATTCACATGCAAAGTTTCGCCTGTGATGTAAGCGGCTGAGTCCGAGGCCAAAAAGAGCACTGCATTGGCAATTTCTTGCGCTTGCCCTAATCGTTCCATCGGAACCTGTGACATGATAGCTTTTTGCTGCTCTTCGGTCAGCTCATCTGTCATATCGGTCTGGATAAATCCAGGAGCGATAGCATTAACTGTAATTTGACGAGATGCAACCTCTCTTGCAAGAGATTTTGTAAATCCAATCAAACCCGCCTTTGCTGCCGAGTAGTTAACTTGACCTGCATTGCCCATGGTGCCTACCACTGAACCGATATTGATGATTCGGCCAAAGCGCTTTTTCATCATGGTACGCATCACAGGTTTTGACAGTCTAAATAACGATGTCAGGTTGGTGTCGATAATATCCTGCCATTCATCATCTTTCATCCGCATCAGCAGATTATCACGGGTTATACCCGCGTTGTTGACTAGAATATCAACATCACCCGCTTTTTCTTTGATCGAGGCGAATAAATGTGTAACAGATTCACTATCTGTGACATTAAGCACTAAACCAAAACCTTTGTCACCCAGATATTCTTGGATCGCCGCAGCGCCCTTCTCACTGGTTGCGGTTCCAATAACTACGGCGCCCGCTTCGACCAATGTCTCAGCGATCGCACGGCCAATACCGCGGCTCGCACCTGTCACCAAAGCCACTTTGCCTGTTAAATTCAGGTTGAAACTCATATAAACTCCTTACTCAGTTAATGCTGCTAATGAAGCAACATCATTAACCGCTTGGGCTGATAGTGATTTATTAATTCGTTTTGCTAATCCTGTCAATACTTTACCAGGACCGCATTCCACCAGTTGGGTAATGCCTTTTTGGGCCATTAGCTCAACAGTTTCGCTCCAGCGGACAGGACAATATAACTGACGCACTAACGCATCTTTAATGTCATCAGCAGAGGTGGGTGATGCCACATCAACGTTATTAATCACTGTAATTGTTGGGGTATTAAACTGTACATCGTTTAATGCCACCGCCAGTTTATCCGCCGCAGGTTTCATTAATGCACAGTGTGATGGCACGCTGACAGGTAAAGCCACCGCCATTTTAGCGCCCGCTGCTTTACAAGCTGCTGCAGCGCGCTCAACTGCGTCTTTTTGACCTGCAATGACCACTTGACCAGGACTGTTAAAGTTAACTGGACTCACCACGTCACCTTGAGCCGCTTCAGCGCAGGCATTAGCGATACTCTCGTTGTCCAAACCGATAATCGCATACATAGCACCCGTGCCAGCTGGTACCGCTTGCTGCATCAGTTGACCACGTAATTCCACCAACTTAATCGCGTCTTTAAAATCCATCACACCCGCGCAAACTAAAGCAGAATACTCGCCTAAGCTGTGACCCGCGAGTATAGCAGGCATAGGTTTGCCTGAAGCCACGTAGGTACGCCAAATCGCCACGCTCGCCGCTAATAGGGCTGGTTGAGTTTTATCGGTTTCATTTAAGCTTTCAACAGGACCTTGCTGAACCAATGCCCACAGATCATAACCTAAGACGTCACTCGCCTCAGCAAAGGTTTGTCCAACAACAGCATGAGATTCGGCAAGCTCGGCTAACATGCCTAGGGCTTGTGAACCTTGGCCCGGAAATACAAAAGCAACATTTTCCATATTCAAATTACCTATGGCTAACTTAATTTATTGAAAAATCATGTGGAACACACATGTAGAACTTAGAAACGAATGAGCGCACTGCCCCACGCAAATCCAGCACCAAAGGCCTCAAGCAGCAGTAGTTGTCCGCGCTGAATACGGCCATCACGTACGGCTTCATCCAATGCAATGGGCACAGACGCGGCAGAAGTATTACCGTGTTTAGCTAAGGTCAATACGACTTTATCAAGGCTCATATCGAGCTTTTTAGCGGTAGCATTGATAATTCGGAAGTTGGCTTGATGTGGCACTAACCAGTCAATTTCTGACTTATCGATATTGTTAATGCGTAACGTCTCAGTCACCACATGGGACAATTGAGTCACAGCCACTTTAAAGACATCGTTGCCTTTCATGGTCATAAAACCGACCGCTTCAGAGGTTTCGCCTTTACGTGGTGGGAAAGCGCATTTCAATAAGTCACCTTGGCGACCGTCGGCATAAATGTGGGTCGAAATGATCCCTGGCGTTTCGGATGCGCCTATCACAACCGCGCCCGCACCATCACCAAATAAAATAATCGTTGAACGATCTTCTGGCTCACATAAGCGAGACAGTACATCGGCACCAATCACTAATACTTTTTTAGCCGCGCCCGTTTTTACAAATTGATCGGCAACAGATAAAGCATAAACAAAGCCTGAACACGCCGCGGCGATATCAAAAGCTGGAATGGTATGCACGCCAAGCATGGCTTGAATTTCACAGGCCGCAGCAGGAAAAGCATTGGGAGCACTGGTGGTGCCGCAAACGATCATGTCTAAATCTGATGCTTCTATGCCAGCCATTTCTAGCGCTTTTAATGCCGCTTGGTAGCCCATAGTTGAAACGGTTTCATCGAAAGCCGCAATGCGACGTTCTGATATACCTGTACGTTCAACAATCCATTGGTCAGTGGTTTCCACCATTTTTTCCAAATCTTGATTGCTACGCACCTGCACCGGCAGATAACTACCAGTTCCGAGAATTTTTGTATGCATAAGGAGGGATCAGTTATTTATATCTAAAAGAATCGACTCCAAACGATCTTTTATCATTTCAGGGAGTCGACGTTGAGCTTCCGTTACTGCCAAACTAATTGCTTGTAAATAGGCAGTTTCATCCGCGTTTCCATGGCTTTTTACAACTATTCCGCGCAATCCTATCAGACTTGCACCGTTATAGTGGTCGGGGTTCATCTGACTAAGGACCGCCTGGATACGAGGGGCGATAAGTTTAGCCAGAAAACGAACGAATAAACCTTGGGTTAGTCCCCGTTTTAACTGATGTACTAATAACTTGGCAATACCTTCTGAGGTCTTGAGCGTGATGTTACCCACAAACCCATCACAAACAATCACATCCACATTACCGGAATAGATTTCATCCCCTTCGATAAAACCTGTGTAATTGATTTGTTCTGTGTGTTGCAGCAACTGCGCGGCTTGCTGAACTTGGTCATTACCTTTAATTTCTTCAACACCCACATTGAGCAAGGCGACTTTTGGCCGAGATTTCTTATCTACCGCTTCGCACAGGACTGAGCCCATCACGGCAAATTGAAATAAGGTTTCAGAGTCACAGGAAATATTCGCGCCCAAATCCAACAAATAAACCGGTTTTTGAGTCACCGCAGGTAAACAACTGACTAATGCAGGTCGATCAACACCAGGCAAGGTCTTCAGCAATACTTTCGCCATTGCCATCAGCGCCCCTGTGTTACCGGCACTCACACACGCTTGTGCGCGGTCGTCACGCACTAACTCAATAGCCAATCGCATGGAACTGTTTTTACGTGTACGCAAGGCATGCACAGGCCTATCGGACATACTAACGACTTCATCGGTATGAATGATTTCTATGCGCGAAAGTAAACTCGCTTCGGCTTGACGTAGATAGACATCAATTTCAGTCTTGTCACCGACTAAAATGATTTTAAGAAAAGAATGTAATTGTAGTGCCCGCAAGGCTGCAGGCACCGTGACGTGGGGGCCATGATCACCACCCATTGCATCTAACGCAAGCGTCAGATTCGTCATTAGGAAACCAACAAATTACTTGTTGATTACCTTTTTACCGCGATAGAAGCCATCTGCAGTCACATTGTGACGCATATGGATTTCACCGCTGGTAGCGTCTACAGACAGCTGAGCAGTGCTCAGTGCGTCATGTGAACGGCGCATTCCGCGCTTTGAACGTGATTTTTTGTTCTGTTGTACAGCCATTGGCCTGTCTCCTCGATTACTTGCTCTTCAGTTTTTCTAACACTGCAAACGGATTTGGACGCTCCTCTTGAGCGGGTTCTATCTCGCCTACAACCATGTCTTTAGATCCTGCACTGCAATCAATTTCTTGATGCATTGGGATTATCGGCATAGCGACTATCAATTCATCTTCGATCAATTGATGTAGACGCACTTCGCCAATTTCATTGCACTCAATTGGGTCATACGCATCCGGGAGCTCATCGATTTCTGCCTTAGTCCGACATGGACCAAAACAAAACTCGACCGTAACCTCAGTGGTAAATAGTGTCATGCAACGTTGACATATCAGAGTGAGCTCCGTCACAGCCTTCCCTTTCAGGTAGACTATCCCCTGTAAATCTACGCCACATTCAAGCGACACTGCCACATCGGAACAGTCGCCGGCACATAACTCAGTTAATCTTTTCAGTTGCACACCAGGAACAACGCCCTGATAAACTAGGCGACTCGAGGCGGCGCGAAATGGATCAATTGAAACCGGTATCTTTACTGTTTGCATAAGGCGCGCATATTATAGTTTGAAAACGCTAGAGTCAAAGAAAAAATGCTAACTTAAGTCCCAGTTTGCGACTTAAGCCTTTCCCCTGCCCCAACATTGAAATTGACGGAAGCGAAATAGTACCCAAGCATGGGGCCGCATACAAGCGCAAGCCGCCTAAAATAGTCGCATTCATTGAAAAGAAACCATAAAAGACGAAACTCTTGCACTCTCCCGCATTGATTGGTCACAATATGAGTCACTCTTTTGCGGATATCTCATTATGCCAACCCCATTAATCTTAGCTTCGACGTCTGTATATCGACAATCTTTACTGCAAAAACTCGGGTTACCCTTCGAATGCTGCAATCCTAATATTGACGAAACGGCGTATCTCGAAGAATCGGCCCATGCTTTAGTGCTGCGATTAGCCAAAGCAAAAGCCGTCGCGGGAGCAGAACAATTCCCCGATGGTCTGATTATTGGTTCCGATCAAGTTGCCGTCATTGATGACAAGATTATCGGTAAACCCCATCATTTTAATAATGCCGTCGCGCAGCTCACTCAAGCCTCAGGCAAGGCCATCACCTTTTATACTGGTCTTGCACTCTATAATGCCAAAACTGGCGCTATGGCCGCCGAGGTTGAACCCTTCACGGTTCATTTTAGGCACCTTAGCCATGCGCAGATTGTGGCTTACATTGAAAAAGAAGAGCCTTATTATTGCGCGGGGAGTTTTAAGAGCGAAGGTTTAGGCATCGCGTTATTTATAGCGCTCGAAGGTCGCGATCCCAATACCTTAGTTGGCTTACCACTGATATTACTGACGGAAATGCTGTTAGCCCAAGGTGTAGACGTTCTCGCTTAAACGTTTGCCAAGGCTTTGCTCTGTTTATTGAATCGATGACGAGCATCAAAAATACCGGGCTACAGAGTCGTTTCATCGACAAGAAGACGAGACGTAAATAAAAGTGATAAGGAAGTCTCATGCGCAGCGGCATGTATTGCCGCTCCAGCATTAAATAGCAGTGTTAGAGGTATTGCAGTAATTGCTTTGGTGAATCTATCAAGGCGATAGGTTTTGCCCGCAGCAACTTTTCGGCACTGTGGGCGCCATAGGTCACGCCAACGCTATCAATCCCTGCATTGGCCGCCATGGTCAAATCCAGTAGAGAATCACCCACCATTAAGGCTCTGTTCGGTGCAATATTCAATTCTTTCAGCAAACTTGAGATCATTTCAGGATGGGGTTTGCTGTACACTTCATCGGCGCAGCGTGATGCAACAAAGTATCGACCTAAGCCTGTTTGCTCAAAGACGCGATCAAGTCCCGCACGGGCTTTACCGGTTGCGACGGCTAACTTATAGCCTTGGCTATGCAAGTCATCAATTAACGCTGGAGTTTGCACAAACAAGGGCGTTGGCGTGGTGTCTAAATGCAAATATTGTGCTTTAAACTCAGCACGCATCTGCTGATATTGATCATTTTCGCCTTGGCTGAATGCATTATTAGAATGTAGAGGCTGAGAATATACAGAAGAAGCGCTGCAATTAAGCCCCTCAGGGAACAGGACTCGCAGCGCTTCTGTCATAGAAAGACCAATAATATCGCGAATGTCACTTTCAGTTGGGATAGGTAACTGCAATGCCTTAGCCATATTTTCAATACAAGTGATAATTTTACCGATGGAATCCATCAGAGTGCCATCCCAATCGAAAATCACTAAATCGTATTGCTTTATCTTCATCCTTGAAACCTATCCCCGTCGATTACGCACGCTTTAACTTATCGAGTAATTGCGACAAATTTTCATCTAAAGGCGCTGAAACCCGCATCACTTCATCATTTTCTGGATGA
Source organism: Shewanella sp. S23-S33 (assembly GCF_043359565.1). Lineage (NCBI taxonomy): Bacteria > Pseudomonadati > Pseudomonadota > Gammaproteobacteria > Alteromonadales > Shewanellaceae > Shewanella > Shewanella sp. S23-S33. Next base: position 32,375 of record NZ_JBHFFD010000033.1, on the reverse strand, counting down.
ATGAACATCAATTCAGCGGCATGTAAAAAGAGCCGAGTTAAGCCTAATGCACGCATGCTATCGTCAAACCCTTGCTCGCTGTACTTATCATCACAGGCGATAGGATGGCCAGCAAATTGGCAATGCACCCGAATTTGATGAGTACGTCCAGTGACAGGGCTTGCCTTTACTAAAGTACAACCTTGGTAACGCTGCATAATTTTAAAGCGTGTTTCTGAAGGTTTACCCTCCGCATTAACACGCACTATGCGCTCACCGGATTTAAGGGTGATTTTTAATAAAGGCTGTTTAACGGCTTTATCTTGAGCAGACCATTCACCTTTCACTAAGGCCAAATAGTCTTTCTGCATCTTTTTATATCTGAGCTGATCATGCAGATGTTTAAGCGCGCTACGCTTTTTCGCCACCAACAACACACCCGAAGTATCTTTATCGAGACGATGTACTAGCTCTAAAAACTTTTGTTGTGGACGCAGTGAACGCAATGCTTCAATCACACCGTAATCGACTCCACTACCACCATGCACGGCAATGCCAGCAGGTTTATTCAGCACGATCAAATGATTGTCTTCATGCAAAATACGATCTTCGAGTTGCGAGACTTTACTTAAGTTCGCCGATGGTGCGGTACGGTTATCCGGCTCTGCCACGCGGACTGGCGGAATACGTACTATGTCGCCAATCTGCAACTTGTACTCGGGTTTGATGCGTTTCTTATTCACTCGAACCTCGCCCTTGCGGACAATGCGATAGATCATGCTTTTCGGCACGCCCTTCAGCTTGGTCATTAAGTAGTTATCGATACGCTGTTCGAAGTGATCTTCATCAATCGTGATCAACTGAACCTGTTGTGGGGTGGATTCTATATTCATGATGCGCCATCTAATTATAACGGTCGCCATTGTACAACAACTGAGAAGAATTGTGCCTTTCCATTGCTGAATTTTTTGATTATTGCTATATTTCACCAGCGATTAGGGATAAGCCGTGAATAAAGTGTTCACAACGCCCTGATCCCAAGCGGAAAATTTAACGGATAAAAAAAGATTTTCTTGATAGCAAATCATTGATTTGCAAATCGTATACAGAGTAAAAATACCACAAATGCGTTTTTTACGATTAAATCGAGAAAGTCACCTTACTTTAATAAGGTTTACCCTAGATTTTCCTCCCCGATTTCGAAGGATATTTTAACTTGTCGTCAGACAAACCGATTCGACTTGGGCATTACCGGAACGAAACTAAAGAATTTATGGGGTTGGTTGATGTTTTACAACGAATTCCTTGTTTTTGTAATCATTAAAAAATAAGCCATAAATAGGATGCGACACGCAGCGACTGCGTCTAACAGTAATGCGCACCTCTTGCCTAGCCACCAGCCGTGAGGCTCAGTTGACCTACTGCTAGGCCCGTAATGCAGCGAAGCGCGATGTTTGATGACCTCTATTTAAAGAAGAATGACGTCATCATGAAACGTATGTTAATCAATGCAACTCAATCAGAAGAGTTGCGTGTTGCCCTTGTTGATGGGCAACAACTGTATGATCTAGACATTGAAAGCCCAGGTCATGAGCAAAAAAAATCAAACATTTACAAAGGTAAAATTACCCGCGTAGAACCGTCTTTAGAAGCCGCTTTCGTCGACTACGGTGCCGATCGTCACGGCTTTTTGCCACTGAAAGAAATCGCCAGAGAATATTTCCCGAAAGGATATTCGTTCCAAGGTCGCCCCAATATCAAAGAAGTGGTCAGTGAAGGACAGGAAGTTATTGTCCAAATTGACAAAGAAGAACGCGGCAATAAAGGCGCAGCCTTAACGACCTTCATCAGCCTTGCAGGCTCTTACTTAGTATTAATGCCAAACAACCCACGTGCAGGCGGGATTTCTCGTCGTATCGAAGGTGATGAGCGTACTGAGTTAAAAGAAGCGATGGCCGATTTGGAAGTGCCAGCGGGCATGGGTCTTATCGTACGTACTGCCGGTGTAGGCAAAGAATCTGCCGAGTTAAAGTGGGACTTAAAAGTTCTGCAACACCACTGGGCAGCAATCACCGAAGCTTCACAAGTTAAAGGCGCTCCTTTCTTAATTCACCAAGAAAGTAACGTGATCGTGCGCGCTATTCGTGACTACTTACGTCGTGATGTGGGCGAAATCCTCATCGACCATCCACGTATTTTCGAAGAAGCTAAGCAACATATCGCCTTAGTTCGCCCTGATTTCGTTGAGCGCGTAAAACTGTACGAAGCTGAAGTGCCATTATTCACTCACTTCCAAATCGAATCACAAATTGAATCCGCCTTCCAACGCGAAGTGCGTCTGCCATCTGGCGGTTCGATTGTTATCGACCCAACTGAAGCCTTAACCTCAATCGATATCAACTCTGCCCGTGCCACTAAAGGCGGCGATATTGAAGAAACAGCACTTAACACTAACCTCGAAGCCGCCGATGAAATTGCCCGCCAATTGCGCCTCCGCGACTTAGGTGGCTTAGTGGTTATCGACTTTATTGATATGACGCCAGTGCGTCATCAGCGTGAAGTTGAAAACCGTTTACGTGATGCTGTGCACCATGATCGTGCTCGCGTGCAGTTAGGTCGCATATCTCGTTTCGGTTTGATGGAAATGTCGCGTCAACGTCTGCGCCCCTCTTTAGAAGAATCTGCAGCGCATATCTGCCCTCGCTGTCATGGCCAAGGCACGATTCGCAGTACCGAGTCTTTAGCACTGTCAATTTTACGTTTGATGGAAGAAGAAGCCATCAAAGAAAACACCTCACAAATCGAAGCGATTGTGCCTGTGGATGTTGCAGCTTTCTTGTTAAACGAGAAACGCAAAGCCATTCGCATCACAGAACAGCGTCACGATGTCGAAGTGTATGTGATACCTGACGCACACATGATGACGCCTGATTACCGCGTGATCCGTCACCGTAGTGATGATGAAATCAGTGAATCAAGCTATAAACGTATAGAGCATCCTGAAGCCAAATTATATGAGCCACGCAAACTGGAACGTACTGCGGCGCCTATTCCGGCATTAAAAGGTTTTGCTGCGCCACAGAAAGTAGAACAAGCCCCATCACCAACAGTGAAAGTTGAAGCGCCACAACCAGGCTTCTTCAGCAAGCTTGTGAGTGCAATCAGTGCCATGTTTGCGCCAAGTGAAAAAGCTGAACCCGTAAAAGTTGTTGAAACTAAAGCAACTGATACCACTGCGGCTAACGCAAATCGCCGTAACCGTCGTAATGACACTCGCCGCCCACGCAATGCCCAAGATGCCGACAAAGCAAAAGAAGGCACTCGTGAGCCGCGTAGCCGCAATTCAAAAAAGCCGACTGATGCAGTAGTCAGCACACAAGAACGTCCTGTACGCGAAAAAGAAGAAGCGGCTAAACGTCCAGCTAAAGCTGAACCAAAGCCACGCGTACAAGCGCCAAAAGATGTTGTTGCCGACATTGAAGCAGATGATGCCCCTAAGCAAGAAGTCGCCCGTGAGCGTCGTCAGCGCCGTAACATGCGTCGTAAGGTGCGCATCGATAATGGCCATAATACGCCAGATAATGCGATCCCAGTTGCACCTGAAGGTGCCGCAGAAGTGTTAGCGGAAATTGCAGCCCTTAACGCCGCAGCGGCAAGTACTATCAGTGTTAATGCCAAAGCTGAAGTCATTGCCCAAACGCCAGTAGAAACTAAAGCGCCAAGAACACGTCGCCAGCCTCGTAAGGAAGCTGCACCTGCTCAAGAAGCGCAAGAAAATATTGTGCTAGAAGAGACAACTGTAATTTCTACTGTAGTAGAAACACCTGCTGTTGATGCTGTTAACGTAGCTGAAAACACCTTGGTTGACACAGCAGCTCATACTTTGGTTGACACAGCAGCTCATACTGTAGCAGCGGATGCTGTATCGCAAGATAGCGAAGTTGATGCAGACAACGAAAATGCTAATGCTGATGATCAATCAAAACGCGAGCAAAGAGATGGTCAACGTCGAAGCCGTCGTAGCCCTCGCCACCTTCGTGCAGCGGGTCAACGTCGTCGTCGCGACGAAGATGACCAAGGTACATCAACGCCAGCGCAATTCGTTCCTAATGACGAATTAGGTGCTGACCAAGAGTACCCAAGCGAAATCGTCAGTGTTCGAGTGGAAACTCCTGTTGTTGCAACTCAAACAACAGCGGTAACTGAACCGGCCGTTAAAACTGATGACGTCGAAATAGCTGAAACAAGTTCAACTCCAACTGTTGAAGCTCCTGCTGTTGTTAAAGTAGAAGCAAAAGTTGAGCCTCAGCCTCAAGCAAATGACGTTGCAGCAGTTGAAACTAAACCTGTTGTGACTAAAACAACTGAAACGAAAGTGGAAGAGCCAAAGGCTGCTGACGCAAAAGTTGACCTTGCGTCAATCGTTGAAACTCAGGTGACCAGCGTTACTGCTGAAGTCGTAGTCGTTGCAGTCCCATCAGTTGAAAGCTCAGTGACTAAATCAGTAGCAGTACCCAAAGCTGAAGCAGCTAAAACCGAAACACTTGTCGAGCCAAGCGCTGAAGTAAAAGAAGCCGTGAAAGCAACAGCCTCTGCGCCAATGGCCAGACCGGCTGCTATCGCTAAGCCTCAAGCCACAGTACAAACAGTTCCAACAACACCGCAAATCACGGATGCAGTTGTTGTCAGCAAGCCGAAAGCCGCCAGCCGTTTTGGCTCTATGGTGTCTTCGGATATGACCAAGCCTGTCGTTGAAGTGAGAGAACAAGTGGCAGTCCCTAAAGGACGAGAGTATGAGAATACTGCGAACGAAGAGTCTACAGCCAAAATCAAACTCGCTAATGGTGCAGAGTCGGATATGGCGCGTCCATAATCACTTAAGCTAAACCAGAAAAGCCATGCAATTGCATGGCTTTTTTATTTATACTGTAATACTCCACAATATTTAAATTTAGCTCTATCCATTTTTCGGCTTAATCGTAGTCCCTTGAATAACATAACCCATCAAAAGATCCTCGGTATATAGTTCTCAACTTTAAGTATTCTTGCGTTGTCACTAACGTCACATTAGAAGCAATAAACATGCTAACAAAATATCAGGCCAATACCCGCAAGTAGAAAGGGCTCTTAATCCATTTAGTGCTAACTGTAGACCCTCCTTTATAAGTTAGGAAAACTAGTCGAGGGAAAGCATTATTCCGCTATAAAGTAGCCGACAATTAAGTTGGATTAGCAGCCTAAAGCTTCTGTCGGAAATACTTAAATGTACGAAGTGCAAGGCATCTCAATAGCAATATTCATTTTTTGGTCGGCTCCAAACTACATCATAAATAAGCTAGTGTTCTTTAATATCAAACACTAAACGCTTTGCCAGCCTCAACTCTTTACTACAAGGCTTTCAGCCTTAGGTGCAGCTTAGTATATGTAGGATAACTAAGTGCAAGAAATTTAAATGCACCAATCATATTCGGCAATATCTGAAGTCACTGATTTACAACAAATGAATGATTAGACACATTCGCGTTCGACATTGAATATAAGATTACGCAAAAAAATAAACTCGATAAGAGCAAGCGTTAAGAGTTAACATATAATGGAATTGAATGTTACAGGGGTAAAAATAAGGAGAGTGTATCAAATGGTTTTATTGAAAATCTTGGAGATATCAGAATTGGATTCTAACAGAGAAAGATTAGAGGATTAACTTCAGATTTAAGCATTAAATTAATGTGACATGTTAAGTAGATCTCGTCGCTTATACTGGATTCAACAATCTAAACTAAATGAAATCTTATTTTCGCACAAATAAAAAGAGCCACGGAATTAACCATAGCCCTTTAATCCATTGCTATCAGCTCTAGGCTAACAGCACTGAAAATTAACCAATGATAGTTACGTTTTCAGCTTGTGGACCTTTTTGACCTTGAGTCACAGTGAAAGACACTTTTTGGCCTTCATCAAGAGTTTTGAAACCGTCAGAGTTGATCGCACGGAAGTGTACGAATACATCTGGGCCAGATTCTTGCTCAATGAATCCGAAACCTTTGTCAGAGTTGAACCACTTAACAACACCAGTAACTTGAGACATAATATAAATCCTGTAAATAAAAAATTAAAGCCTTAACGGCGGGTGGAGCTGGAAAATGCCGGTATTACTTATGTTTACAGGACGAACTGGTCGTATTGAACACATAAATATAAGCCCAACCTTCAAGCTGATAAGACTATAAACCATTCTAAAGATAAGTCAACACACTGCGACACTTTGGATTATTTATTTTGCCTAAATCTACTTTACGGTTTTGCAACCGGCTAGCAGAACACTAGGTTCATGCTGTTTAGCAAGTACAGTTAAGCATTTTAAATAACTTATTTCAATAGCTTAATCTTATCACTTACTTTGAAATCCGATGCACTTCAATTTGGAAATCCAATTCACAGTTCAGTCCTTGCAACGCAAATGCTTGCTTTTGGGCATGAGTAAACTTCCAAGCATAGGGCGTCATTTCTAAAAAATGAGCAATATGTTCACTGTTTGCCAGTTCTAACTGGGAGATTAAGCGCTCCTGATGAAGACACTCAAATCCAGCAATATGCGCTGTGGAAACGGGATGTAATCTTGGCTCAGCATAAATTTGTTGTTTCAACGCAAAATGGTGTAAAGGTCCCGGAGAAACCGTTATCAGTAAGCCTCCATCAACCATAATCCGTTGTAACTCTTCTACTTTTGAAGGGGCATAAATACGAATGGCAAGATCGACACTTTGGGATGCGATTGGCATTTCATAGGCACTTGCGACACAAAATTGCAAATTGGGGTAACGTTTAGCTGCATATTTAATTGCAGACTTAGAAATATCTATACCTTGTAAATTGCAATCATGGTGCTTGCTCAACACATGGAGTAAACGTTGACTGTAGTACCCTTCCCCACAACCTATATCGAGGATTTGTTTTGCTTCGGCACCAAACTCAAGCGCGAGCTCATTCACTCTATCACTCAAACCTTGATAGTAACCCGCGTTTAAAAATTCACGCCGAGCAAACATCATCTGTTTATTATCACCAGGATCTTTTGAGTTTTTCTTCTGTACAGGTAATAAGTTGACATAGCCTTCTTTGGCCATATCAAACTTATGTTGCTGTGAACAACCCCAAGTTCGCTCCGTTAACGTCAGTGGGGCGGCACACAGGGGACATAAATAATGCATAATGGACTCTTATCATTTCGCTAAATTTGGGTAAAAAGTTTATGTTTCGTCTTCCATCAATCGATCTACCATCAGGGTCAACTCCGGTGAAGCGAGTAATTCATAACACTCTAATTTTCTTAATAGCTTATCAGTGTTATCAACATCATTAGCAGCGCGGCTGTAGTTTGGTCGCTCAAACATATGGGTATAGGTTCTAAATAACCATTGTTGTTTCTGCAGTAGCAAGGGATCGATCCTTAATACTTCATCAGCAAGGCTGGCGTGACATTGACCAAGCTCCCCGCGCATAAACGCCTGCAATTCTAATCTAACCTGCTCGATTTCAGTCATGTAAATTGCAAGAGATTCAGATGATGCGGCATAGTCGTAGTGCCTTGCTAACAGTGCTTTAGCAACCATTAACGCTTTGGGCTCATGCAAAACCCGCAAATCCGCTTCTAAGGGTACTAACTCAAACTTTGAATTGGCTTGTAAGGCAAAAGTTAAGTAACTATTTGCACCTATTAAGTCATTATCTGCATCTAAATGACGAGTCGTATCTAAGGTAAAAGATACACCTCGCCTCAATTCAGCCGCACAAAATTTCGCAGCAGTTCCCATCCGTGTATAAAGCCTAAAACCTTGCCCAAGGCTGCGGGTTATTGGTGTATTGAAAGCCTGAGGACTTTGCGGTAACGATTCGACCTTAAGACCCATAAACGGCTGGAAGCGGATGACTATATTTTGCTGAATTCCGGCTTCAGCGATGACGATAATCTCTAGTAAAGGGGCACTGATCGCCTGTGACACAATAAAATCACTAACATCGTCGGGTAGCCGTAATGTGAGTATTGATGTATTTTCAACATCAAGCACCATAGGTTCATTTAGAAATTGATGGTACATAAGACATTATTCTCCTATTTAACCGCAATTGTACCGTCCAATACCAATTAAAATCACCCCGTAAACCATTACCATCGCAAGATATGACTTAATCTTCATGATGCCGTAAATCGGCATTCGAGAAATAGTAGTGACATTGCGTGGTAGCATATTTATGCCTCCAGTGATCTATAACGTTAAGCACAGGAAGATGTAAGTGACGTATACAATGAACTTCACGTAACCATTCACCCAATGTAAAACTCACGATGCACCCTGCCCAGAAAGTGGCGAGCCTAGTCAGCATTGTTAGACATCGCTCGGCTTAGCGCCAGAAAACCATTCGGTATGCTGGTCACCTTGACGGCCAAAATAGGTTACACGTTTACCTCGCAAAAACACGAAATAACCTTGAACTCCTGCATTCATAGCGCGCTGGCAGAAAAGCCGAAAATTTTGCCCATGCTGCTGACTATCCAAGATGGCAGCTCTGAGTTCAATCACATTAAAATTTTCAGCAATTAATGGAAGTCCCTCAAATGATAAAGGTGATTGCACTGTAGAACCTACTGCGCTATAGAAAGTAAATGACTTCAAGGCATAGTCTACATAGTAATACTCGACACCTTCAGCAATAAGATTGCCGACAATTTGAGGAAATGGTATTAATCCAGACAAGGTTGCTTGTGCAGATTCTAAAATTTTATCCGAGTTCATTGATGTCCTCTCTGGGTCTTGAGTGGTCAATTTATATGTTTAACATCAGCAGTAGAGCCAAAGTGATAGCACAGTAAAAACGTGGAGCATGCGCCAGCGCTGGTTAAACGCTCAAAGCACGTACTCATAAATGATTAACGCAATAAACACGACCTTCAAACTACCCCAAAATCGTTGCCAGACTACAAACACGTTTATGCATATATAACGTAAAGCCATATTAAAAATACTATGGCCAAACAACATAAGGACTTTAAAATATTCTGCGAGCCACTCGCACCCAGTGCCAACACCGTTGGGCTGTCTAAATTGATTTACAACTCACATAAACCCAAACTAAAAAAATGTATCATTTACGCTTATCATCTGTTTCTTTATCCCGCAAGCCATCTAGGCTACTGCTAAAATAAGCACACCGAATCAATTTCAACCTCTAGCAATGAGTTTATTGATGGATAATTTACAGCGACTGGGCATTATTTTTTGTATTCTTTCCCTGTGGGTCTTGGCAAACATACCCGTCACTTATGCTAATGATCAATTCATTATCAATCAGTCAGAATCCAAGCTTGATCACAGATATCAGTATACTTATGACCTTTTACAATTAGTTATTGATGCAACCAAAGCCGATTTTGGTGAAGCATCACTGCAAGTCTCAGATCTAATAATGAGTCGAAATCGTATCTTCAGAGCATTACAAGAGGGTGAAACCATCAATGTTATTGCAGAAGCCTCTAACCTACAGTGGAATAAACAGCTTATTCCAATAAAAATTCCTATTAGAAAAGGCATTCAGGGATTTAGAATTTTTATTATTAAAAAGGAAAATGTACCTAGGTTAGCCCAAATCACCTCGCTAGCGCAGTTAACTGCTCTTGATACTGGTTCAGGTAGCCAATGGTCAACTAAAGTTGCCATGCAACAAGCAGGATTTAAGATTATAGAAAGCAATCAATATGACAGTTTATTTAATATGTTATCAAAAGGGCGGTTTATAACATTTGGCCGCGGAGTGAATGAAGTCTTTCAAGAGGTTGAGCAGTTTAATCAACAATATCCAGATCTCGTTGTTGATGAAAGCATCATGCTACATATTCCGCTAGCGACATATTATTATGTTTCACCTAACAAACCTCGCTTAGCTCAGCGAATACAAATTGGCCTCCAGAGAATTATCGATAATGGTCAATTTGACCAGTTATTTTATCAACGCCATTGCGATTTTTTGATAAAAAGTAAATTGAATCAACGATTAGTTTTTAAAATTGACAATCCTTTTATATCTGAATCAGAAATGACTTCCATTGTCGGTAAAGATTTCTTACTCAATCCAATGGATGACTTTTCCATATTATGTAAGAAATATCATTAAATAGGCTTCATCAGATAAACGCTTTGGGTCCGTCATGACTTAAAAACATCTCTCGGAAAATGGGATAAAAAACAGCAAGTCGCGGCTTGAATTGAAGGAGGTTAGATTTTTGGCCTTGGGTATCAAGAAATCAAATGAAAACCTTCAAGGCCATTAGCCTTGAAGGAAACTTTTTAGAATTGCACTCTGACACCAATAGCCGCTGAGCGACCTGGCATAGGGGATAAATGCCTTAGGAAACTGTTATGTGGGCGCGCATCTACATCGGTAAGATTATCTAAGCTTAGGTAGAATTGAGTCGGCACTTTCGAAATGACTTGATCTAAAGTGATATTGGCTCCGAGCAAAGCATAAGATTCAGAGGGCCTCTCAAATCTGCTAACGTCACCTTGTGAATGATAGCGAACATAATCGATGGACACAGTAAGCGCATCATACTGCCAATTTAGTGCAGTGCCTGTTTTGGATTGTGGTGTTCGAGGCATTGAAGTGCCTTCTAACCTGCGGCGAAAGTATTCGTCCCGCTCACCTGCGAGAGGTGGGCGAGTACTAAAGATGTCGTAACTACCATCGTATTGATATCTAGGAGTATTTCTCACTCTGTCAGTAAATGCGCTGAGTTCAAAAACTCCCCACCTTTGCCACGGTAAGGTATAGATAGCTTGTACCTCTAACCCTTGATTGTTTGTATCTGCTTGGCGCCATTCACGAACATAAGTACCATTACGCTCAAGGCCTGTACTACCAAGATAAATAAAATCATTGAATTGATTTTGATACCAACTTGCCATTAGCTGTAAATCGGCGATTTTAGCGGTGGTATTTATTTCAAAGGAGTGATTAATTTCCTTTTTAAGATTTGAGCTGCCCTGTTCTTCAATTAACAGAGCATAGTGTGGGTTACTGGCGTAAAGCTCACTCATTTCAGGAGCACGCTCGGCATGAACGTAATTGACTCGTGTTGACCAATTTTGCAATATGTCCCATTGCAGTGATCCTGAGTAGCTTTGGAGATAAAAATTTCTATCTTTAACATTCGCTCCTGAGCCTCGACCTACCTTGTAACCCTCTGCGTTTACTTGGTGCTTAATCGCATCATAACGACCTCCAAACTCAAAAGTAACCGGACCAAAGTGCAGGGTTTGTAGCGTATAGGCTGCATAGTTTTGACTATCGACATCAGGCATGTAATTGTCATAGCCCTCCCCTTTATAGGCTTTAGTGTCGTACTGTAATCCTAAGACACCATCGAAGTTTGATGTCCAACTATGATAGAGCTTAGGGCTAATGACCCAAGAGGTAAGTTCGAATTGGTTAACAGATACCTCAGCCATATGCTCATCATCGACTTGATTCGAATAGGCGCCATCGAGGCTAAATGAGTTTATCCAATTGTCATCCCAGTTTTCGACATACTTCATATCTACGCGATCACCACGGGAGAAAATTCGAATATTACCCCGTTGATCAAAATCCACTGGTGCGCTGCTGCCACGACGCATAAATCCCGGAATACCGCGATGAGTGTCCGTATAACCATAAGCCAAACCCAAAAGACGTTGTTGGCCAGTGTAGCTTCCGCCTGCCGAGAATGATGATGTGTGGTGGCTGCTGTTAAGCACAGTGCCATTACTGTCTATTGAGTAGTCGGTGATAATTTGTTGTTCTAAAGGTGTAGCATCTTCATAGCGTTTTAATTGATTGTTCATCTGCCACACAGGTTGCGCATATTTGATTTGGCATAGATCGGCAAACTGTGCGGCACCTACGACTTTTGACCACGTTTTACAATCGCTGTCTTTAGAATATCCAGGAATATCGTAGTCACCACGGTCTTTGTTGATCATATTAAGCGCAAAGTTAAAAGATTCATTCCCTGCGGTAAGTTTTGCCAGTGCGGTACTTGTACTATTGAAGCCAGCTTTCACTTCAGCGCGGCTGTTAAACCCATTGATTGGACTTAATGGAATACGACCATCTTGGAGATCAACAATGCCTGCCATCGCTTGCCCACCATAGGCAATCACAGCTGTAGGACCTTTAATGACCAAGATACTGTCAGCAAGAAAGGGCTCGATGGGGATGTATTGATCCTCACTCACCGACGACATATCCTCAACTTGAGTTCCATTGAGCAACATTTTAACCCTGTTTCCACCAAATCCACGGATTTGTGGCCTACCCGATGAGCTACCAAAAAAACCACTGTCTACCCCCGGTAATTGGCTTAAAGTTTCTCCTAAGGTATCGGCTTTACGATTATTAAGTTCATCGCCGCTGAGTTCGATTTTACTGGCTTGTATTCTTTGACTTAGTGGTTTTTCTAAAGCATACCCAGTGACATTGATACGTTCAATAGGTTCTGCTGAAACAGCTAAAGTGCCAACACCTAATAACAGAAGGTATTTGTGGAAGTTCATTTTGTGGGTCGTCTCCATATGATTACTACTAAAATAAATGATATGTTATAACGTATCACCACGTATCAATCGGGTTCAATATAAATGAAAGTAAATTAAGTTACTGATTGTAAATGGCAATCAGAACAACACTCGGTATGGTGACTGATGATTACTAACAAAGATTGTCATTAGAAGGGGTGGATCAGGTAAACTGTGCAAGTATGATCATTTCAAAAAAATTGGCAGTTCTATGACGGGAAAAAATCTTGATTTACTGCGTGAAGTAGTGAAAAAGTGTGAAGAAAAAGGCATCAATCTTACCAGTAAGCGCAAAAAAGTACTTATCGTATTACAGGAACATGATGTTCCTTTGTCTGCCTATGAAATTGCCGATGTGTTAAAACAAAGTTTGGGCGAGAGTTTACCCATAATGTCTATCTATCGCATGTTGGATTTCTTAGTACAGGAACAATTAGTGCATAAGTTATTAACGGTGAATAAGTATATTGCCTGCCATCATGTATGCGATCATCACATTCACAATCAATTTTTAATTTGTAATACTTGTCAAAAAGTCACAGAGATAGCATTGCCCACTGCTCTTGTTGAACAGTTACAGTTGAATGTTAGCCAAGCGGAATTTACCTTATCGAGCCCACAGCTTGAATTAGCGGGTTGGTGTCATGAATGTCGGCAACAACATAATAGTTAAGTTAAGTTAAGTTATGTACATTAACTAATTTGGAACGCTATTTATCATGGTTGCTGAACTTATCCCATACTCACAGTTACGCTATAAATCCACCAGCCTCCGACATTCTGGTCGATAATGTCCGTCTAAAATAGTGGATATGCCAGTCTTGGTTTCATATCGCGGACCTGCTCATTAATGGAAGCAACATTACCCGGTCGCTTGCCGTGGGAAAGCGCCATGGCGAGTGATATAAGTTCCACTGTTCTTATAATATCTCGAGTAAAGCGGAACTGATCGGCCTTCGAATGTGTTAAGCGGTTTCCAAAACGCATGGGGATCTATAATATTTACCCATGAATTTAGTCACGCAGGGACCAGCTTACGTGCGTCAGCAAGTCCTAAATCCGGGTAGAGACCAAAGGTTAAGCCCCTGATGGATTATCAATCCTAAATCGATACTGCCATGTTATAGTCCCTGCAGGGGTAATACGAACGCTTAAGCCGTCGCGGTCTGCAAGCTCTGGTTTCTCTAAATATGGATTACCGTTTATTGCACGTAACTGCGTGTCAGATAAAGACATTTTGATTACCCTGTGTACATGTGATTTTAGCTAATCTGACGCAGAACCCAATATATACAGATTATGTACTCACATCGAAGAGCTGCATACTAAATTGATGTGAATGACAACGAATCCAATTAAAGCAATTTAACTACTGATAACATGAAGTTACATGCTTTAGAGAACGAAAACAAATGAAGATGAAAGACGATAAAGCAGGGTCGATTTTTTGGCACGACTACGAAACATTTGGAGCGAACCCAGCGAAAGACAGACCCTCGCAATTTGCTGGCATTCGCACGGATTTAGATCTCAATATCATCGGCGAGCCTGAGACATTCTATTGTAAGCAAGCCACTGATTATTTGCCGTCTCCGGAAGCAATACTAATCACAGGGATCACTCCACAGTTAGCTAATTTAAAAGGCATCCCTGAAACTGAGTTTATGGGACGAATTCAAGCGCTATTTAGCCAACCAAACACTTGTGTTGCAGGTTATAATTCACTGCGTTTTGACGATGAAGTGACCCGTTATGGCTTTTATCGGAACTTTATCGATCCCTATGCCCGTGAATGGCAAAATGGCAACTCTCGTTGGGATATCATTGATTTAGTGCGCGCTTGTTACGCATTTAGGCCCGAAGGCATTAACTGGCCGACAAAGGAAGATGGCTCTCCGAGTTTTAAGCTAGAACATCTTACCCAAGCGAATGGTTTAAGCCATGAGAAAGCCCATGATGCTATGTCTGATGTGTATGCGACCATCGCCATGGCAAAACTCATTCGCGAGAAACAGCCTAAGTTATATCAGTACTATTTTGACCTGCGCCGTAAGCAAGCGGTTAGCGATCAAATCGATGTGCTCAATATGCAGCCTTTGGTCCATGTGAGCTCTAAAATTAGTGCGCGCAATGGTTGTGCAACGTTGATCTCACCCGTAGCGCACCATCCTACTAACAAAAATGCCGTTATTTGCGTTAATTTAGTCATGGATTTAACGCCGCTATTCGAGCTAGATGTCGAGCAAATTAAAACGCGCATGTATACGTCAAGGGCTGATCTTGCCGAAGATGAATTACCTATCGCAGTAAAACAAATTCATCTTAATAAGTGCCCTTTTATCACCTCGGCAAAAATCCTCAGTGATGAGCATGCCGCTCGTTTAGGCATAGATAAAGAATTTGCCAGAGAGCAGTATAAACGCCTAAAACGTCACCCAGAATTACGCGAAAAACTGGCGCTATTATTTGAGCACGATGACAGCAGAGTAACCACAGATCCCGATTTGATGCTGTATTCTGGTGGGTTCTTTAGCCAAGCGGATAAAGCAAAAATGGAAATCATCCGTCATACCCTACCGCAAAATCTAGCGGCGTTAGATTTGCAGTTTGATGATCCACGTATTCCTGAGATGCTGTTTCGTTACCGCGCCCGTAATTACCCTGAACTACTCGATGATACAGAGTCGCAGCGCTGGCGTGAATTCTGTCAAAATCGCTTAGCCGATCAAGACTACGTACTTAAATTAGAAAATTTGCTACAAGAAACACAAGCGGATGAGACTAAGCAAAGGCTACTTGCTGCCCTTTGTCATTATTTGCGTGAACTTTAAATTGTGTAAATTCAAGCTTAAGTCTTTTGTTTTATAGTCTTAAGCTTATTTGTGTGCACCAATAGACTCACTCTATACGTGAGTAACATAAGTTTATCACTCTCGATAGCACTGACATTGACAGCGCATAAACGCGAGCTAACTCGCATTTATGCTGTAACAAAATTACTAGAATGTTCTTCCATGAACTTAACAAATAAGGAATAGGGAAATGCAAGATAGATTCATTCGTAGCATAACCCAACTGCCAACGCCGTTAGCCGATGCACTTATCCCAATTTTGCACCAGAATTTTGCTGGACACATTGATGCGCAGCAACTTGCTACGCTAACAAGTGCAAGCAAAATGACCGAAGCAGAAGTGTTATTAGCATTACTGCCGATAGCAGCGGCATTGGCCAAACCGCCTATCAGTGAGTTTTATGTCGGCGCGATAGCCAAAGGTAAAAGTGGCGATATCTACATGGGTGCCAACTTAGAATTACCCGGTGAAGCGTTATTTCATTCTGTCCATGCAGAACAAAGCGCTATCAGCCACGCATGGCTCAGTGGTGAAAGCCAAATTGTTGATATTATAGTTAATGCCAGTCCTTGCGGTCATTGTCGTCAGTTTATGAATGAACTGGTTGAAGGAAGCAAGATCTGCATTCATCTACCCGCACAGGAAAGCCATCCTCTGGCCTATTATTTACCCTATGCTTTTGGGCCAAAAGACTTAAATGTCACTTCGCCCTTAATGGCCAAGCAACAAACTGAATTTGCACTAGACAGTGCCGATCCTATGATCATAGAAGGCTTAGATCATGCAGGTTTAAGCTATGCACCTTACACCCAAAGTTTTGCCGCTGTGGTATTAGAAACCCATGATGGTGCAACCTATTGTGGTCGCTACGCAGAAAATGCGGCATTCAATCCTTCTATGCTGCCCATGCAGATGGCCTTATCAAATCTGGCACGCCACAATCGTGAGTTTAGCGATATCAGCCGTGCGGTTTTAATTGAGTCATCTCAAGGAAAAATCAGCTTAGTTGGCGCGACTATGGATGCGCTTCATACCGTTGCCGCCATCGAACTTGAGCACATCGTGGTAGATCCAGTGTAACGTCTGCTTCAAATGCCAAGGGGGTTTCAAAATGCCAACGGCGAAATACGTTAATGCGTATTTCGCCGTTCGATTATCCACTTAAAGCTTAAAAATCAATTATCGTAAGTAATTCTGACGGCTAATCATGCTCCATCCTGTCTTCTACTAACCACGTCATTGAACTTAGCCAGATACTCCCCCTTACGCTCGTCCATCCTGATAAAACAAGCTTGCCGCTCCACTTCCGACATAACGCGCCATGCTAAAATTTCATCAAGATGCCTGAAACAACCTAAACAAATATCTTGCTGATCTAAACAACAATTTCGAATACAAGGAGTGACATTAGGATCATTCTGACCAGACGGCATATTCATTGCCACAAGGTTCAACAAAATGGAATCGACGGCCTCCCGGAAAACTAAAGATGTCAGCTGTGATAATGCCACCAGCAGTTACGACAGCCGTCAGAGTCAATTCTAAGTTCTGGCTGTAGATCACAATCAGCGGGCAACCTTTTGCGAGGGTGAAATTCACATCGGCTTGATAGAATCCCCCAGTAATGCCGACATCCATAAAGCAACTGTATTCAGGGCCATAATCGACATAGGTCCATCCAAAAACCTGGCTAAAAAAGGCCTTAGAACTCGCAATGTCGCGACTTGGGATTTCCAAATAATTGATACTGTGGTGACGGTTCATAGACTTCCTTGCTATTTAATCAGGGCACAAAATGATGGACATAAAATGCGTAAGTAAAAATGGGAGCCAAAGCTCCCATTCTATTCGCGGCTTTTACTCAGGTTAACCTTGGATTAAGGCTGCGGCAAGTCCAATCAGACCGCCAAACACGCCGCCCCAAATCACTAACCAACCTAAGTGCGTTTGTATCATGTCCTGAACGATTTGTTTCACCATTTGTGGTGTTAACTCGTTTAATCTTTGTTCCACTATGTTAGCAATTTTTGTTTGCAGATCGGCCATCACATTTGGCTGTTCAATTTCTTGTTTCAGCAACTCGTGAAATGCATCGCTTTGTGCCATTTCAACTAAAGAAGCTTTCATCTTTACAATAAACGGCTCTTTTAACGGCAATAAGGCATCTGTGCCACCAAACATAGACAACATACCGCCAAAGGAAGATTGGGCGACTGTGCTAATTAACGCATCAAAAGAAGGCGCTAAATCAACCTTTTCAATCACTGGCGCCAAGTCTATTTTACTCAGCCCTTCTTTTTCAGATAGGAATCGGTCGATATTTTCAGTGGTAAAAAACTGTTTCATCATCAAATGAGCAATACCCGCCTTAAACTCTTCAAAACGAGAAGGCACGACTCCCGAACCGTAGAGTCCGGGGACTTTCTCAAACAACATATAAACTGCAACCCAGTTGGTAATCGCACCCGATAAAGCAAATAATCCGACATTCAGGACAATTGCCGAATTCATCAGGTAACCCACAACGACCAAAGCAGCCGCCAATAAATTCGTCACTAAACTCTTATTCAATCTCGTATCCCCTAAGGTGGCATCGATAAGATGCAAAACTCGCCTATATTAACAAGTTAACGGGAGTCAGGTCTAACACTCAAACCACAGTAAACAAACCCGTTTTAAAATCTGTTTTCAGTGCTAAGTCTTGGCGAAAGGGGCAAGATAAAGCCCATTAACGAAGCCGCAGCGTCACTGAGCCACAAGAAGCTGATTAGCCAGCACCGAATAAAGTGAATCTCCTTGTAGAACATTAAGTTAATTTAATGTTTTCCGACCTGAAAAACGCAAAAATTTTAATTTACCGTCTGTGAATTATCAACTTGCCTCAACTACACTCAATCAAGATAACGCACAAAAAATATGGCTCAGAATACAGCTGGCACTGAACACTGACAGTTAACCTCGGCTCAATACACAAAATTTACCCCAAATAGAATAAAGGATGCGCTTATGGAATCGGCTTTTAACACTGCAGGAGCGTTAAGTTGGCATGAATTGACAACCAATAATACTGAAGAGGCTATGCACTTCTATGCTGAGATTTTTGGCTGGCACTTTAAAACCGTCAAAATGCCCCACGGTAATTATCATATTATCGAAAATCAGGGCGTCAGCATTGGGGGGATCACCGATAGTTTGCTCCCAATGCTTCCCTCACATTGGACCGGCTACATTACCGTTAACGATGTCGATCAAGTCGCTATCAGCGCAAAAAAACTTGGCGGGGATATTCTGTTTGGTCCTGAAGATATTCCCGAAGTAGGCCGTTTTTGTTGGATAAAAGATCCACAAGGCGCCATTATTGCAGCGATTAGTTATTTAAATCGCTGATCAAAAATAGCCTCCAATATAGCGAGTATTGACGACTCAAATCATTAGCCATAGGCTGAAACACATGTAGTTATCAATGTAGATGATAGGTTACCACTCAGGAACGTCTTAGATCAGAAGACGTTATTGTCTGTGTAATACCAAGATTTCATTGGTAAAAATATAAATAATTTCTGGAAACATTAGCATTATTCGCTAGAATGTCCCTACTTATGGAAGTTTTTCCCTGTCTTATGCATTGGAGCCTTGATATTAATGCTGACCCAGTTATCGCAATTCAGACACTCTTTTTTTGCCCTCCCAAGATACCTGCGAGTGATTATTTACCTCACAGCAGTCTACCTTAGCTATGTCTGCACATTAGGTTTAATCCTCCCCTATGCGATAACCACGCTGGCACCAGAAAAACTCTCAACTCTGCTCGGTCGTCCCGTCACCCTCGGCGATATACGCATTAACCCTTTTAATTTCAAAGTCGAAATCGACCAACTGACCATTAAAGAAAAAGACGACAAACCTTTTGCTGGCATTGCACAAGTCCAATTCGAAATACACTTTTGGCGATCTGTTTTTAATCGCGCCGCCGTTATCGAAAACATACACATACAAGCGCCCTACGCACATATCATTCGCGTGGAGAAAAAAGGGAAAGCTGGATTCAACTTCGACGATATTCTGCAGACCCTGAACGAGCATTCATCCGCGAGCACAGAAACGACACCCACAGAAGCCAGCTCACCCGTTCGTGTCCTGCTCAGCCAATTTGTGTTGGATGCGGGACAATTTAACTTCGATGACAAAATTACCCATGCTCAAGTGAACTACCCCAATATCAATCTAAAACTCAGTTCCCTTGATACTGAATATTTGATGGCGGCATCATCGGCATCGATAACACCAGCCATAAAAGTAAACAAAGTTGATAATACGACACCAAACGCCCAATCAACGTCTGACTCACCCATTGTGCCTATCAAGCACAATCACTATGCGATACAACTCAGTGATGAACATGCTGGTGAAATCAGTTTGCAGGGGCAATTCCAATTGTTCCCGCTAAAAGTTGCGGGTGACATCCAAGTCGCCAAACTGAAACTGACACCACTATGGCGATTTATCGACGATCAATTTAATCCCGTTCTCACGGATGGCGAGCTCAGTATTAAAACTCAGTATCAAGTGGATCTTGCCGAGAATGGCGAGTTACAAGTCACCAGCAACAATGGCCAGTTTATTGTTGAAAAACTTAACGTTAACGACAAAGATCGCTCTGTGGTCAAGCTCCCCATGTTTGCCCTCGACGGCATTTCAGCCAACTTGAAGCAGCAGAAAGTGCATATCAACAAACTCCACAGCGATGGCCTAACAATGAGTGCCATTTTGAACCAAGACGGGCTCGATCTTGTTGGCTTATTCATGCCTAAATCGCTAAGCGCCTCCACAACGACTACGCAGCCGGTTACTAAACCAATCGATGCTAAGCCAGCAGATGCTCAATCGCTTGAGCGCGTACAAGTTGCGCAAGTGGAAGAAAAACGTCAAATAGCAGAGACTGCCACTGATGCAAGCGATAGCGCAGACAAAGCAACGGAAAGCGAATTAACCGCAACTAACGAGAGTGATAAAACAGAACAAAAGACAGAAGCGACCGCAAATGTCACCACTGATGCCACTAAAGAAACCGCTGCAGACATCGCTTCAGAGGTAAATCCTCAACAGCCAGTCAAGCAAACACCAGTAACGACGTCAACTGACACTTGGTTCGTGCAACTCGATGCGCTCAATATTGAAAACTATGACCTTAATCTATCGGAACAAAAGCTAACGGCAACGCCGCAGCAATGGCGAGTGTATCCGCTTAATTTTTCAACTAAGGTCATAACGAGTACCTTAACCGCTCCGATTGAATATGAGCTACAACTCAGCCTCAATGGTCAAGGTACTTTGAGCTCTCAAGGCCAAGTCGATGTGACGGGCGAAACCATAGATGCCAATATCCAACTCGATAAGCTGGCATTAACCCAATTTCAGCCCTATTTAGCACCCTACGTGAATATCCAGCTCAAGAGCGGTCTATTAAGCTCAGCAGGCAAGCTGACCGCCGATGCTAAAGGCAAAGCCATTTACGGTGGCAGTGTTGAGCTCGATGATTTAGCTATTCATGACAAATTGCGTAATGCTCCGCTGGTCAAATGGCAAAAGATGAATATCAATCAACTGGATTTTGACCAACAGAAAAATCAAATCAAAATTGATCACTTAGCCTTTAATCAACCCTACGCCAAAGTGGTGATAGCCAAAGATAGAACCACTAATATCAGCGATCTTATCGTTGAGGCTCCGGCTGCAAATAGCAAGACAACTAAAAACACAACCACAGCCAGTGCTAAGCAAACCGAGCTGCAAACGGCAAGCAAGACAACGCCTGAGTTAAGTCTCGATATTCAAAAAATTAGCTTTAGCCAAGGCTCGGCTTACTTTGCCGATAACTCACTGACTCCGAATTTTGCTTCGGGAATTGAGCTGCTTGAAGGCAATATCACTCACCTGTCGTCCACGCCAGGGACTAAGGCCTCGGTTGATATCAAAGGTAAGATAGACAAGTATGCGCCTGTAACTCTAAAAGGCGATATTAACCCTTTGCTAGATATGCCATATTTAGATCTCGACTTAGTCTTTAAGAGCGTTGAGTTAACCTCAGTCAATCCTTACTCAGGCACCTATGCGGGTTACTACATAGATAAAGGGCAGCTATCACTATCGCTGAACTATCAACTCGATAAGAACAAGCTCAAGGGCAGTAACCATCTGGTCATAGACCAACTGAAACTTGGTAAACCCAGTGACAGTGACCTTGCCACTAGCTTACCCATCACGCTCGCGATTGCCCTGCTGCAGGACCGTAACGGCGTGATTGATTTAGGCATGGAAGTCTCTGGCGATTTAGACTCACCTAGCTTTAGTGTCGGCAGCATCATAATGACGGCGATTACCAATGTGATCACTAAAGCCGTCACAGCGCCCTTCACTTTCTTAGCTGGACTCATAGGTTCTGACGAAACCTTAGATAAGATAAGCTTTGCCGCAGGCAAATTCAGCCTAAGTGAAGATGAGCAAAAAAGTTTAGACAAACTCGCTAGCGCCTTACTCGACAGACCTATGCTCAAGCTTAGCGTTGAAGGGGAAGTCGATGCCATCAATGACAGCCAAGCCATTGCTGAGCGCATCATGAAGCGTAAATTGGCTAAATTAGCCAATATCGAATTCAGTGCGTTACCTGATGATTTAAGTCCGAGCCAATTCCCGACCCACGGGCCGCTTGCTGATGCGTTAGTAAAGCTTTATGAACAAGAAGTTAAAGCCGATCCTGCCCAAATCAGAGACACTGTTATCGCAGAGGCCAAAGACGCGCAACTTTCAGATGACGAAATCACCACCCGCTGGCATATCGCTTTATATAATCTGTCGGTAAAAGCGCAGAATGTTAACGATGGCATGTTGGGTAATTTGGCCCAAGAAAGAGCAAAAGCCGTTAAAGCTTACCTTGTGGACGTGAAAGAAATTGCTCCAGAGCGGATCTTCTTGCTCGAAAGCCGAGTGAGTTTAACCCAGAATGCAGCCCAAGTGAGTCTCACCATTGATGCTCAATAACTCAGCCAATTAACTGCTTTTTATATAAAACTAAGCCCGCTAAAGTTCGACTTTAGCGGGCTTTTACCTTATGGCTAAGCGTCATAACCAATCAAAAAACCATTCTTCTACAATCAAATCATCTATCTGTTAATTCACTCTAAAATGTTGGCCGTGCTTGGTGCCATAGGTTACACTCTGCGACCTTTATACAACTGAGATCACATTTTTTAAACGACTGGATCCCAGACTCGCCGCACACTTTCTGTGGCGCCATAACGCACAAATGTTCTTCCACAAAAATTATCATTAAGGTCAATAACATGTTTATCATTCGCTGGATTTTAGGCAGGATTATTCTGTTTTTAAATTTCGTATTTAGCCCTAAGAAGCGCCAACGTCCACTGGCTGAGCAACAAAAAATTGATGCTCAAACTCAAGCATTAGCCCTGTATCAATATCCTGCATGCCCATTTTGTGTAAAAGTCCGCCGTGCAATGCGTCGCCAAGGACTCAACATAGTGACCCACGACGCTAAAAAAGCGCCGCATAAAGATGAACTCATCGCTCAAGGCGGCAAACAGCAAGTGCCTTGTCTGCGGATTGAAGAAAACGGTCAAGTACAGTGGTTATATGAATCAAAAGAAATCATTAACTACTTAGACCAACGCTTCGCCTAAATCACGGCGCAACGGTCAGCGCAAATATACAAATAAGTGCGCCCAGTAAACTTTTCAATCGTCTGTTCAATGGGCTCCTTACAAAGGGCTTTACGTTGGAATGACGAGGTTTAGGGCGCAGTTCTTTTATTGCGTTGTTTTATCGCATTTACTTACGCCACAAATATTCACGGTCAGAATAATCAAATAACCACTGGGGCTGATACACCACCAATAGCGTCACTGCCATGCCATTAAGCAATGCCTCAGGGAATGCCAGCAAAGGGATGAGCATCAGGTAGTCGTCCACTAACACATTCCAATCGTAATCCGCTGCAGACCACAACCACATAGCCCAACTCAATTGATGAAACACCGTTGAGAGGCCCGCATTGATAAAACCACCGACGAAGATGAATACAAAAATATGCTTAGGAAATAAATGGTAACTGCGACTGTATAGGATAAAACACAGAAACAGCGGCACGGCCATAGCGAACAAACTAAAAGCACCAAAATCAGCGGGCTGCTTTAATACAAAAAGGCTAAAAAAAGCACTCGGCAATAGCAACACTAAGGTCGCAAGACGCCAGCCGAACATCAGCATACAAGTGACAATTCCCAGAAAATGCAGATGTAACCCAGTTTGAATACTGGCATTTAACGACCACAGCGCATTGATCCCCACCAACGTCAGCAACAAACGTAATTGGAGATGTTTATCCCGCCGGAGCTGCACTAACTCTTCTTTTGGCCATATGGCGTAGATCCATAACGCCAAGAACATAAGGCATATACCTTGAGTCAGGCTCATATCCCATTCGATTTGCGCCCATTTATTCGACCAAAACGCCAACATTACTCGCCCATCCTTAATCCATTACACCTATCGGCGCGTACTCAGCCTATGAGAATGCCATAAATCCATGAACTTTAGGGCCATATTAAGGTATTCTTCTGTCAGTTAATAACTAAGAGTTAAATTTGATTATGCCGTTTCGATATCTCAGCCTTGCCATCTTAAGTTGCTTCTCGCTCATCGCCTGCAGCAGTGCGCCAATTGACCCGAGTGAACTCGCCGGAAAATTACGGGATAAGTTAACGACGGATATTAAAAGCGATGGCCTTAAACTCTTCAGCTACAAAGCTCGTCTGGTCGATGAAAAGTCGACAATGAATGATACAGAGCGCCCTTTTCCACACGAGGCACGCATACGTAATATGCAAGATCCCCGTGAGCAACGTCGCGCGATGCAAGATCTACAGGACTCATTAGAAATTTGGGGGAGACAGGTTGATTTAGGTTTAATCAAAACCCTTGAAATGACGGGTTATTGCCGCGAAGGTTATATTGAATTAAGCCGAATTATCGAGCCCGGTCGAGGAGAAATCCGCGGTGAGTGCCAAGAGGGTGCAACCAATGCTGATAAACAAAAATTTATGAGCTATTAACTAAACTCAAAGTAATGAAGAAACGTGCACAGTTGCCAATACAAAAAACTGAAATCGGCTAAAAATAGCTAAAACGATAATAAGCAGAATAAAAAGCAAGCATGCGCGTATGAGACAATACGCGCATTCACATCATACTAGACTGATTCGGTCAGTGGCACAGCACGATTTTCCAATAACACAGGGATACCTTCAGTGATCGGATAAGCAAGCTTATCTGCCTTACAAATCAACTGCTGCGTCGTTTTATCGTACTCAAGTTTACCCTTACACACAGGGCAAGCCACTATATCTAACAATTTTTTATCGAATGCCATGGAAGTTTCCTTGTTTAGCTGCAGCCACTTCACGAAGACGTGCGAGCAGCTGTTCATCAAATTGTGGGGATAGCTTGGCATCGACCGCCAAATACCACCAGTTTTCTTGTGCAAAATCGCGACATTTAACCGCATCTTTTTCAGTCATCAACAGTGGCAAGCCTTGGGCTAAATCACCTAACTGGGTTTTATCGTAGGCCTGATGGTCATCAAAACCATGGCAGAAGGCCAGTTGATAGCCTTGTGCGCGCAACGATTCAAAGAAACGCGCTGGATTACCTATGCCTGCCATCGCAACGAGCGGCTGAGACTTATCGAAAGTATATTCACCAGACATCGCATCACATTTAACAGGCTTCACTGCCATAGGTGTCAGTTGCATTTCGAACTGCCCTTTTGCCGCTGGGCCGCCATTACTGACGATAAAATCCACGGTATCGAGACGCCACACGCCTTCACGCAATGGACCTGCTGGCAATAGCAAGCCATTGCCTAAACCGCGCTGACCATCAATTACCACCAACTCAATATCGCGTGCCAGAGCATAATGCTGTAGGCCATCGTCACAGATGATGACATCGACACCAAACTCAGCAATAAGCGCATTAGCCGCATCGACCCGTTTAGCACCAACCACCATAGGCACTTGAGTACGCGCCACTATCATGGCAGGTTCATCACCCACCTCTGCCGCACTTGCACCTAAGCAAACCGATTTAACGCCTTGAATATCAACACCGTAACCACGACTGATCACACCGGGGTGAAATCCATATTGGCGCAGTAATTCAATCAGATAAATCACAGTTGGCGTCTTACCGCTGCCTCCGACGGTAATATTACCGACAACGATGACAGGTACAGGCATTGCAGTTTGTGATTTCATCCCGAGGTTAAACAAAGCGCGGCGCACATAAGTGATAACCGCGAATAAGCCAGATAAAGGTAACAATAGCCATCGCAGTGGATGGCCCTGATACCAGATTTTATTCACTAAGGCCTGCATCTAACTACCAAATTGCATTTGGTATAATTTGGCGTACATGCCATCTAATTCCAATAGTGATTGGTGCGTCCCCCGCTCGACAATCCGCCCCTGATCGACTACTAAAATCTGATCGGCACTCTCGATGGTCGACAACCTGTGGGCGATCACTACAGATGTGCGGTTTTGTCTGAGGTTATCTAACCCTTTTTGAATGGCTTTTTCTGACTCAGTATCCAGTGCAGAGGTCGCTTCATCGAGGATCAACACGGGCGCATCACGTAGCATAGCGCGCGCAATCGCAATCCGCTGCCTTTGACCACCAGACAATAACACACCATTCTCACCCACTTGAGTATCAAGGCCTTGGGGCAGCTGATCAATAAACTCCATCGCATAGGCCAAGGTCGCAGCTTCAATGATCTGCTCACGAGTAGCTTCACCAGGGTAGGCGTAAGCGATGTTATTGGCTATCGTGTCATTGAACAAGGTCACCTGTTGCGATACCAGTGCCACTTGATTACGCAGCGATTTTAGCGAGTAATCGTAGATGCTGACGTCATCAAGCAAAATATCGCCGGATTCAAGGCCGGTATAAAAACGGGTCACTAAACTCGCAATAGTCGACTTACCTGAGCCAGAACGTCCAACTAAGGCTAAGGTTTGCCCAGGTTTGACTTCAAAATCGACATTCTCAAGTGCACGACGATCTTGGCTGTCATAGGTAAAACACACATTATCAAAACGTAGATGACCCTTAGCACGCTCGACAGTATAAGTTCCCGTATCGGACTCTGGCAGCGTATCCAGTAATTCAAACACTGTGGTACAAGCCGCAATACCCCGTTGAAATTCGGCATTCACTCGGGTTAAGTTTTTGATGGGTTGTAACATGGCCATCATGGCGCCAAGAATCGTCGCGAAGGTACCCGCGGTAAGATCGGCTTTCATGCTGTCTAAGCTTGCCGCATAAAGTACAAAGGCTAAGGCGAATGAGCCAATAATCATGATCAGAGGCTGACTAATGGCTTGTGCCACAGCTAACTTCATATTTTGATGGCGGTTTTGATCGTTTACTTTAGCAAAACGGGTTGCTTCTGTTTCCTGTCCACCAAAGGCCAGTACGTTTTTATGGCCTTTAATCATTTGCTCCGTAGTCGCACTCACTCCGCCCATGGCTGTTTGAATTTGCTTAGAGACCTTGCGGAAACGACGGCTGACTACCGCAATGACCATGCCCATGATAGGACCAATCACAAGAATACAGAGGGATAGCTTCCAAGAGTTATAGAACATCAGCACCAGCATACCAAACACAGTCACACTATCGCGGACGATGGAAATCAAAGCACTTCCCGATGCTCGAGCGATTTGCTCAGTATCAAAAGTCACTTTTGAGATCAAGTTACCGGTATTTTCCTTATCCATATAACTGACAGGCAGGCTCAGATAATGCTCAAACACTTGCTGACGCATGTCCATGATCAAACGTGCACTCATATATGAAATGCCGTAAGTCGAAACAAAGTTAGCAAAGCCACGTAGGGAAAACATAACGATAACCACAAGCGGCGCCATCATAAGCACGTCGTTGTTTGCGTGGAAACCTTCACTGGTTGGCAATGCTATGCCGTTGGTCACCGCAGCAGGTGCGCCGCCGGAGAAACCCTTATCAATAAAGGGGCCGATGAAAGCGATAAAGGCGGCATCGACGAGACCATAAATAATTAATCCCGCAACTGAAAGCATAAACATGCCTTTCATCTGTTTTATATAGCCCAGTAATCGTTTGAAAACTGTCCACATTTCGTCTTTAGGAGATGTTGTCATTGATAACACTAAATTATGGCAAAGTAGGCATTCTACTCTGGATTAATCAAGTCACCAAATCTAAACAGAGAGTTGTACCAAAATGGCGCTAAATCACCACGATAGGTCTTAACCTCTCGCTCAGACTGCTGAAAAATCACACTAATCTGCCCTTCTATACCTGTAGTTAGGCCCATAATCTCCCGTTGCTGATACCGTTCAACCACTGTGGATTTTGGAAACCCCCAGCGATTAGCAAAACCAGCAGGAAACAAGACTAACTTGGGTGCAACAGCATCAATAAAGGCTTCAGTTGACGAGGTTTTACTGCCGTGGTGGGGCGCAACGAGCACTTCACTTTGTAACTCATACTCACCACTTAAGGCACGACTTAATAGCGAAGTTTCGATTTGCTTTTCGATATCCCCCGTAAGCAGTAGACTCTGCCTGTCATCATCAATGCGTATAACACAGGAACCATTATTACCCGCTAACGCTTGAGGCGGAGAAAGCAAATTCAAGCTCAGCCCTTGCCATTGAATCTGCTTTGGACGGCAATCTTGGCCGCTAAAGCCAGCCACGTCTGTGATCACTAAAGCCTTAGGGTAAGCCTCAATCAAAACAGGGGCACCACCTGCATGATCGTTATCGCTATGGCTGATAACAATATAATCAATCTCTTGAATGCCTTTAGCTTTTAGGAAAGGCAATATCACCCGCTCCGCATAACTAAAGTCATCACCAAAGGCGGCACCAGTGTCGTAGACCAGCCCTCTACCATTCTTTTCAATAACCACAGCTAAACCTTGGCCCACATCCAGTAAATGCATAGCCCATCGATTATTATGAAAGGGTAACCACAGCGTAATACAGAAAAGCAAAGCGGGAATAAACAGTAAACTCAGCAGGCTTAACCAAGAAGTATAATTTTTATTTTTAGGCACATAGCGCCATAACACACCACCGATGAGCGCGGATAACCCCAAGGCTAATATCGTATCTGAAAGCGCTAACCAATGGGCTGGCAATTGCTGGCTTATGTCTAGCAACTGCGCATAGGGTGATAAACTCCAATCACTTAGGCGAAGCAGTCCCAACCAAGAGAACCCAAACGCAGTACCAACCCACCAGCATATAAATCCCGCCATAGCTAATGGGATAACAACAAAACTAAACCATGGCACAGCTAGGATATTCATCCACAAGCTGTGTAAACTCACACCACCAAAGAGTGCTCCTTGCAGTAATCCAAGCCCAAGGCTCAAGCGCCACTGGATGGCCCAAAATTGCAAAAGCCCCGCGCCTACACGCGTCCTTCGAGTCGACACAGCCGTAAACTCTTTGGGCTGGATGACTAAGGTATATAAAATCACCCCTAAAGCACAAAACGACAGCCAAAATCCCGCACTTAAACAAGCAAGCGGGTCGAGTAACAATACGACAAACAATGCAAACAGCAAGCGCTCCCACGCAGTAGAAAATCGCTTTAATAAACTCAGTAGCATTAACAGTAAAATCATCACGAGTGCACGCTGAGTCGACACACCAAAGCCTGCAAGATAAGCATAAAATGCGGCGCCTATACCTGCCGCGACTAACGCAAAAGTCATATTCCGTCGACTCTGATGTGACACAAAACGACTCAATCCAAACAAAAGGCAAGCGTATACCCATGCCGCGACGACGGAGAGGTGCAAACCGGAAATCGCCACTAAATGGCCAGTGCCAGTCTGCCTTAGTGCTTGCCAACGAGCTTTTGAGATCAAATGCTTATCCCCCAAAAGCAAAGCGAGTAAAATGTCACCTTGAGGTAAAGAGGCTAATTCAGGTGTCAATGCGCTTATGAGGTCGTTACGCAATGAAGGCGAAACCGCAAGTAACTGAGCCTCAATCACTCGTCCTTTACCGACAACATGTTGACTGATTAATTGTTTTTGTTCGTTGTAGCCGCCTTGATTTAGCACGCTAGCAATGCTCTTAGGTGTCAACGTAAACAGCCAAACCTGACCCACATCGACTTCTGGCGGATCTTTCCACGTGAGTCGCAATTTTGCGTTTGGCCCTAAGATTAAATTTGGTTTAATGAGCGATATATCCAAACTTAGCCAGTCGCTGTTTCGACTAACTAGTGATATGATTTCGCCCCTTACCTGTATAGGTTGTTGTAACACTGGCAAATCCTGCCTAGATAATCCTAAGCAAAAACCAGTTAGCCATGCTACCGCAAAGAGCCCACCTGCACAGACAGGGATTTTTCGGTGTAAGATTAACGCCCCAACAACAAGGTAGGGTATGTAACTGACTGGCGGCAGCGAAGGCCATAACATCGCTGATAATAAGATGGCACTAAAGCCAAACATGAATCGATTCATAGTGAATTAAGTTAAGACAGCAATTTCAGCATATGCCAAAAAAATTAATTAAAAGATTTATGCCTAAGCCTGAAACCTTGCGTGAGCATAAACACTTACGCATGTTCGGACGCTTGTTACATAATCCCAATCTATGGGCACTTAATCGAAAATCCGCCCCAGGCGCATTTGCCGTAGGGTTATTTGTCGCTTGGATCCCCATGCCATTTCAGATGGTTGTTGCAGCGGCTTTTGCCATTCTATTTAACGTTAATATTCCCGTTTCAGTTGCATTAGTATGGATAACCAATCCCTTAACTATGCCAGTGATGTTTTATGGGGCGTATTTGCTCGGTGCTAAAATACTCGGCCATGCCCCGCAAGATTTTGCCTTCGAAGCAAGTTGGCAATGGATTGAAGCATCGCTTGCGACCATAGGTCCGGCATTCTTACTCGGGTGTCTCGTGCTAGGAGTGGTTTTTTCCGCTGTCGGTTATTTGCTAATTAATAATCTGTGGAAATATTCAATTATGTTTAAGTGGCAGAAACGCAAGAATAAATAATCTCTTATATTCAAATCGCTTATGTTGGTACAACGATTGAGTCAAGGTAACAGCATAAGCGGATTAACACATTCGCTTCCCTTTTGTTCATCATGTAAATCACCTTCTACATACAACCACGTTAACTCCACTTTGCGCCGAATTTAAGATCGTACATATCTGTGAATTAAATCACACAGCGGCGCCTAGCTTTTCCCTAAAAACAGATTTTTGCTGTTACTATTTATAAAAACATCAAGTAGGGAATATCCATGCCTTTTTATCATCAATATGGTTCTAAAAGCCTCAAAGCCGTTGAACACTTAGTCCTATTTATTATTGCCATTGCCACCGTTGTCGCAATAGGCCAAGAAATTGTGCATATCATCTCTGTACGTATGGTCGCACTGGCCGATTTACTCTTGTTATTTATTTTCTTAGAAGTATTAGCCATGGTGGCTAACTACTATGAATCCGGTAAGTTACCAGTACGTATGCCGCTTTATATTGCGATTGTCGCCTTGGCCCGTTACCTAATCTTAGATATGAAGAGCATGGAAGACTGGCGTATCGCAGCAATATCATTATCGACGCTAATTTTAGCGGCAACCGTGATTGTAATTCGTTGGGGCCAATTAAAAATGCCTTATCCAAAAAATCAAGAATACGACAATTAATCAAATACCTGAGTTGGTGCTATTGAAACCTAAATCAATGGCACCTGCTGTTCTCGTTTTAAAACTATTATCAAAGACCTAGCTTTCACATTGGTATTCTGCCAAAAAGCAATTATGCTAGTTTTACTGAGATCAATAATTTACGGGGCAATTGAGTTATGGGTGACCATACTACTGGTTTTGAAGAAAAACGCACATCACTGCGAGTCGACATGGAAGCAGAGCGCGTGGTCTTGAATTGGATCGACACTCAAGGCATGAAGCAAACAGATGAAGGTGTGTGTATCGACTTAGCAAGACGCGGCATTTTATTCGATTATAAAAATCCGTTTGCACTGGGCGAACTCATCGAAGTGACCTTTAATCCCGATAGCACACAACAAAATACCGTCAAAGGACAAGTCTGCCGCTGCGCAAAATGCCACGACCAAAGCTACCACATTGCTATGCAACTGCTTTAATTTAACTTAAATTTCGCAGCTTTAATGGCTCTGTTCTACACTCAATGAATTGAACAATTCATTAAGGGGCGTCAGTATGATCTTGCTGGTAGGTGGTGAAAAAGGTGGTAGCGGAAAAAGTTGTCTCGCTCAAAATCTTGCCGTTTATATTAAGCAAAAATTTCAGGCAAACGTCCTCATGGTCGATTGTGATCCCCAACGCACGACTTCAGATTGGATCCAAGCAAGAAATAATGATCCAAGCCTCCCAAGTATTAATTGCATCCAACTTTACGGCAAGATTCGTAATGATTTACTCAGCCTCAATGAGCGTTTTGACTACGTAATTGTAGATTGTGGTGGCCAAGATAACTTAGCCATGCGCGCAGCTATGTCGGTAGCGACTTATGTTGTGATCCCCCTCAGACCCAAAAGACGCGATCTCAAAACATTACCCCACATGGAAGACATGCTAAGTACTTGTAAGATGGTGAATCCTAAAATGATCGCGACTATAGTGCTAACCCAATGTCCAGCACTTCCTACACAGTTTAAACGCATTTTAGAAGCCAAAGATGTGGTGCAATCCTTTGGACTAAGGGTGCTAAATTCAGTTACATTTTGCCGAAATATTTATGATGACAGTGAAGAAAGAGGCTCTTCAGTCGTCGAAATAGAACCCG
>NZ_JBHFFD010000032.1:0-42132 GCF_043359565.1 Shewanella sp. S23-S33 | reverse complement strand
CGCCTTAGGCGCCTTTTATATTCGAAAGGTTAGCTTACCAACCTGTACGAATACGCAGCGCTTTGCCGATATCAGCAAGCGAGCGGACAGTTGTCACGCCCGCTGCTTCTAATGCAGCAAATTTGTCTTCTGCAGTACCTTTACCGCCAGCGATAATCGCGCCAGCATGGCCCATACGCTTACCTGCAGGTGCAGTGACACCCGCAATATAAGACACAACAGGCTTAGTCACGTGTGCTTTAATGAAAGCCGCCGCATCTTCCTCAGCGTTACCACCGATTTCACCGATCATAACGATCGCTTCAGTCTGTGGATCGTTTTGGAACATTTCCAGTACATCAATGAAGCTAGTACCTGGAATTGGGTCACCACCAATACCTACGCAAGTAGATTGGCCGAAACCTTCATCCGTTGTTTGCTTAACCGCTTCATAAGTCAGAGTACCTGAACGAGAAACGATGCCCACTTTGCCTTTTAAGTGGATGTGACCTGGCATAATGCCGATCTTACATTCACCTGGGGTGATAACACCTGGGCAGTTAGGGCCGATCATGCGAACGCCAGTTTCTTCAAGCTTCACTTTAACTTGCAGCATGTCCAGTGTAGGAATGCCTTCAGTGATACAAACGATAAGCTCGATGCCACCGTCGATAGCTTCAAGAATGGCATCCTTACAGAACGGAGCCGGAACATAGATCACAGAAGCAGTCGCACCAGTCGCAGCCACAGCGTCTTTCACAGTGTTGAACACTGGCAGACCTAAGTGAGTTTGACCACCTTTACCAGGAGACACACCGCCCACCATTTGCGTACCGTAATCGATAGCTTGTTGTGAGTGGAATGTACCTTGACCGCCAGTGAAACCTTGGCAAATTACCTTGGTATCTTTATTGATTAAGACAGACATTATTTGCCCTCCGCAGCTTTAACTACTTGCTCAGCCGCGTCAGTTAGACTGGTAGCTGCAATGATATCTAGACCTGATTTAGCTAATACTTCACGGCCAAGTTCAGCGTTAGTACCTTCTAAACGAACCACAACAGGTACTTTAACGCCCACTTCTTTAACTGCGCCGATAATACCTTCTGCGATCATGTCACAACGTACGATACCGCCGAAAATGTTAACCAGAACCGCTTTCACATTGCTGTCAGACAGAATGATTTTGAATGCTTCTGCTACACGTTCTTTCGTCGCGCCGCCGCCTACGTCTAAGAAGTTCGCTGGCTTGCCACCGTGCAAGTTAACGATATCCATAGTACCCATCGCCAGACCTGCACCGTTCACCATACAGCCAACGTTACCGTCTAATGCAACGTAGTTCAGCTCGAACTTAGCAGCGTGAGCTTCGCGGGCATCATCCTGTGATGGATCGTGCATGCCTTTGATTTTTGGTTGACGATAAAGTGCGTTACCGTCGATACCGATTTTACCGTCTAGGCAGTGTAGGTTGCCTTCAGTGGTAATAACCAGTGGGTTGATTTCAAGCAATGCGAAATCATGATCAACGAACATAGTCGCCAGACCCATGAAAATCTTAGTGAACTGCTTCATTTGAGTTGGGTTTAAACCTAACTTGAAGCCAAGATCACGTGCTTGATAACCTTGTGGGCCAGTCAAAGGATCTATGATTGCAGTGTGGATGAGTTCTGGCGTTTCTTCTGCCACTTTCTCAATTTCAACACCACCTTCAGTCGACGCCATGAACACAACACGACGAGTCGCGCGGTCAACAACGGCACCTAAGTACAGTTCGTTAGCGATGTCGGTACAGCTTTCTACTAAAATTTTAGCAACTGGCTGGCCTTTCTCATCAGTTTGATAAGTCACCAGATTTTTGCCTAACCAGTGTTCGGCAAAGGCTCTGATTTCTTCTTTATCGCCAGTGACTTTAACGCCACCTGCTTTACCGCGGCCGCCTGCGTGTACTTGACACTTAACAACCCATAAATTTCCGCCAATATGGCCTGCCGCTTCTACAGCTTCTTGGGCTGTATCACATGCAAAACCTTCTGACACTGGTAAACCATATTCGGCAAATAAGGATTTTGCCTGATACTCATGCAAATTCATGATGATCTATCCGTATACTTCTAATCAAATCCAACTGGCCCGTTTGGGCCAGTCACGAGGGTATGTCTGGCTATTTCTTTAAGCGCAATCTCTTATCGAGTTGTGTTACAGATCAAGCAGCAGACGAGTTGGGTCTTCTAGGAAGTCTTTAATCGCAACCAAGAAACCAACAGACTCACGGCCATCAACAATACGATGGTCATATGAGAGTGCTAGGTACATCATGGGCAGGATTTCAACCTGACCATTGACTGCCATTGGGCGATCTTTAATGGCATGCATGCCTAAAATCGCACTTTGTGGCAGGTTAAGGATCGGTGTAGACATCAGTGAACCGAAAACACCACCGTTAGTCACAGTGAAGTTACCGCCAGTCATGTCAGCCACAGTCAGCTTACCGTCACGGCCTTTAAGGGCTAAGTCACGAACTGCTTTTTCGATTTCAGCTAAGTTCATGGTATCTGTGTCACGTAGCACTGGTGTTACCAGACCACGTGGTGTTGATACTGCAATGCTGATGTCGAAGTAGTTGTGATAAACGATATCATCGCCATCAATAGACGCGTTGACTTCTGGGAAACGTTTCAGCGCTTCAGTCACGGCTTTGATGTAGAAAGACATAAAGCCTAAACGGATACCGTGGCGCTTTTCAAAGATATCTTGGTATTGCTTACGGATATCCATGATTGGCTTCATGTTCACTTCGTTAAACGTCGTGAGCATAGCGGTAGAGTTTTTCGCTTCTAACAAGCGGTTTGCGATTGTCTTACGCAGACGTGTCATTGGCACGCGCTTCTCGCTACGGCCAGCCGCTAACGGAGCTACAGCAGGTACTGCTGGCGCCGCAGCTTTAGGGGCAGACTTAACGAAGGCTTCTACGTCTTCTTTCGTAATACGACCACCCACACCAGTGCCTTTTACTTTGCTGGCATCAACATTGTGCTCTGCCAGTAAACGGCGAACAGATGGGCTTAACGCATCACTGCTTTCATCGCTGGTTTCAGCTGCAGGCGTTGCCGCTTCAGCTTGCGCTTTAGTGACTTCTTTGCCCGATACAGCACCGGCGATGAATTTAGCGATCACTTGTTCACCCAGAACAGTGGCGCCTTCTTCAAATAAAAACTCGCCAATGTGGCCATCTTCTGGCGCAACCACTTCAAGAACCACTTTATCGGTTTCAATATCAACCAGGTTTTGATCACGAGAAACTTGCTCGCCCACTTTTACATGCCAAGTGGCAATCGTGGCATCGGCAACAGATTCTGGTAGTACGGGTACCTTGATTTCGATACTCATGAAAAACTATCCTTTTATAAAATGTCTATTACTACAGTGTGATTGTAAGTTTCAGGGCACTGTTCACTAAAGATTCTTGCTGATGTGTGTGCAACTCAGGGTAACCACACGCTGGTGCGGCTGACGCTTCACGACCAGCATAAGTTAACTGTGCACCTGCAGGAACCGCGGCCCAGAAATGGTGTTGACTAGAGTACCAAGCACCTTGGTTCTGTGGCTCTTCCTGACACCAAACAAAATCTTTCACATGTTGGTAATCAGCCAAAGCAACGATCATTTCATCATGTGGGAACGGATATAACTGTTCGACACGGATTAACGCTACGTTAGTGATATTTTCTTTACGACGTTTTTCCAGCAGTTCGAAGTAAACCTTACCACTGCAGAAGACAACTCGGTCAACCTTGCTTGCTTCCAACGTATCGATTTCACCGATCACATTTTGGAAACTGCCATTGGCTAATTCTTCCAAGCTTGAAACCGCTAATGGATGACGTAGTAATGACTTAGGCGACATGACGATAAGTGGACGACGCATAGGACGCACCACTTGGCGGCGCAACATATGGTAGACCTGTGCAGGTGTTGAAGGCACACACACTTGCATATTGTGGTTAGCACACATCTGCAAGAAACGCTCTAAACGGGCGCTTGAATGCTCAGGGCCTTGACCTTCATAGCCATGGGGTAACAACATAGTCAGACCACATAAACGGCCCCACTTCTGCTCACCCGATGACAAGAACTGATCGATTACCACTTGGGCACAGTTAGCAAAGTCACCAAACTGCGCTTCCCAAATAGTCAATCCGCCGGGTTCTGCTGTGGCATAACCATACTCAAACGCCAGTACTGAGGCTTCAGATAATACTGAGTCAGTAATATCAATTGGGCCTTGTTCATCAGCAATATTGCGCAGTGGCATGTAAGTCGTGCCATCGTTTTGATTGTGCAATACAGCATGACGATGGAAGAAAGTACCGCGGCCAGAATCCTGACCTGTAATACGTACACGCTTGTTGTCTTCCAGAATCGAGGCATAAGCCAGCGTTTCTGCAAAACCCCAATCGAGTGGCTTCTCGCCTTTTGCCATCGCTAAACGGTCGCTATAAATCTTAGCAACCCGTGATTGCAATGGATGACTTTCAGGTACATAGCTCAGTTTGTCAGCCAGACTTTGTAAACGCTCAGCCGACATAGAGGCTTGATACGCTTCGTCCCACTCACGACCGATATACGGTGTCCAATCAACAGAATGCAGCGTCATTGGGCGCCATTCTTTAACCACACAATCACCTTGATCTAATGCATCACGGTAATTATTGATAAGACCAGTCACATCATCAGCAGCCATCACGTTTTCAGCGATTAGCTTGTCTGCATAAATCTTACGTGGCGTTGGGTGTTTCTTGATCTTGGCATACATCAGCGGCTGAGTTGCACTTGGCTCATCGGCTTCGTTATGACCATGACGGCGATAACACACCAATTCAACCACCACATCACGTTTGAACTCGTTACGATAATCAACGGCTAACTGCGACACAAAAGCAACGGCTTCGGGATCATCAGAGTTAACGTGGAAAATCGGTGCCTGAACCATCTTAGCGATGTCAGTACAGTATTCAGTCGAACGAGTATCCGCATGGTTAGAGGTCGTGAAGCCCACTTGGTTGTTCACTACGATGCGAATACTGCCGCCGACTTTAAAGCCACGGGTTTGAGACATGTTGAATGTCTCTTGTACTATCCCTTGACCTGCAATTGCAGAGTCACCGTGGATAGTAATAGGCATAACTTGTA
Source organism: Shewanella sp. S23-S33 (assembly GCF_043359565.1). Taxonomy (NCBI): domain Bacteria; kingdom Pseudomonadati; phylum Pseudomonadota; class Gammaproteobacteria; order Alteromonadales; family Shewanellaceae; genus Shewanella; species Shewanella sp. S23-S33. Next base: position 36,960 of record NZ_JBHFFD010000032.1, on the reverse strand, counting down.
AGCCATCCTTACAACCGCGACGGTCTTGACGGGCACGTACAGAGCCAATCACCACAGGGTTAACGATTTCAAGGTGCGATGGGTTGAAGGCCAGTGCTAAATGCACATTGCCGCCCGGCGTTTCAAAATCAGAGGAGAAACCTTGGTGGTACTTAACGTCACCAGAACCGTGGGTATCAGCATGCTTACCCGCGAACTCGTCAAACAGTTCAGCTGGACGCTTACCTAATACGTTCACTAACACGTTCAGACGACCACGGTGAGCCATACCGACGACGATTTCTTTAGTACCGGCTTCACCTGCACGATAAATAATTTCGCGCATCATAGGCACTAACGCATCACCGCCTTCTAACGAGAAACGTTTCGCACCAGGGAATTTAGCACCTAAGTATTTTTCAATACCTTCTGCGGCGTTAAGGCCTTCAAGAATGCGTGTCTTAACACTTTTATCGTAGTTAGCTTTACCTAAGGAAGGTTCGAGACGTTGTTGGATCCAGCGTTTCTCATCGGTATCGGTAATGTGCATATATTCAGCACCGATAGAACCACAGTAGGTGGCTTTCAGCGCTTTTACCAAATCCGCGAGCTTCATGGTTTCGCCACCATGAGCAAAAGAACCTGTATTAAACTCACGTTCCATGTCTTCTTTAGTCAAGCCGTGGAAAGCAGGATCTAAATCAGCTACGGGTTCACGTTTCCACAGTTCGAGGGGATCAAGATTAGCACCTTGGTGACCACGGAAACGATGGGCGTTAATTAATTGCAGGACTTTAACTTGTTTAGCATCCATTTCAGGATCCGTCACACGAGCTGAGCTCTTATGGCGACCTTCTAACGCTAAACTGCGAAAATAATCACGTACTTTTGAGTGAGCAGCTTCAGGCGCATCAACAGAGGCACCGTTCACAGGAGGGAGATTATCAAATACCGCACGCCAATCATCAGCGACTGACTGTGGGTCTTCTTGATAGGCTTCATACATCTCTTCTACGTAGGTCGAATTTGCACCACTTAAGTGAGATGATTCGAGCCAGGCTTTCATGATGCCTTGGTGCATTTCTATTCCTTTCAAACTTTATACACGTGCTTAGCCATAGTATTAAATATGCAGTCTGTAGAGATTACCTTCGACGCATAATTTCTGCCGCCCCTAGATGTCCAGATATACGGCGCGTTGTCTTCCATTACATACGCAAAAGAGTCACCTTCTGCTACCAGAAAGTGACTCTTCAAGAGCTATATTATTATTGGTTTCAGCTCGGGTTCTCGCATTACACTGCTCGCTTCAACAGCATGGACTTAATATGACCAATTGCTTTAGTCGGATTAAGACCTTTTGGACAAACGTCAACGCAGTTCATGATGCCATGGCAACGGAACACGCTATAGGCGTCGTCCAGCTCAGATAAACGTTCTTCTGTAGCTGTATCGCGACTGTCGATCAAGAAACGATATGCATGAAGCAGACCGCTTGGACCGATAAACTTATCAGGATTCCACCAGAATGATGGACAAGCCGTAGAACAACAAGCACACATGATACATTCGTACAAACCATCTAAATGAGCACGCTCTTCAGGGGATTGTAAGTGTTCACGAGCAGGTTGTTTCTCATCATTGATGAGGTAAGGCTTGATCTTCTCATACTGCTTATAGAACTTAGTTAAATCAACAACTAAGTCACGAACAACAGGCATACCTGGTAATGGACGTATTTCTAATTTCTTGCCTTTAAAGGTTGAAATTGGGGTAATACACGCCAGGCCATTCTTACCATTCATGTTCACGCCGTCTGAACCACACACGCCTTCACGGCATGAGCGACGGAATGACAAAGTCGGATCTTGCTCTTTCAACTTGATCAGTGCATCGAGCACCATCATGTCAGAGCCTTCAGCCACTTCTAAGCTGTAATCCTGCATATACGGTTTAGTATCTACGTCAGGATTGTAGCGATAAACTGCAAATGTCAATTTCATCTTTGCAACTCCTAGTAGGTACGTTTCTTCGGCGGGAATGCTTCACGTAACTTAGGTGCCATGTTCACTGCACGACGATCCATCGTTTCAGTGATTGGGTCAAATAAGCTGTGGCATAACCAATTCTCATCATCACGCTCTAAATAATCTTCACGTGAGTGAGCACCGCGACTTTCGGTACGGAAGTTAGCCGCATAAGCCGTGGCGATTGCCGTTGCCATCAAGTTATCTAACTCTAAACATTCAATACGTTGAGTATTGAATTCACGAGAGTTATCAGACAATTTAGCATTTGCAAGACGTTCACGAATCACTTTCAACTGCTCTAACCCTTCAGCCATAGCATCGCCACGACGGAATACAGAAAAGTTTAATTGCATACACAGTTGCAGATCCTTACGGATTTGCGCTGGGTCTTCGCCATCTTTATTGCTTTCCCAACGATTCAGACGAGCCAAAGAGGCAGCAATATCCGCATCGCTAGCATCTTTTGGATCGTCAGTCTCATCCAAAGCTTTACCTAAATGCTGACCCGCTGCGCGACCAAAGACCACTAAATCAAGCAGTGAGTTACCACCTAAACGGTTTGCACCATGTACAGATACACAGGCAATCTCACCCACAGCGAACAGACCAATAACATCTTGTTCAGTGCCGTCTTCATTCTTACGAATAACTTGACCACTGACCTTAGTTGGTAGACCGCCCATCATATAGTGACACGTTGGTAGTACTGGAATTGGACCATCGGCTGGATCGATATGGGCAAAAGTACGAGACAATTCACACACGCCTGGTAAACGTGCTTCTAATGTTTCTTTACCTAAGTGATCAAGCTTGAGCAAACAGTGTGGGCCTAATGGACCGTCTAAACCACGACCTTCGCGGATTTCAGTCATCATAGAACGTGCTACCACGTCGCGTGATGCCAAATCTTTCGCGTTAGGGGCATAACGCTCCATGAAACGCTCGCCGTCTTTGTTCAGCAGATAACCGCCTTCACCACGACAACCTTCAGTCACAAGTACACCCGCGCCGGCGATGCCAGTTGGGTGGAATTGCCACATTTCCATGTCTTGCATTTGCACGCCAGCACGCATTGCCATACCAACGCCGTCACCGGTGTTGATATGCGCGTTAGTCGTCGAAGCGTAAATACGCCCTGCACCACCGGTCGCAAGAATCGTTGCTTTAGCTTTGAAATAAACGATATCGCCCGTTTCAATTTCAATCGCAGTACAACCCACAACGGCGCCATCATCGTTTTTAACGAGATCTAATGCATACCATTCTGAGAAGACTTGCGTCTTATGCTTAACGTTTTGTTGGTATAAACAGTGAAGCAAAGCATGACCAGTACGGTCGGCAGCTGCCGCAGTACGCGCAGCCTGCTCGCCACCAAAGTTCTTAGATTGACCACCAAATGGACGTTGGTAAATCGTACCATTTTCGAAACGAGAGAAAGGCAAACCCATTTGCTCAAGTTCAATCACGGCTTCAGGACCGGTTTTACACATGAACTCGATCGCTTCTTGGTCACCGATAAAATCGGAACCTTTCACGGTATCGTACATGTGCTGTTCCCAATGATCTTCATGGGCGTTACCTAACGCAACAGTGATACCACCCTGTGCAGATACGGTATGAGAACGGGTTGGGAATACTTTTGATAAAAGCGCACAGCTTTTACCTTCTTTGGAAATCTGCAGCGCTGCACGCATACCAGCGCCACCGGCACCGATCACTACAGCATCAAATTCGCGTACTGGAATACTCACTTAGACACCCCACACAATAACAATGCCGGCCGCTAAATAACAAAATACGGTAACGACAAAGGTGAACTGTAAAACACCACGTAACGACGTGCACTTAACGTAATCTGTCAGCACTTGCCATACACCAATCCAAGCATGTACTAATAAGGCTACCAGCGTCAGAAGTGTAAACACTTTCATTGGCAGAGCACTAAATAGGCCATGCCAGACGTCGTAGGTGAGAGGGGAACTACATGCAATAAAGCCAACCAAGAAAATGGTGTAACAGGCGAGGATCACTGCACTAGCGCGTAGTAGAATATAGTCATGAACACCACTGCGTCCAAAACTTGCTGCATTGGTTACCATACCCAGATCCCCGCTATGATTGAAAAGGCTACCGTTAAGGCAAATACAGCTTTCGCTGATGCGGCACCCGATGACAATTCTTCCCAACGACCGGTATCCATTACTAAGTGGCGCAGGCCACCAAACAAGTGATAGGCCAGTGCAGTCATAATGCCCCACAGGATAAACTTCATCACGAAGTTATCGAATAGAGACTGTACGCCAGCGAAACTTTCAGCTGATGCTAAAGATGAATTTAGCAACCAAATGAGAATGCCAACTGCGAACAGCATGATGACACCGGAAACACGGTGAAGAATTGACACAATCGCTGTTGCAGGAAAGCGAATGGTCTGCAGATCTAAATGGACAGGTCTTTGCTTTTTCACGTTCTGCTCACTCAGCTCCATTGAGCATTTTTTTTGTTATGTGAACCGCTTTTGTACAAACTTTAAACAGGAGGTTGATCACTGCAAAAGTAAACACAAAAGCAAAGTTTAAACAAACAGTTAACTATCTGAGCACGCACTCATTTAACATGTAAACAAAGGGTGCTTTATAATCGTTGTTTGCGGCCCTTATTGGGCGAGGCAAGTATACTCGCGGCAAATGTCAAATACAAACATCACAGAATGCAAATTATGTTTTTTTGACTATTTTTTACTGTAAGTGCCAGTTACAAATAGAAAAGTAAAGGCTTTTATACCATGGTCTAACAAATTTAAACGCTTATTTAAATTGAAATGTGATCTAGAATGGCTGTAAAGTAATGGCGGTTTGACATGCCGCACTCACAGATAAGAACTAAGTAAGGAGAACGGGGTATGGCTGATTTAAAAGCCAAATTAGAATTACCAGGGAACGACTCGATAGAATTGCCAGTAAAGCAGGGAACCGCTGGTTTTGACGTAATCGATATCAGTAAACTTGGCAGCAAAGGTTACTTTACTTTTGATCCAGGTTTTCTTGCGACTGCCTCCTGTGAATCTGCAATTACCTATATTGATGGTGATCTAGGTATATTGTTACACCGTGGCTATCCAATCGATCAACTTGCCGTTGACTCCGATTACCTAGACCTGTGTTATTTGCTGCTTTACGGTGAACTACCGACCAAAGCGCAATATACTGAGTTTGTACATACAGTTAAAACCCACACTATGGTTCACGAGCAGCTAGCCTTCTTCTTTAGAGGTTTCCGTCGTGATGCACATCCTATGGCCATGTTATGTGGTGTGACGGGTGCATTATCTGCATTTTACCAAGACTCTCTGGATGTTAACGATCCACGTCACCGCGAAATCGCCGCTTATCGCTTAGTCTCAAAAATGCCTACGATAGCAGCCATGTGCTACAAGTATTCTTCAGGCCAGCCATTCGTGTACCCACGTAATGACTTAAGCTATGCAGGCAACTTCTTAAGCATGATGTTTGCTGTACCGTGCGAAGAATACGTCGTGAACCCTATTGTTGAACGTGCAATGGACAGGATCTTCATTTTACATGCAGATCATGAACAAAACGCATCGACTTCAACAGTACGTTTAGCCGGTTCTTCAGGTGCAAACCCATTTGCGTGTATTGCAGCGGGTATCGCATCTCTTTGGGGCCCTGCACACGGCGGCGCTAACGAAGCCTGTTTGCAAATGTTAGAAGAAATCGGTTCAGTAGACCGTATTCCTGAATTCATTGAACGCGCTAAAGATAAAAATGATCCTTTCCGTCTGATGGGCTTTGGACACCGTGTTTACAAAAACTTTGACCCACGAGCCAAAGTGATGCGTGAAACCTGTCATGAAGTGCTGAAAGAACTGAAAGTACAAGATCCACTCTTGGATGTGGCAATGGAGCTTGAGCGCATTGCACTTGAAGACGAATACTTCATTTCTAAAAAGCTGTATCCAAACGTCGACTTCTACTCTGGCATCATTATGAAAGCCATTGGTATTCCAACCAGTATGTTCACTGTGCTATTTGCACTGGCACGTACTGTAGGCTGGATTGCTCACTGGAAAGAAATGTTAGATCAACCAGGCCACAAAATCAGCCGTCCACGTCAGTTATATACTGGTGAAACTGCGCGTGATTTCGTCGCACAAGACAAACGCTAAGTCCCACGACTTACGCATTAAAAAGCGCCTAAGGGCGCTTTTTTCATTTCAAATAATCCTCTTTTAAACTTACTTCTCCTGACAAAATACATTGTTGCAATTGCGCACTTGTGTAATCTTAATTAACCGCGTTTAGTTATTCTCATCACTTTTTAAACCTTTTGGCTACATTTAGTAAGAATCACAAATCACACTTAGCCAAAAATACGACTAACAGACTGAAATTAAACAACTTTAAATATTGGCATGGTTTCTGCTAACAACTGACATCACAATAAAGACAACAGGTAACATTCTTATGGAAAAGTCAAAAATTGCTCAATTCACCCTGCCACTGCTAATGATTTCGATGCTAGCAGCCTGTGGTGAGGAAGAAGTGGTCAAAAAAGAAGAAAAATATGCCATTCCCGTCGAAACCACTACAGTGATGCAAGGAAACGTTTCTTCTTTTTACAGTACAACTGCCACCTTAGAAGCGCCACAGGAAGCCAATGTAGTGAGTCGTATATCAGGACTCATTGAATCTCTCGCTGTTGAAGAAGGTGACCGCGTTCAAAAGGGCCAAGTGCTGGCTGTTATTGATGCCAAGAGGCAGCAATATGATTTAGACCGCTCAGAAGCCGAAGTCAAAATCATCGAACAAGAATTAAATCGTCTGAAGAAAATGAGCAACAGAGAATTTATCAGCGCGGATTCAATGGCCAAACTTGAATATAACTTGCAAGCCGCTATCGCTAAAAAAGATCTCGCCGAACTGCAAGTAAAAGAAAGCCGCGTACTGTCCCCTATCAGCGGTGTAGTTGCTAAACGCTATGTGAAAGCTGGCAATATGGCGAAGGAATTTGGCGATTTGTTTTATATAGTCAACCAAGATGAACTTCACGGTATAGTTCATTTGCCAGAGCAACAGCTTGCGAGCTTAAAACTCGGCCAAGAAGCACAAGTGTTTAGTAATCAACATAGCAAGAATGCTATCCACGCCAAAGTGTTGCGCATAAGCCCGATTGTGGACCCACAAAGTGGCACCTTTAAGGTGACACTTGCTGTGCCGAATCAAGAGGCGCGCCTTAAAGCTGGCATGTTTACCCGGGTTGAGCTCAAATACGATACCCACGAGAACGTGATTACCGTTCCCTATAGCGCCCTGATTAACCAAGATAACAGGCAAGCTCTGTATGTTATCGATGGCACTAATGCTAACCGCCGTGAAGTCGAAATTGGCTACCGTGAAGGTGATTCGGTAGAAGTGATTACAGGTATTAACCCCGGTGAACAAGTCGTGACCCGTGGCCAGCAAAACTTGAAAGACCAATCCTTAGTCGAAGTGATCACCCCACTCGATCTTGCTTCCGCTAAGAACTGATAGGAGCCTTTCATGTCAATTATCAGCACTTCTGTTAAACGGCCAGTCACGGTATGGATGTTCATGCTGGCGGTGATTTTATTCGGTATGGTGGGATTTTCCCGCCTAGCGGTGAAGTTACTGCCAGACTTAAGCTATCCCACATTAACCATTCGCACTATGTATGACGGCGCGGCGCCAGTTGAAGTCGAACAGCTCGTCTCTAAACCAATTGAAGAAGCCGTTGGCGTGGTCAAAGGCTTACGTAAAATCAGTTCTATTTCGCGCTCAGGCATGTCAGATGTGGTGCTTGAGTTTGAATGGGGCACAACAATGGATATGGCGAGTTTAGATGTACGTGAAAAACTCGACACTATCGCTCTGCCGCTCGATGTTAAAAAGCCCTTATTACTGCGTTTTAACCCCAACCTTGACCCTATTATGCGTCTCGCGCTGTCTGTGCCCAATGCATCTGAAGCCGATCTCAAACAAATGCGCACCTATGCAGAGGAAGAACTTAAGCGTCGTTTAGAGGCGCTATCTGGGGTCGCCGCCGTGCGTTTATCTGGCGGCCTAGAGCAAGAAGTGCATATTCAGCTCAATCAAGAAAAACTGTCGCAGCTCAATCTCAATGCCGATGATATTAAACGTCGTATTAATGAGGAAAACATCAACCTCTCTGCGGGTAAAGTGATCCAAGGTGATCGCGAATACTTAGTACGAACGCTAAACCAATTCAACTCATTAGATGAACTCGGCCAAGTGATCGTCTATCGCGACGAGCAAGCTTTAGTCCGTTTATTCGAAGTTGCTACCATCACAGATGCCTACAAAGAGCGTAGTGATATCACCCGCATCGGCAGTCAAGAATCGATTGAACTGGCCATTTATAAAGAAGGTGATGCAAATACTGTCGCTGTCGCCAAAAAACTGCGCGATGAACTCGTCAAAATCAATCAAGACCCTAAGCAAAATAAGCTCGAAGTGATTTACGATCAGTCTGAGTTTATCGAAAGTGCGGTCAGCGAAGTCACCTCTTCTGCGCTGATGGGCAGCTTGTTATCTATGCTAGTGATTTACCTGTTTTTGCGTAATATCATCCCGACACTGATTATTTCTATCTCGATACCCTTCTCAGTGATCGCCACCTTTAACATGATGTATTTTGCCGATATCAGCTTAAACATCATGTCATTAGGTGGTATTGCCCTTGCCATCGGTCTCTTGGTCGATAACGCCATTGTGGTATTAGAGAACATAGACCGCTGCCGTAGCGAAGGCATGAGTAAATTAGAAGCTGCAGTGACGGGGACTAAAGAAGTGGCAGGCGCAATTTTTGCCTCAACACTCACCACTCTTGCGGTGTTTGTGCCGCTAGTATTTGTGGATGGGATTGCTGGCGCACTCTTCTCAGACCAAGCGCTAACGGTCACTTTTGCGCTGTTAGCATCGCTATTAGTCGCGTTAACGTCCATTCCAATGCTGGCATCACGTGAAGGCTTTAAAACCTTACCCGCGCTGATAAAAACGACACCTAAGGATAAACCCACCACTAAAATGGGTAAGCTTAAACACTATAGCGCGACTGTGTTTTCCTTTCCTATTCTATTAATTGTTAGTTACTTACCCAGTGCACTACTGACCTTAGTGTTGATTTTAGGCCGCTTCTTCTCATGGCTTATTGGTCTAGTGATGCGCCCGTTAAGCTCAGCATTTAACTTTGTCTACCACAGTATTGAGAAGGTTTATTACAAGCTTCTGGCCTCGGCGCTGCGCCAACAAAAAGCAACACTGTTACTCACGATTGCAATAACAGGCGCTTGTATTAGCTTGTTACCGCGACTTGGTATGGAGCTTATTCCGCCAATGAATCAGGGTGAGTTTTATGTGGAGATCTTGCTACCGCCGGGTACGGCAGTGAGCGAAACAGACAAGATATTACAGCAACTTGCACTGTCCATTAAAGACAGAGCCGAAGTTAAACATGCTTATAGCCAAGCCGGTAGTGGCGGTTTGATGACTTCGGATACTGCCCGCGGGGGTGAAAACTGGGGCCGCTTGCAAGTGGTGCTTAACGACCACAGTGCCTATAACGCAGTCACTCAAGTATTACGTGATACTGCGCGCCGCATTCCTGAACTTGAAGCGAAAATTGAGCAACCTGAGTTATTCAGCTTTAAAACGCCACTGGAGATTGAACTCACAGGTTACGATTTAAACTTACTCAAACGCAGCGCAGATAGTCTCGTCAAAGCATTATCCGCCTCGGAGCGTTTTGCCGACGTGAACACCAGTCTACGTGATGGTCAACCTGAGCTAAGTATCCGTTTCGATCATGCAAGGTTAGCGGCTCTAGGAATGGATGCACCAACGGTTGCAAACCGTATTGCCCAACGTGTTGGCGGTACTGTTGCCAGTCAATACACAGTGCGTGACCGTAAGATTGATATTCTAGTGCGCAGTGAACTCGCGGAGCGGGATCAAATCAGCGATATCGATGCCTTAATCATCAATCCGAATAGCAGTCAGCCTATTGCATTAAGCGCAGTTGCAGAAGTGTCATTGCAATTAGGCCCATCGGCGATTAACCGCATCAGCCAACAACGTGTGGCTCTCGTATCAGCTAACCTCGCCTATGGTGATTTAAGCGATGCGGTTGCACAGGCGCAGCAGATACTATCGCAACAAGTGTTACCCGCATCGGTTCAGGCCCGTTTTGGTGGTCAAAATGAGGAAATGGAGCACTCATTCCAATCACTCAAAATTGCCCTTATCTTAGCGATTTTCTTAGTGTATTTAGTCATGGCGAGTCAGTTTGAATCACTGCTGCACCCCTTGCTTATCCTTTTTGCCGTACCTATGGCATTAGGTGGCAGTGTACTTGGGCTTTATATCACCCAGACTCACTTGAGTGTGGTGGTATTTATTGGCCTTATCATGTTGGCGGGGATCGTCGTGAACAACGCGATTGTGCTTGTGGATCGGATCAATCAACTGCGTAGCGAAGGTGCTCAAAAACTTGATGCCATTCGCGATGCAGCTAAATCGCGCCTACGCCCGATTATGATGACAACCCTCACCACGACCTTAGGCTTATTGCCGATGGCGCTAGGTCTAGGTGATGGCTCAGAGGTGCGCGCACCGATGGCGATTACGGTGATCTTTGGTCTGAGTTTATCAACACTACTGACCTTAATAGTGCTCCCAGTGCTCTATGCCCTATTCGACCGTAAAGAATACGCAGTAACTGGCTCACATGTAAACGTAGAGGAGGCTCGCCCATGAACCTCACCCGTTTAGCCATTAAGCGCCCCGTAACCACCAGCATGTTCTTCTTTGCTATCTTGCTGTTTGGTCTCGCCTCGAGTCGCCTATTACCGCTGGAAATGTTCCCCGGTATTGATATCCCACAGATAGTGGTGGAAGTGCCTTACAAAGGCTCGACCCCTGCTGAAGTGGAACGCGATATTACCAAAGTACTGGAGGAATCCCTCGCGACTATGGGGGGGATTGATGAGCTTGAATCAGAGTCCTCCCAAGAAGGCGCCGAAATCGAAATCAACATGAAGTGGGGAGAAAACGTTGCCACTAAGAGCTTAGAAGCGCGGGAAAAAATCGATGCTGTGCGGCATTTACTGCCCAAGGATGTGGAGCGGGTCTTTATCCGCCAATTCTCCACCGCCGACATGCCTGTGCTCACCATACGCATCTCAAGTGATCGTGAGCTTTCAGGTGCATTCGATCTACTCGATAAACAGCTCAAGCGTCCGCTTGAACGTGTTGAAGGTGTCTCTAAGGTCAGCCTGTACGGCGTTGAGCAAAAGCAAATTGAGGTACGCATCAATGCCGACCGCCTTGCCGCCAGTGGATTTTCAGCCACAGATTTGCAACAACGTCTCGGCAGAGAGAACTTTGTGCTGAGCGCAGGTACACTCAGGGCCAGTAATATCGTTTATCAAGTTTCACCTAAGGGTGAGTTTAGAAACCTTGAAGATATCAAAGCACTAGTACTGATCCCCGGATTGACCTTAGGCGATATCGCCGATGTACAATTTGCCCTACCTGAACGTATCGAAGGTCGACATTTAGATAAGCACTATGCCGTGGGTTTGGATGTTTTTAAGGAATCTGGCGCTAACTTAGTCGAAGTGTCAGACCGTGTCATGAAGGTGATTGAACTTGCTAAGCAGGACCAACAGTTCCAAGGTATTCGCCTGTTTATCATGGAAGATCAAGCCTCTGGAGTAAAATCTTCACTAATGGATTTGCTGCTTTCAGGGTTAATCGGTGCACTGCTGTCCTTTGTAGTGCTGTACTTATTCCTGCGTAATTTGAAAATGACTTTAGTGGTTGTGTCATCCGTGCCTATTTCAATCGGTATGACGCTCGCCGCTATGTATCTACTCGGTTACAGCTTGAATATTCTGTCTATGATGGGACTCCTGCTCGCCGTCGGTATGCTGATTGATAACGCTGTGGTTGTCACTGAGAGCGTACTGCAGGAAAAACAGGGTAAACACCCTAAGGACAATGAAGAGTCAGTCATGACGGGAGTTGATAAAGTGTCTCTGGCGGTATTGGCAGGCACAATGACAACCGCCATTGTATTTTTACCTAATATTTTTGGCGTAAAAGTCGAGATCACCATTTTTCTAGAGCATGTTGCTATTGCGATTTGTATTTCACTCGCCGCGTCGCTATTGGTCGCAAAAACCTTAATCCCTTTGATGTTGACTAAGTTTCACTTCGACATCGCACCCGAAAAGGATGCGGGTAAATTACAACGTTTTTACAATAATACCCTAGATTGGGTATTGCTCAGACCCTGGCGTTCAGGCGTGATTGCTATAGTGATACTCGCATCCACCGCCCTGCCGCTATCTATGGTTAAACAGGACCAAGAAGACAGCGAGAGCAATGAGCGAATCTACATTAACTATCAAGTAGAAGGTCGACACAATCTCAATGTTACTGAGGCAATGATCAACCAAATGGAAGAGTATCTTTATAACAATAAAGAGGAATTCCATATTGATTCTGTCTACAGCTATTATGCCTCTGACGATGGCTCATCAGTGATCCTCCTAAAGAAAGATTTGCCTATGTCAGTGGATGAGTTAAAAAAGAAAATCCGTAGCGGCTTCCCTAAGTATTCCATCGCCAAACCACAATTTGGCTGGGGCAATGACAACTCTGGCGTGCGAGTCACACTGACAGGGCGCTCAACCTCTGAGCTGATTAACTTGAGCGAGCAAGTTATTCCTTTATTGCAAAATATCAAAGGATTACAAGATGTTCGCTCCGAGCTTAACGGCGCTCAGCAAGAAGTGATTATCCGCATTGATAGACAAATGGCGGCGCGGTTAGATTTAAAACTCAATGAAATTGCCTCAAGTATCTCCATGGCACTGCGCGGTTCACCGCTGCGATCCTTCCGCCACGATCCTAATGGCGAGCTGCGCATCGAAATGGCCTACGAGAAAGAATGGCAAAAGTCACTTGAGAAACTCAAGCAGTTACCCATAGTACGCCTCGACCAAAGAGTGTACACCTTAGATAATCTGGCGAAGATTGAGATCCAACCCCGCTTCGATACTATCAAACACTTCAATCGCCAAACCTCGCTGTCGATTGGAGCTAACTTAGAAAACCTCACCACAGAAGAGGCGCAAACTAAGATCAAGCAAGTGATGGAAAATATCCGTTTCCCCGATGGTTACGACTATTCACTCCGTGGTGGCTTCGAGCGCCAAGATGAAGATCAGAACGTGATGGTGACTAATATGCTCTTGGCTGTCGCGATGATTTATATTGTTATGGCGGCGTTGTTTGAATCTCTACTGTTACCGACGGCGATTATTACCTCGATCCTATTTTCCATCACAGGTGTATTCTGGGCGCTGTTTATCACAGGCACCCCTATTTCTGTGATGGCAATGATAGGTATCTTGATTTTAATGGGGATAGTGGTGAACAACGGTATCGTTCTGGTGGATCAAATCAATCAGATGACACCGGATCTCGACAAATTGTCTGACACCATTCGGGAGGTGTGTATCACCCGTTTGCGGCCAGTGTTAATGACAGTAGGTACAACAGTACTGGGATTAGTCCCACTGGCAATGGGTGATACCCAAATCGGTGGCGGCGGCCCGCCATATTACCCCATGGCAATCGCCATTATCGGTGGCTTATCGTTCTCGACAGTGACTAGCTTGTACTTAGTCCCCCTGTGCTATCAAGCTTTTTATCGGATGCGTCACCGCACAGCGATTCGCTTAGGCCAAGCCGATCACTTTGCCAAAAAACTGTTACCTTGGACGGTTTAGTTGTCTTGGATAGCTGATGTTCTTGAACAGTTCAGCAATCTTCGACAACTTAATATGCCATTGAATTTGTAATAAAAAGGCTGCTGTGCGGCCTTTTTTGTTTTACAAAATTACGCTCTATACTTTTACTGCGGTAAAACCCTAAACTGGATCATAAACAATTGCTCAAGACCGGGATAAATTTCTGCAATCACATCACGTAGCTGCGGCAACGTCATATTCTCTTGCTTAGCATGAATGTCTGAGAGCTCAGTTAAGGTCACTGGCACGACATCAATAATATGGATATCACAAAACCAGCGGTCGGTTTCGAAGGTTGAAACGGGAAGTGTTTGACCTGCAATCACATGAGATTCCGTTTCATCACGCAATGTAATGGTTTTAGTGCCACTTAATATATCGTGCTCAAAACGCTCAAAAAAAGTGATTTTAGTTAATAACACACATCTTCCTCGGCTCAGGATATGAGCAATAAAATAACAGTAGAGTCAATTTTTCAAACTCATAATGCTAGGCAATATAATGGCTTTTGATCCACACTGACAGCCTACACCGCAGAATTTGCAGCATTTGTCGTGTGAAATACTAACAGCGCCGTTTAAGTCAAATTGTTATGCTAACGCCATTTAGCAAAACTAGTTCCCAAAGAGTAGCCGTTGTTTTCGACAAAATTCAGCAAAACATGGTCAGTTCGCTCAGATTGAGTTAGAATCCCGCCTCAATTGAGCCCTTGGCCTCATATTCCTGCGCGTAGCGGGTGCGAAACGAAATTAGAGACGTCATGAACAAGAAACAAAAGATCATCAAGAAAATAGCTAAACGCGCTAAGGCCAGACTGAATAAAGTCGACCCAGTGACTATCGGCTCACCTGCAAAATCAGGTTACATCTCTAAGGCTGATCGCGCAAAAATGGCGGCATCAGAAGCCGCGACTGAACAAGTCGAAGGCCAACAAGACACGCCAAGTATTGAAGAATAAGAAGCTCAGCAGAATAGTCTTTTAGCGGCGTATTTTGGCATTGTTAGCTTAACTAAATGAAGTGCAAACGCCGTTTCAAACAAAATGCCACAAGCAATCTTGTGGCATTTTGTTTTTCAGCATTCCTATCATTAGCAGCTTTCTGACTGCTCCTCATTATTAAGAGCTCATTTTTATCTGCGTTCTTGCCCACAGCTTCTACACGGCACAGCTAAGCCACATAACGTCAATTAGGCTTTTTCCCCTCGTCTAAATAGGGCAATACGGGCTCATTTTCTTGCTCCTCCGTTAATTGCGCCATCTGCACGCAAGAGGATGAAAGTGGATTGGTCGCACTCGGTAAGTTCTGTGCAACACAATTAGCGATTTCCTCTTCCTCACTCAGTACGACATTGCGGGGGATAGCATTCGCAGCATCAAGATTAGGCGCAGCTGAAAACTGTGCCTGCGCCGCCACTTTATCCACTAAACGATAGGCAACCCACACACCTAATGTACCAAACAAAATAGACCCTAAAATTTGCCCAATCAATACACCGTAAACACCACCCCAAAGTGCACCAAAATACACAAAGGGCACAGTGCCTAAAGTAGCCTTACCTACGTTAAATAGCGTGGAATATTTGGCCTTGCCAAGGTTATTAAAGGACGCATTCGCCACGAATAAAATCCCCGAAAAGATAAAGAATACCGCGATATAACTGCAGAAAAAGTGAATAAGATCAGCACTATCGCCCTTCATATCAAACACACTGACCAAATGTGACTTAAGCATAAACAGCAGCAAAGACATTACCAGCACATACACGGTACAAAACTGGATGGCGCGGGTTAAACTCTCGCGTACTCGGTCAAACTGACCTGCGCCAAAGTTTTGCCCAACAATAGGTCCAATCGCGCCGGACAGTGCAAAGATCATCCCAAAAGCCACAGGGATTAAACGCCCTAATACTGCCCAGCCTGCCACATAAGCGTCACCGAAATCGGCGATCGCTCGGGTCACAAAGGCATTTCCGATGGGAGTTGCCACATTGGTTAACATCGCTGGACCTGCAATGGCAAAGATGGGCTTAAGATCGGCGATAAAATGTGCCTTATCGAAATGGCCTAACAATTTATGCTTAACCACCACACCGCGAGCGGCAATCACAAATACCGCCACCCGCGCTAAAACGGATGCCAATGCAGCGCCTTCAATCCCCATGGCGAACATGAAGATAAAAATCGGATCAAGTACAGCATTAACGCCGCCCCCCGCTAAGGTCGACATCATAGATAACTTTGCATCACCCACGGCGCGCAAAGCCCCGCCGAGTGCCATCGCAAGACAGATAAAAGGCAAGGAAGGCACGAGAATATACAAATAGCTCGCAGCAAGCTCTGCCGTATGACCACTCGCGCCGACTAAGGCAACTAGCTCAGGAATAAAGGTGGTGACCACAGCCGCCACCAGCACACTGATCAGTGTCGTCACAACCGCGCTATTGAGTAATAAGCGCTTTGCCAACACCACCTCTTTTGCGCCAATCGAGCGAGACACTAAAGCCCCTAATGCAATCGATAAACCAATTCCAATCGATGTGGTAAAAAACGAAATACTCCCCGCATAGCCCACAGCCGCAGCGAGTTCATGCTCTCCCAATAGGCTCAGAAAAAAGATATCCAGTAAATCCACGACAAATAAGGCAGAAATCCCTACCGCGGCGGTCGAACTCATCACTAAGATATGGCGTAATATGGGGCCTTCAACAAACTTGGCTTGCGTCATACGTGTCTTTTACCTACAAAAAATAAAAAGTGTTCGCCGAAGTCATCATGAAACGCCTTTATCAACGGGCACATCCAAGCTATCCAACTCACATCCACAACGACTACAATACATGGCATCAATATCATGACCTGTCTTATGACATTGATTACACGAGCGTAAATCTCGATGACGCCCTACTTCTTGGGATATCTCGGCGGTTAAAATCCCCGTTGGGATTGCAATAATCGAGTAACCAATCAGCATAGTAAAAGCCGCAATCGCCTGACCTAACCCAGTTTTCGGGGTAATGTCGCCGTAACCGACTGTAGTAATAGTCACAATTGTCCAGTACACAGATTTAGGGATTGAACTGAAACCATTATCAGGCCCTTCAACCACATACATTACTGAACTCAGTACCATAACGATCAAACTGACCGAGAAGAAAAACAAAAAAACCTTACGACTCGACTGCATCATCGCCCTAAGTAAAACATTTCCTTCACTTAAATAGCGCAGTAACTTAAGTACGCGGAAAATCCTAAACAGCCTAAGTATCCGGATAACTAAGGTAAAGTTAGCGCCAGGGATCAGCAACGCCAGATAACTTGGCAATACCGATAACAAATCCACTAAACCATAAAAGCTGCGAGCATATAACACAGGATGAGTCGCGCAGTACAAACGTAGGCCATATTCAATCGTAAAAATAATGGTAAATACCCATTCCAACACAGAAATAAGCTGGCCGTATTCGCGATGGAATATCTCTACTGTGTCGAGGAACACTAAGCCGACACTCAACACAATACACACCATGAGGGCGATATCAAAATAGCGGCCAGCGGGAGTATCAGTGCCAAAAATAATGGTACGTAATTGACGTTTTAACGGACTTTCGGACTCGATATTCTCAGACATAAAAGCTTTTACTTCCTTGCAACAAACTGACTAACACAGGGATTACAGTATAAATATGCCACGAGTCTGCCATGCAATTGCACCTAGCTCAAAATTATCTACTCACAGTGGGATAAAATTGCGGTATGATGCCGAAAAAAGCCAACAACCTGTGTTTATTTTCGAGGACTTCATGCGCGCCACCCTACTTTCCACATTGACATCTCTCACTGTGACTATCGCGGCTCTCGTTTCACCCGAATTACATGCCTCTGGCATGGGTAAAGTGGATCTGGTGGTGATCACTAAATCCGAATCCAGTATGGCTTTATTACGCGATGGCAAAGTGCTCAAACAATATCGCATCGCCATGGGTGACCTACCCGCTGGACACAAATTAAAGGAAGGCGATCAACGCACACCACAGGGGCGTTATACCCTAGATTATAAAAAGCCAGATAGTGCTTATTATAAATCGATCCATATTTCCTATCCTAATGAAGAGGATAAACTCAGAGCCAAAGCCTTAGGCATTAGACCCGGAGGCATGATCATGATCCACGGCCAAAACCCTAAGTCGTCACTGCCGCCAGAACAAGCACAGCAATACAACTGGACTGACGGCTGTATCGCGATTACCAACGCCGAAATGGATGAAGTGTGGAAAGTAGTCGATGAAGGAACGCCGATTGAGATTTGGCCGTAACCTTAGCCAATATCCAGATGGCAAAATGCCAAATAGATAATTGAACGATATCAAACACGCCCAGCTTAATGGGCGTTTTTATTTAACCTTTTAAAGCATGATGTTAGTTGTAATAGTCTCAGTCATTTACTTAAGGGATAAAACTAACGCCAATAGAAATGCCTTGGAGTATTTATGCCTAAATTCAACGAGCCTGTTGCGCCGCACAGTGCAAACCTCAGCTATGAGCAATTAATCCAAGGCTGGCCCGCCTTCGAAGCACAGATTTTAGCCTTGCTTGAAACCTTAGACTTAGCAGATAAAGCACTGGTTTGCGACCATGTCGCGCTGCGCGTCAATTCCATCGCCAGCGCCAATGCCCTGAAAGACGCCTTTAGCCGCGTAGGAAAAATCATTTCAGACAACATTATCAATGGCCGTACGATTCTGATCATCGAGCTAGACACGCCACTCACACTCGGTCAATTTAGCATTGCCTGCGTCGAGCTTCCCTATCCTAGTGATAAAGTTTATCCACAGGAAGGCTGGGAGCACATAGAATTAGTTATTGATTCTAAAGCCAAAGATTGCGATACCTTGAGCCAAGATTTACTGGTCTTATGTCCAACACTCCGCCCTTTACTCAACCAAGGACTGAGTCCATTGCCGCAATCTGAGCAGACAGCTGAATCAGAGCAGTCAAGATTACCAGACTTGCCATCCCAAGCTGAGATTAAGGTCAAGATGAGCTCGCCCAAAGGCGATAAAGAACGTTTAGCCAATCCAACTATCGCCTTTAAACGCGGCAATGTGTGCATTAAAGTACATCCCCATGGCATAAAAGTGGTCATCGCGAGTGAACAAGTATCTGAATGTTAAGTCAGACTTAAACTCAGGCAGATAAAACTGAGCTTAGATTTTCATCGGTACTTGCCTTAGCTAAAACCTACGACAGTAACTGAGTTAACATCTGAGTTGATGATAATTTAATCAGATTCAATATTCTCGTTATTTTTAGGTCAGTTTTTTTGGTGGTTTTGTCAAAAATCGCCAAAATTAAATCAAAAAAACAGCATATTTAGCGTAACTTAGGAACTATAACTCGCAGATGCCATCAGGCACAAATTATCGTGTCCAGTAAATGGATGCTATGTGCAAACAGAGGATCGCCAATGAAGCCACACAAGAACGAAGCACAAATATTGAAGTTCGCCATGGAAATCGGCGTGGGCTATGCCAAAAAACGCGGATATGCGGACTTTGATAAAGGCATCTCACCTAAAGACAAAGTGGAATGTATTTACCGTTTATTGGTCACTGACAACTTGATTCAGCCACTGGCCAAAGATAAAGAAGATGGGCCAAACATGAAACACAAACTGATTTTATGGATCACCCGCCAACTGCCTGCTGATCATCCACTATTGAAGTAATCTTTTTAGACGACTCGGTTAAAAATGATTATTGGCAAGCAGACATTTTAAGCTAGCCTAGAAAGAAGCCAACTCGCTAAGTGTTCACGATAAGGATCACCATTAAATGGCGCATCATTGCGCCATTTAAGTGAGCCAGAACTGGATATCAAACCTAGCCCTTTTTGGCCGCTTTGTTAGCTTTCTCATTCGCTAGCACTGTTGCCATTGGCGGCACTATGGTCGTAGGGTCGAGGCGCATTTGATACCAGTTCACTCGCCAATCTAAGTGTGGACCATTTGCACGGCCTGTTGCGCCCACCTCTGCCACGGCTTGACCTTGCTTAACCACTTCACCCGCGTTGACGTAAAGCTTACTCAAGTGCAAAAAGCTCGAACTCACGCCATAGCCATGATCGATCACCATAGTCCCGCCCGAATAAAACATGTCAGGCACAGACAGGCTTATCACACCATCGGCAGGGGCGACCACTACAGTGCCGGTTTTCGCCGCCACATCCACCCCAAAGTGTGGATTACCGGGTACATCGTTATAAATACGCTGGCTACCGTAAACGCCTGAAATACGCCCCGTCAGAGGCCAAATAAACGCCTGTAAAAATGCAGTTTGCTCGCTAAATGTTGCCCGCGCCGCTTTTACCTGCGCCGTGTCTTTCGCCGCTCTTTCCTGCGCGACGGGATCAGGCTTCATAATCTTCGAGCTAATGCCCTTTACACTTTGAATATCGTACTCTCGCTTGGTTAAGGTTAAAGGCTTAACCTCAGTCAAACCATCGGGATAAACCAAGGTTAGCTGCTGGCTCAGTTCACCGTCGCGATCAAAACCAAAGGTAAAATGACCGTCTGGCGTGACCTTGATGGCTTCACCATTTAAGCTAATCTGAGTGCCCGCTGGCGCTTGACCCCGCATTAATGCGCCTTGCTCTAACTTACCCTGTAAACTCACCTCAGCTTGTACCTGAGGCGCAATGAGCACTAGGCCCAAAGTGAATAATGCCGATAAGCAGCGCACTGGATTTGAACTTAGGGAGGCTCCACCGTGAGATAAAAATTGCGATACTTTATTTCTCAACATCTTATTATTTTCCAGCATCTTAGTTTCCAATATCCTAGTTTCCAACATCTTCAAAAAATCCTTATCGATGGGCAATAGGGATCAAGACCCACTAAATACATTCATCGCGACACAAAACGCAGCCGAATTCAATCAATGCCACGTTAACCTAACGCACCATAAAAATCGATTCTGCAAACCCACATCCCTGTCGTAATCTCAGTTCAGCCTATGCTAAAAACAAACAAAAAAGCCCCGATAATCTACCGAGGCCTATTAAATCCGTGATTAAAAGGTGAATAGTTTAAGTCCATTCACTTATATCAGCTCGTAGTGCCTATCCCTTAACGACGATCGCGCCCTTGCCAACACCTTCAAACGCCACCACTTTAAACTGACTTCCTGGCACTTTAGCGACTAATGTCGTGGCAATATAATCGGCTAACAACTCAACCGTCGTGTCGTGGGGAATTAAATCACAGCATTCCTTTGGCATTGCCAATTGGAAATCCCCTTGGGGGGCTTGGTAATGAAAACCATAGTGGCTGTCATCGGTTATCCGCGTTTGCGGCGAAAGATTAAGGGTCTTAACTGAAACCAAGTCCTCTTCACTGCCTAAATAAATATCGTGCCAACGTTTGGCCCAATACTCATCCCACTTAGGTGCTGGACTGCCATTTTCATAAACGTGAATAGGACTACGATGCCCATGGGCGATACGCTGACAATTACCATCGTGTTTACGTAAACCATGGCTGTAATGGTAATAAGGCGTATCGAGGATTTCGTGTCTTAAGGTGAGTGTGATCCCTTCGACATTCTTAGGTAAAGCTTCACGCAACACTTTCTGTAAAAAGGCATTCACGCTGGGAATATCAATCTCTTCGGTCGGCACTAAGGCAAAGGCTTGTGAAGGACAGGCCAAATGAATTTCACCTAACTGACTATCAAAATCCATCCATACTCTATCGCCCTGCTGTTGCCATCGCACACTGCTGCAGGCCGTAGGCACTAATAAACGATGATCGGCCACCGCATCTATGGTCTGCTTAATCGTACGTTTGACTTTAGCAAAATCGAGTACCATGTTTTGCTCGTCTAATCCGCCCTCTAGCAGAACATCAACAATCCAACTCTCCCCCACCATGCCGCGCTTTGGGCACAAATAGGAAAAATCGATCACAGTTAAATCTTTGACAAACAATTGCATTAACGCTCCTCGGCAGAAAAACAGTCCGCCTATGTAATTTTATAGCACCGCTTGGCGATGGCCGAGCATGCTAACTTGAGGCACTCAACACGAGTTAACTCAACATGAACAGAGATTCTAATCAATTCCGTCTGTTGTCGCGACAAATGAATCCACTCGGCCTAATATTTTGTATCAGATGTGTGTATCAGATGTGTGTATCAGGTAGTCGAAAATCCAGCAATGCAACTCATTGCAACCATCAGGTACCGATAGGCAGAAAGCAACAATGCATCGACCTTGTCGATTAACAGATAAAGCCTTAACAGAAATACCACTCAACCTAGCAAAATAACAACGTAAAAACAGCGAATTAGATCGCAAAAGCTTAATCCGCAACAACGATAGACCCAATCGAAACAAAGCATTATCACTCAGCATTATTAACCGCTAGCATCCCTGTTAAACCATACAAAAACCAAGGTTATATAGGGAGAAATAAGATGACCAAACTTACATCTATCGCAATCTTCATCGCAGGTATGTTAGCCAGTACCCATGCTATCAGTGCAGAACCCATCGAAGTCATTACAGCAGCCAAGATCACTGAGCCTGAAAAAGTTGAATTAGGTAAAATGCTGTTCTTCGAACCCAGACTGTCTAAATCTGGCTTTATCTCTTGTAACTCTTGCCATAATTTATCCACTGGTGGTGTCGATGCTCTGCCAACGTCCATTGGTCATCATTGGCAGGAAGGCCCAATTAACTCGCCCACAGTGCTTAATGCCGACTTTATGCTGGCTCAATTTTGGGACGGTCGTGCCAGTGATTTGAAAGAACAAGCCGCGGGCCCTATCGCCAACCCGAAAGAGATGGGCTTTACCCATGAACTCGCAACTGAAACTATCGCCTCTATGCCCGCCTACCGAGCGCACTTCGCCAAGGTCTATGGCGATGAAAAAGTCACAATTGACCGTTTAACCGATGCGATTGCCACCTTTGAAAAAACCTTAGTCACCCCTAATAGCCCCTTTGATCAATATCTTCTGGGCAAGCAAGAGGCCATCAGCGCGAATGCCAAAGCGGGTTACCAACTCTTCAAGGATAAAGGTTGCGTGAGTTGCCATAACGGCCCCGCTGTCGGTGGAACCATGTATATGAAAATGGGACTCATCAAACCGTTCCACACCAATAACCCAGCAGAAGGTCGTAAGGGCGTCACAGGTAAAGAAGCTGATAAACATGTATTTAAAGTACCGACACTACGCAATATTGAGCTCACCTATCCCTACTTCCATGACGGCAGCGTCTGGACCTTGGAAGAAGCGGTGAATACCATGGCAGACATTCAATTAGGGCAAAAACTCTCTGACCAAGAAGTGAAAGAAATGGTTGCCTTCCTTGAGTCCTTAACGGGCGATCAGCCGCAAATCACGCTACCTATTTTGCCACCATCGAATAAAGATACGCCACGTCCAGTGCCATTTAGCTCCAATAATTAACATAGGCAACGAGTCACTGACTAAGAAGTACTCACTTAGCTGTACTCACTTAGCATAGACACTAAGTCAGCGCGACTTAGCACAGCAAAAAGGCCGAGAGTAAACACTCTCGGCCTTTGGTTATTCTTTCGCTTAAAAAACGATGGATTAATTAAGTGCTATTCGCCTTTAAGACGACGATCAAGCTGATCTTTTAAGTTTGCTGGCACACCTTTGATTAAAATCGTGTCCGAGATGGGATCGTAAATCACCCGTTGGCCTAAGTGACCGCCGTCAAAACTTAACGTTACACCGCCACCAGTACCAGAAAACTTCTTCAATTGACGCAGGGTTGATTTGTCGGCCGGAAACTCTTCATCAAGATCATAACTGCCGCCACGGGCAAAATCATAGAAGGAGTCCATGCCTTGATCGGCTAACTCATCGGCCAAGTCTTTGATCTCAATGTCAGCGCCTTCATCGAAACGCTCACTACAGTATTCAAACACTTTATTGCGGCACTGCTGACGCTCGTCTTTCGTCAACTCACTGCTGGCAACAAAATCTTCAACCGCATTCATTAAGGTTTTGTTTTGCGCCTTAGTATTGACGCCTTCTACGCAACCCATAAAGTCGAGGAAAAAGTCAGCGACTTTACGTCCCGCACGGCCACGGATAAAGGAGATGTACTTGCGAGAATCCTTATCGGCTTGCCACTCAGTTAAATCAATACGCGCCGCGAGTTGGATGTTATTTAAATCCAAATGGTTATTTTGCGACAGTTCCATATCATCTAATACTGTCATTGACGACTTAGCACTTAATAAAGCCACAAACAAATAATCGCTGGTGATGCTGGTATAGCAAGACATCAACAGGAAACCGCCTTGACTGAAGTCGTATTTCGACAATTCTTCTTGCAGTAATTTACTGGCTTGACCGGAAAATTCCACAAACCCTAAATCGCCGCCACGGTATTGAGTTAGCGCATTGGCAAAGGCGGGATTCGCCTCACCGTCGTCACCATGGATACCAAAATAGCCAAAACCTTTACCGGCCTTTCCCGTATATGTCTGATGCAACTCGTCGAGCATCACCTCGACCGCCTGACCGTTCAGCAGAGGTTGAGGACGCAAACGGCAGCGTAATTGCCCCTGACTGTCCTGAGAAATCTCGTGAATAATTGCGTGTTCGATGTTAATACTCATAAGCCCTGATAGTGATACTGGGATAAATCCGCTATTATATGCCGCTAATCCATTCCAAAGTGAAACATTTTTTGATTATGGCAATCCAATCGAAATACTCAAACACCCAAGTTGAATCATTAATCGCCGAAATATTGGCTGTGTTAGAAAAGCATAAAGCACCGACTGACCTGAGCCTGATGGCATTGGGTAACTGCGTGACTAACCTGCTAGAACGTAAAGTGCCCAGCGAATCGCGCCAAGCCGTGGCCGAACAATTTGCAAAAGCACTCGCACAATCGGTTAAATCCCAGTAAGTTAACTGGGTAATAATCATCAAAAGAATATAAGATACAAGGCCTTTTAGGAATAAGCGGATCACTATGGTCGAGCGAAAAAAGCAAATGAGCCGCGATCGGGTTTCCCGGCTCATCAACTGGGGACATTGGTTCGCCTTCTTCAATGGCTTATTAGCCATGATAGTCGGCAGCCGATATCTTGGCAGCGTGGGTTATCCAGAAACTTGGTATGGCTGGGTTTATCTAAGCGTCAGCACTATTGGTCAGTTTAGCTTTCTCGCCTTTATCGCCTATTTGGTCTGCCTGTTCCCACTGACCTTGATATTGCCTTATTCGAAGATATTAAGAGGCGTCGCGGCGGTGATCGCGACCCTAAGTCTTTGTATCTTATTGTACGATACCATTGTTTACGCCGATTACGGCATGCACTTGAGCCCCTTCGCCTTCGATTTAGCTTGGGCGGATCTCAATGCCCTGCTCCGTGGTACTTCTTATATCGTCACCCCGTTGGCCATCATCGCCATTGAACTGACCATGGCCAATTTTTTGTGGAAACGCATAGAGAAAATCCAAAAACTTAATTTAGGCAATAAAGTTATCACCTTAGTGTGTATCTGTTTTATCAGCAGCCACTTGATCCACATTTGGGCCGATGCCGCCGATATCACCGAAATTACCCGTTTCGACGATACTTATCCTTTATCTTATCCCGCGACTGCTCGCTCCTTTATGGAAAGTCACGGTATCGATGGTTCATACCAAGGCGATGACGTCAATCACAACACCAGTGTACTCAGTTATCCAGAGCAGCCACTCACCTGCCAAGCCGACACGAAAATTAACGTGTTGATGATTACCATAGACAGTTTGCGGGCGGATATGGTCGATGGCAAAAGCATGCCATTCCTACAACAATACACTGAAAATAATCAATCTTTTACCCAGCATTTCAGCGGCGGCAACCAATTTAGAACAGGCATGTTTTCGCTACTCTATGGCCTGCAAGGCAGTTATGGCGATGCACGAATTTTTAACAGCACCAGTCCTTTACTGACTAGAAGTTTTCAACAAGCAGGCTATGAATTGGGGCTTTTCCTCCCTGAAACCAATCTCAATTTACGTTCATCACAGGCGATGTTTAATGACTTTAATCCTGTCATAGCCAAAGAAACCAATGGCAGCGCCGATGCCGATTTGCACACAGTGGCCAGTTTTAACGAGTGGCACAGCATTCAACATAAACCTTGGTTTGCGCTCGTTAACTTAAAAGCGCCAGAAAATTTTGATACTCCCGTGGGTTTTCTGGGTATCGAAACAGTGAAAGCCAATACCGACCTTATGCCAGCGCAAAAAGTACTGTTTAATCAATATCGCCAATCTCTGTATTTTGTCGATCAACAACTCAAGACGATGCTGGCCAATGTGTCCAACGACACCTTAGTGATTATCACTGGGGTCAATGGCAAAATGTTCACCAGCAATAGTGATGAAGCTAATCGCAACCTGTCACCACAGAGTGTCAAAGTGCCATTAGTGATCCACTGGCCGAATACGGGCGCTGCTAAGGTCAAATACCGCACCAGCCATTACGGCATTGCGCCGACTTTAATGACCCACGTGCTAGGTTGCACCAATAACACGACAGATTACAGCGCTGGCCGCAGCCTATTACAACCTGACAAAGAAACGTGGATCTATATAGGTGATAGCCGTATTTTTGCTATCTATCAAGAAGCAGAAGTGACAGTGATTGACCGCCACGGTAAATATCGTATTTACGATGAAAACTATGAACATAGGCTCAATAAAAAAATGAGCGCGCCTGAATTAATTGAAGTGATGCGTGAAGGTCGACGTTTCTATAACCACTGAGCTTCATCATCTTAGTTAAGAAAGCCCCATTCCTACAGGATTGGGGCTTTTTTATTCCCTGGCGACTGGATGAATACGAAATGCACGAAGCTTGGATTTAACTGCGTGGGGCTGCGTGGCCATTATCTTGAAGCTAGTCTCTTGTAGCTAGTCTCTTATGATGGACCTTACCTGCCACTAAAGCCAAAAGCCGCTATCGCTAGATAACGGCTTTTTAAGGCTTAGGTTTAAATCAACTCAAGTCACTCTACAATCAATCGGCTTTAACCGTAGAGTAGCGTGCTAACCAATGGGCGTAAGAAGCGGGTAATACCCAAGATGGGCGCGCAATTTTCAAGGTTTGCGCCGCTTGATATGGCCAATGTGGATTCGCTAAAAACGCTTTACCTATCATCACTAAATCCATTTGTTCATCTTCAATGGCCGCATTGGCTTGATGTGGATCATCCATACCCCAAGAAGTCGCAACGGGGAACCCCACTTCTTGACGAACCCGCGCTGCAATAGGCGCCAAAAATGCAGGACTCCATGGAATATTTGCCGTTGGGGTCGAGAAGCAAATGCTGACGTTTAACATATCGAGCCCCGCTTGCTTAAATTGCTTCACCAAGGTTATCGATTCCGTCAGTGTTTCTTCATCTTTATGGTCGAATTCAATCACGCCAAATCGCGCCGTTAAGGGTAAATGCGATGGCCAAACGTCTCTTACCGCGGCAATGGTTTCTAACAAAAAGCGTCCGCGCCCTTCCGCACTACCACCGTATTGGTCGGTGCGTTGATTAGCATAGGTTGAAAAGAAGCTTTGGGCTAAATAACCGTGGGCGAAATGCAGTTCTAACCATTCAAATCCTGCCGCTAAAGCACGCTTTGCCGCCGCCACAAAGTCGGCTTTAACCCGCTCAATGTCCTCAATCGTCATAGCGGTAGGCACTTTAGGTAAGTTTGCGCCAAATGCGACAGCTGATGGTGCAATCGGTTGCCAACCTCGCGCGTCATCATCGGCAATATGATCATCCCCTTCCCACGGGATATTGGCACTCGCTTTACGGCCTGCATGACCAATCTGAATGCCTGCAACAGCACCCGCATTTTTAATCGCACTAGCCACTTTTGCTAAGCCTTGTGCTTGTTCGTCATTCCATAACCCAAGGCATTTGGGGGTGATACGGCCTTCAGGAGAAACCGCAGTGGCTTCAACCACAACAAGACCGGCACCGCCACGGGCAAGGCTAGTGTAATGCACCTGATGCCAGTCGTTGATGAGTCCGTCCGTGGCTTGATATTGGCACATGGGCGCAACGGCAATACGGTTTTTGAGGGTGATGTCTTTAAGTTTGAAGGATGAAAATAGATCGGCCATGGTGTTTCCTGTGTCTATTAAGATCAAAAGGTATTTGAATACTGAATGACGACAGACTAGTCTTATCGTGCCATAATTAAAAGCACGTACAGATTATAGATTTGATAAATTTTTCTTATGACAAATCCACAGTGGTTACACACCTTTAGCGTGCTAGTCGAGAAAGGCAATTTCACCCGCACCGCCGAAGCTATAGGTATCACCCAAGCGGCAGTGAGCCAGCATATCAGTCGCTTAGAAGAAACATACGGCACACTGTTTTTACGCCGCCCCCGCCAGCTTGAAATCACTCCCATAGGGGAAAACCTGCTGACCTACGTTAAAGAAGTTGAATGCGCGCAGAAACGCCTACAACAGAAACTTATCCATGATGACGCCAATACCGGTGATATTAGCCTTATCACTCCAGGTAGCATTGGTTTAACGCTTTTTCCATTATTAATCGAATTACAACAAGCCTGTCCGGCGTTAAGCATTCGCCACCGTTTTGCACCTGATAGTGAGATAGTGGCCTCAGTGTTGGCCAATGAACATGAAATCGGCATGGTAACCTTAAAACCTTCCGATCCTCGTATTCACAGCACACATTTTACCGAAGAGCCGCTTGAACTTGTGGTACCTGCGAGCCATAAACAAAATGAATGGGCTGATTTACAACGACTAGGATTTATCTCCCATCCCGATGGTGAGGCCATGGCGACTCGGCTGCTTAGCCGTAAATATCCAACTCACCCCGGCATTCAAGAGATCCCCTGCAAGGGATTTACCAACCAAATCAGCCTCATTCTCGAACCTGTCGCAAAAGGGCTAGGATTTACGGTTATCCCCCAATACGCCCGCAAAGCCTTTGAACGACAAGAAGATATCTATGTTGTGGAATGTGGCAGCCAAGTTGTAGACACCATTTGGCTTATCCACCGCGCGGAATGGCCCTTGTCACGCAGAGCCCAAAAAGCGATTACATTTTTAAAGGGGAAAATATAAAACCCCATTAAAAAATGGGGCTCGATACACACGTTACCACAGGAATAGTCAGCGTTAGCAACGGATACAGAAGACTCAGAGGCTATTGATTGATATCCAATTCATTATGGATCAATACCACGCACTGAGAAGCAAACAGCATCTTTGGCCCTAAGCTGATCTTTTGCGCGCCGAGTCGTTTCAAGGTATTAAAACTTTTCTTCGGCATAGGAATATGATCGGTCAGCAAAAAGCACGGATTACCCACAAATTCTTGCTCACGGATTGAAGTGCCCTTCTTATCCATCATAAACAATTGATAATCCACCGCGAGGTCCTGTACCAGCTTTTCAAAACTGATAGTGCTAACACTGATGCCCTCGTCAACAACACGGGTTTGCTCCTTCGTCATACCTCGAGAAATATCTAAGGCTTTGGCAATTTTAGTGAGCAAAGCTTGCTCGTGAAAACCACCAATATGGCAAATATTTCGAGTATCGAAGCAGATAGTGCGGGAAAAATCATGGGTACTTTCTAGCACCAAATAAACGACAACATCGTTTCGATGGGACTGAGCCACAAAGATAGTGTTCATCAGGGTATGAGCTAAAATCTCGGTATGCGCCTCTTGGCCGACAGAAGCCAAAAACAACTGACTGTCAGTAGGTGCTGATCTTGCTCGTAAAACAAACGCGCGCATAGGTAAATGTCCTACTCAATAATGTCTTAAATGCTAAATGGCGGATGCATATAATTTGTGAAATTGACGATTTCGCCTTGAAAATTTTTGCCTTTTGCCTTTTGCCTTTTGCTGTGCCAAAGCCAGCCTAATCACTCGAACTTGAACCTTAGTCGCAAGCAGCGTTAATCATATGGGCAGCGAAAAGGTATAAAAAACAAAACCCGTATAGCAATGCTAACACGGTGTTTTGTTTTACTTAACTGCTGGTTATTTTAATGATTAAAACAAACTAACAAAAAGTATCTAATTTGATCGGTATGAGAAGATTCGAACCTCCACTCCCTGATACTCTATAACAGTGAACTGCTTAATCATAACCTGCTAAATTTAAACATAAATAATGTAATTTTGCACGTTTTAATTACCTCAAAAATTTATGTACAGTTACACGAAAATGCGATATCAAGGCTACAAGTACAACAAATTGAGCGTATTCAAACAAAATAACATCCCATTAGTTGTAATCAATATCGGATAACAACCAAAGGGATCTAGGGAATACCTAAAATCCCTGCATTTTCCCGATTCAGCAATGTGCTCTGACGCGGTGGCCATACATGCAGGAATCACTAAGCACGTCACCGTTCATATAGATAATTCCAGCATCAGGACAAATTAAGGGGCTCTAAACTTGTCTTAACAGGCCAAGAAAGGACGAATATTGTTCCTCCACGACCCGATGGCTGGCAAACCACGTGGCCGCCGTGAGCTTCAGCAATTGTCTTAACCACTGCGAGACCGAGTCCACTGCCACCACTTTTTCGAGAGCGAGACGGATCAACTCGGCGAAATGCCTCGAATATGTAGCTTGCGGCTTCATCAGGAATACCAGGGCCTTCATCTTCTACGGTTAGATAACAACTTGCTCCCACGCTGTAAAGTCTTACAGTCAAAGTGCCAGGATCAGCATGCTGGCGTGCATTTTCCAGCAGCGCCATCAGCGCCTGCCGTATTCGTATAGCATCACAGTAAACTTTAAGTCTTGTATCAAGTTCCTGCTTCAGTATGAGTCCCTTAGCGTCTAACACCGCAGCGAAAGTCTCAATCACCGCACTAAGTTCATCGGCTAAACAGACCTCATCCCGCTGTAACTCTAGATGTCCACTGTCATTGAGGCTCAGCACTCGTAAATCTTCGATAAGGTGATTGAGGCCTTCAACCTGCCGTAACAGTCCCTCGAAGAGCTCACTGCTGGGGCTAAAAACACCTTCCGCTAACCCCTGCAACCGACCACGCAGAATAGTAACTGGGGTACGAAGTTCGTGAGCGATTGCCGCGTTCCAAAACTCCCGCTCGCGAGTCATATACTCTAGGCGCTCGGCCATAGCATTAAAGTCACTCACCAATTGCGCCGTCTCCCCCATCGCATGTTGGTCCATTCGCGCACGCGCGTTAAGCTTGCCTTGGGCGACTTCGCGTAGGCTATATGCCACAGAGTTTAGAGGAGTAAGAATGCGCCGTGACAGGCGAATGGCAACAAATAGCGCCATCCCCAACGCGGCTATGATAGTGCAAACTATCCATAGCATTTCCATCTGAGAAGGCATCCAGGTTTCAGATATACTGCCTGGCAGGTAGGCCACTGCAATGGCATAGAATACATAGGAGCCAAACACTGACAGGAAAATGATGCCTAACGTCATTACCGCTAAGGACTGGATAATTTGCCTGCGCAAACCCGCTGCTTGCCTCATACTTCACCACCAAAGCGATAGCCAACCCCCCAGACACTGAGCGGCACTCCTTGAATATCGAGGGCTTCAAGCTTTTTACGTAACTTACTGATATGACTGTCTACGGTTCGTTCCTGAGTATCGCCCTCAGGCAAGCAATTAATTAACAGCTCCTCACGACTAAAAGCACGTTTCGGTGTACGCATCAAGCAAGCGAGAAGTTTGAACTCGGTCAAGGTCAGATCCAGTGCCTGCTGCTGACCATTACAGATTACGCTAGCCTCGTGGCTGTCTAAGTCGATTTGGAACTGACCAACGCGCAATATTTGGGTATTTATAGGTGTGTTAGTGCGAGCGCGTCGCAGTACCGCCTGCACCCTAGCCACCACTTCGGCGGGATTGAATGGTTTAACCACGTAGTCGTCAGCACCGAGGCGTAACCCCATTAATTTATCGATATCCTGATCAAGCGCGGTGAGCATGATCACCGGCGTGTCACCACGGGAGCGAATTTCATTCAGTACATTCCAGCCATCGAGATTCGGCATCTGTACATCGAGCAGTAATAGATCGGGCTTAAATGCTTGGTGCATAGCTAGCGCTTGGATACCATCGATAGCATGTTGAGTTCGCAGCCCACTGCGCTGCAAATAAGCGATAAGGATATCGGCAATCTCTGCTTCATCCTCTGCAATTAACACCAGTGCCGAAGTCATAGAACTTACGGACGCATTGAGATTAGCCATGGATTGCCCCAACGTTAAAATGGTTGAACTTTATCACCCCCTCCATACATTCTCCACAATGTCTCGAATAATTCGCAATACTGACTCGTCATAATTCAGCATTAGTTCTCTAGCGTTTGATAAAACGCCATTAGTGAGATCGCTGTACATTGAGGAGAGTAGATTATGTACATCAAACAGCGGCACTTAAGCTTTGTGTTAGTTGTAGGAATTGCCGTGTTGGGATTGGTAGGTTGTGATTCAGCGGTACAGGATGAAGAGACAACTGCTCCGGTTCAAGTGTCAGTGATGACATTAAAAAATGAAGAACTATTGGTGACTAAAGATCTGCCCGGTCGTGTCGCTGCGGTTCGCAGCGCTGAGATCCGCGCGCAAATTAGCGGCATAGTGCAAGGTCGTCTATTCGAACAGGGCGCCGAGATAACATCTGGCACTGTGCTGTTTCAAATAAATCCAGCGCCATTTAAAGCTGATGTCGATATTGCTGCTGCAGCGTTACAGCGTGCCGAAGCGGTATGGGTTCGGGCTCGTCAAGAAGCCGATCGCTTAGCCTCTTTGATACAAACCAAGGCCGTCAGCCAACAAATGCATGACGATGCTATTTCCCAGCGTGATCAGGCTGCCGCAGATGTAGCCCAAACCAAAGCGACGCTGGCACGACGTCAGTTAGATCTACAATTTGCCAGCGTTGAAGCCCCCATCTCCGGACGTATAGATGAAGCTTTAGTGAGCGAAGGTGCATTGGTCTCACCGACCGATACCACACCCATGGCGAGGATCCAACAAATCGACCAAGTGTACGTTGATGTACGTTTGGCAGCATCAATGTTGGAGGCGATGCGTCAGCAGGCCAACTCTGGAGCCCCGGAGTTGGCTGTTGAGATCCTTAGCAGTAGTAGCGAGCCTCTTGGCATGCAAGGGCATATCTTATTTTCAGGTATTCAGGTAGATGCAGGTACTGGCGATGTACTGCTGCGCATACTGGTAGATAACCCGCAGCATCGTCTGTTGCCCGGTCTCTTTGTAAAAGCTCGCATTCCACAAGCTTACTATCCTACGACTCTGAACGTGCCTCAGCAGGCACTGACTCGCAAGGCTGGTCAACCCCAAGTGTGGGTGCTTGATAAGCAAGCTAAAGTGCAGCCTGTGGCCGTTAAGGTCGATGAATTGGTGGCAGGTCGCTACCACGTAGTATCCGGCCTAACCGCTGGTCAGCTGATAGTTGTTGAAGGTATCGAACGCCTAAGCCCTGCAGCACAAGTGAATGCCCGACCTTGGCAACCCTCTGTCGTTCCTCAGCAACTTAGCGCTGTCGTGCGCTGAATTTGGAGAAGTCGCCATGCCCCAGTTTTTCATCAACCGCCCAGTATTTGCTTGGGTGATAGCCTTATTTATCGTACTGATTGGCGTCATCGCCATTCCAAAATTACCCATCTCCCGCTACCCATCAGTGGCACCCGTGTCGGTGAGCATTTATGCCGCTTATCCTGGAGCCACGCCACAGACACTTAATGACTCTGTAGTAAGCCTTGTCGAACGTGAACTATCGGGGGTAAAAAACCTACTGTACTTCGAATCATCGGTGGACAGCTCGGGCAGTGCACAAATCACCGCCACCTTTAAACCGGGCACGAATGCTGAAATGGCCCAAGTGGACGTGCAAAATCGTATTAAGGCTGTCGAACCACGCCTACCTCAAGTTGTACGACAGAGCGGTCTGCAGGTTGAGTCGGCCGCTTCAAGCTTTTTGATGATGATTGGTATGACATCTCCAAACGGCCAATTCGACGAAATCGCGCTAAACGACTATTTAGCGCGCAATATTGTCGAGGAGCTGCGCCGAATCGACGGTGTTGGTCGCGTGCAATTATTCGGTGCTGAGCAGGCTATGCGCGTCTGGGTAGACCCGAATAAACTCACCGCCTATAGCCTGACAATGAACGACCTTGCTATCGCTATTGAGCAGCAAAACGCACAAATAGCCCCAGGGCGACTCGGTGATGAACCTGTCTTACAGGGACAACGACTGACGGTCCCCCTAACAGTGCAAGGACAACTCAGCACGCCCGAGGAGTTCGCTGCTATCGTCCTACGTGCCGGTGCCGATGGCGCAAAATTGGTGCTCGCAGATGTGGCTCGGGTCGAGCTGGGCGCTCAGTCCTATGGTTTTTCTAACCGTGAGAATGGTGTGGCGGCGACCAGTGCTGCTATCCAGCTCTCGCCAGGAGCCAACGCTGTACGCACAGCTTCTGCGGTACGTGAACGTCTAGCCGAACTGGCGCTGAGTATGCCTGCTGGCATGAACTACTCAGTGCCATTCGATACCGCCCCCTTCGTCAAAGTGTCTATCGAAAAAGTAATCTATACCCTGTTTGAAGCTATGGCGCTGGTATTTATGGTGATGTTCCTGTTCCTTCAGAACCTGCGCTACACACTTATACCAGCTATCGTCGCGCCCATAGCGCTACTCGGTACCTTCGCGGTGATGTTACTGGCTGGCTTCTCAATCAACTCGCTGACGATGTTCGGCATGGTGCTGGCCATTGGCATTATTGTTGACGATGCTATTGTGGTGGTGGAAAACGTTGAGCGACTGATGGCTACCCAAGGACTGTCGCCGCGGGAGGCAACCTCACAGGCGATGAAGGAAATTACCGGTGCGGTGATCGGTATCACGCTAGTGCTGACCGCCGTATTCATCCCCATGGCCTTCGGTAGCGGCTCAGTGGGAGTGATCTATCAACAATTCACTTTGTCGATGGCGGTGTCTATTCTGTTTTCGGCCTTCCTCGCACTGACCCTAACGCCAGCACTATGCGCCACGCTACTGCGCCCAGTTAGTGCTGATCACCATCAAAAAGGCGGTTTCTTCGGCGCCTTCAACCGTGGATTTGAACAACTCACCGCAGGCTACAGTGAACGCGTAGCACGATTGGTTGGACGCAGTGGACGTATGATGGCGGCATTCGCCGTACTCTGCATGGTGCTAGTCATCGCTGCAGGGCAATTGCCGTCATCCTTCCTACCAGAAGAGGATCAAGGCTATTTCATGACCTCCATCCAATTACCCACAGGCGCTACCAGCGAGCGCACGCTGGATGTGGTCAAAGCCTATGAGACACACGTCGCCTCACGCCCTGCGCTGGATGCAAATATGGTAGTGCTGGGCTTTAGCTTTGCAGGCTCCGGCCCCAATGCAGCCATGGCCTTCACTATGCTCAAAGATTGGGATCAGCGTAATGGTGCTACGGCTGCCGAAGAAGCGGCACTGGCGCAGCAAGCTATGGCTGATAACGTTGAAGGCACAGTGATGAGCCTGATGCCGCCAGCCATCGACGAGCTGGGCACATCCTCCGGTTTCACTCTGTTCCTGCAGGATAGAGCTAACCGGGGCGAGGCTGCATTGATAGCTGCACAGGCACAATTACTGGCACTGGCTGCGCAGAGCGAGGTGGTCAGCGATGTCTACCCAGATGGCCTACCGCCCGGTGAGAGCATTAGCCTGAATATCAATCGGTCAAAAGCCGAGGCTATGGGTCTGTCCTTCGCCGCGGTCAGCAGCACACTTTCGGCGGCCATGGGATCACTGTATGTCAATGATTTCCCAAATAATGGACGTATGCAGCAGGTCATACTGCAGGCCGACGCTACGGCACGAATGCAATTGGACGACGTGCTCAGCCTGCGCGTGCGTAATTCAAGTGGTGGCATGGTGCCTCTACGGGAAGTAGTGACGGCTGAATGGAAAGAGTCACCACAGCAAATGATGCGCTTTCAGGGCTTCCCGGCTATGCGTATTTCCGGGGGGGCTGCAGCTGGCGTTTCCAGCGGCGCAGCGATGACCGAGATGGAACGCTTAGTGGCGCAATTGCCGCAAGGGTTCGCGGTAGCTTGGACGGGGGCATCATTGCAGGAGCGCCAATCGGCGGCGCAGGCACCGTTGCTAATGTTGCTGTCCGCTCTGGTAGTATTTCTGGTACTCGCTGCGTTGTACGAAAGCTGGTCGATCCCACTTTCGGTGATGTTGGTCGTGCCGCTGGGTCTGCTGGGCGCGGTAACGGCAGTAATATTGCGTGATATGCCTAACGATGTGTTCTTCAAGGTGGGAATGATCACCATCATCGGTCTATCGGCAAAAAATGCTATCCTCATCGTCGAGTTCGCCCGCCAATTGCATGCCGAGGGCCATACGCTGATAGATGCTGCAGTGACCGCTGCACGCTTGCGTCTGCGTCCAATTTTGATGACCTCATTGGCATTTACTCTCGGAGTAGTACCCTTAATGCTTGCGAGCGGCGCCAGCGCCGAAACTCAGCATGCAATCGGTACTGGCGTATTCGGTGGCATGCTCAGTGGCACCTTGCTGGCAATATTCTTCGTACCGGCGTTTTTTGTCTTTGTCATCGGCACACAAGAGCGCTTGAGTGCCTGGCTTGCGCGGCATAATACTGCCAAATAGCCTCACCCGCTTTGATGCTCTGTAGGAAAGTCTACCAACACAATCCTATTGAGCATTAAAGCTGATCAATATATGTGTAATAATTTTAAACGCTGGAAATGTAGGTTCAGTGATAGTAATCGTTACTGCGTATCCGGCTTAAGGTTCCGACGTTCAAATCTGTAATTGGTTCTCTAAGAAGTGGTGCAATGCTGGACTCGCCTACAGTGTATTATTCGATTCATGGAAAGAGTAAGTACATTTCGCCAATATTCCCGCGCTATTTAAAAAGATGAAGCCATCGAAAAGTGAGCAAAATCCCTGATATCTAATGCTGCCG
>NZ_JBHFFD010000031.1:0-1941 GCF_043359565.1 Shewanella sp. S23-S33 | reverse complement strand
CAGAACAGTTATCAACGAATTGACTCACAAAGGGCGCCTACTGAATCTCCATTTGAAACTGGTGCAGATATTGGCACGCATCATATACAAGATCCGAGTCCTAATCCCCCGCTTATGCCTGACGATTTGGCCCAATTTAACCTGGATTTGCATAGAAGCAATTATATCGTATCTGGTTCAGTCATCAGCGGGTCGAATGAGGAAAGACTGCAGTCTTTCCGCCAACATGTAACTAGCGAGCTGGCCTTGGATATCGTTGCCTCAATGGCGAATCAAGCATTATTCGCAGGGCCGTCCAGAGAGTTTGCAGAACAATTTAATGGAGCATACGGCCCCCAATCGGCAAGCGATGCTCTTAATATTCGTAGTTACAACATAGAAAATATTAACCAGTATGGAGTAAATATAAAATATGACTATAAATTTGAAATTGGATCATTCCTCATCTTGGAAACAGGTGATTCTATCCTTCCTCCTGCAGGGAGGAAGTTTCAGGCTAGCATGAGTTTTTCCATGTTTGCTTCCGTAGATGAAGCAGGAGTAAGTAGTGATAACACTGATAAATTATTTTTCTCGAGTAGATATACTAATCCACCATCATTAACCATCAGTGAAATAGATTTGAATCCACCGAAAGTTGATATGCCATCAACAAATACGAGCGCTGGGGGATGGTGGAAATGGCTGAAAAGTAAAGTTTCTGTCCTTTGGCAAAGTCTTCGCAGCTTTTTTGGGCAAAGATCTTCAGTTTACCAGCCAATATGACCCTGTACATTGGTTCTTGATCAAGCACCGGACACATGGATTATTCGTAACTTAGATCCGTTCACTAATGGGGAACAATACTATCCCTGGTTTACAGTGGCTGAAGACGTGCCTAGTTTGTGCCCGATATTGATAACTTAACTCACTACTTTGCTTTTGGCATATTTTTGAGTTGAAAGATTCGCCTCGCCACAGGTCTTCCCCAAGCTCAGGCAGCAACTTGAGCTTGGGTGATGGTCTGCCACGTCGCGAACGGGAAATGGTCACCGCGCTCGGTTATGTCCGGCGCAATAGCTATTACCAGTGGTTTACGGTTGCCGAAGATCTGAACGATACTCTGCATGAGGTACTAGAACTATGAGCACTTTTTCCGATGCGGCGACTGCACGGCGCTGCGCAGGCACGCCGACGCCCGACGCCCGTCGAGCGCCTGCAGGTACTCTGTCTTGGTGCGGCCGGCCGCCAAACTGTGCGGGTGTTACATTGGGAGTTGGGCCAGCCGGAAACGATCGCGAATGATCAGTGGCGGGTCAGCTTGAATGACCAGATAGGCTCATCAATGCTCGAGCTCGATGCGCAGGCCGACATCCTGAGTTGGGAGGAGTACTACCCGTACGGCGGCACCGCAGTGTGGTCTGCGCGCAGCGACATCGATGCGAAGTACAAGACGGTGCGTTACTCGGGCCAGGAGCGCGACGCCACCGGCCTGTATTACTACGGTTTGCGCTATTATGCGCCGTGGCTAGGGCGTTGGATCAATCCTGATCCGGCTGGCCCGGTCGACGGACTTGTAGTGATGTGATGGACGCCTCAGCATCTAAGCTTGCAGTATTATGCCAAGCTTGAAGCTGACAAATAGTTCAGGAGGTTTCCATCATGGATATTAAAGTTATTGGTATCGATTTAGCCAAAAATGTTTTTCAAGTTTGTGTTTGTCTTATGGATAACTCAGTCATGACTAACAAAAAGGTTAACAGAAACAAGCTGCTCGATAAAATTAGACAATTCCCCGAAGGTAGTCTTATTGCTATGGAGGCCTGTGGTACGGCGCATTACTGGGGAAGACAATTTCAAGCTCTTGGTTATCAAGTGCAATTGATCCCTGCTCAACATGTTAAGCCATTTGTTGCAAACCCAAAGAATGATGCCAACGATGCCCTCGCTATATGCGAAGCG
>NZ_JBHFFD010000030.1:0-5566 GCF_043359565.1 Shewanella sp. S23-S33 | reverse complement strand
CACTTGTGCTAATGCGTCTTTAACGGGCGATGAGGGGAAATCTAGCTCGCTTCTGTCCCATTGCGATTTGGCGTTATTAGATAAGTGCTGATGAGTGGCTAGAATTAGCCATACTTTTACTAATGATCCACACTTAGACGTTTCTTGATTTAAACATATTAATCCCCCCCTCTAACATCAACACAATAACGGCTAACCAAATACCGATATAGGTAGGCCATTCACTTGGGGTAAATGTCTCGCCAAGCATTATAGCAACGATAAATAACAGTAAGGGCTCTACATAGATAAGTAGCCCGAAAAGACTCAGGTTCAAGTGCGGAGCTGATAATGATTGTAACCCAAGAGCCAAGGCACTGATTGCACCTAAGCCAATGGCTAACCAGAGTGTTAGGCTACTATCACTAAAACTTTCAATCACGTAGCCGCCATTTAAGATAAAGTAAATGCATAACGGGACACTGAGCAACATATCAAACCAGACACCACCAATGTTATTGGTGCCAGTTTTATGCCTTAGCCAGAAGTAGATTGGGTATCCTAAGCATATAGCCAGTGTTGGCCAAGTTAAGGTTTGAGAAATGGCTACCTGGTTCACTACACCAAGTAAAGCAAAAAGACAGGCAATCCATTGCATTACTGACATCTTGTCCTTAAAAGCAAATCGGCCAACCACTACCATAGTGATGGGCATTATAAAATATCCCAGTGATACTGCTAAGCCATACCCATTACCCGGAGCACACATGAATAACCAAAGCTGAATACCGATTAAAAAGCTGGATGCGATTCGAGTTAGCCAAAAGTGTTTTTCATGAATGACTCGCTGATAAATTGCGGCGACTTGCGACCAATACCCCCGAACGATAATGAAGAGGGTTAACAGTGGCAGCGTGAAGAGAATGCGCCAACCATAGATTTCTTCACCGCTGAGAGCTTCTAATAGGGCAGTGTAAGCGAATATTACTGCAAAGAGCGCGGACGCGGCCACATTTAGGCTGACACCGAGCAAGGTATTGGGAACTGATTTCATAACGTCCAGACGCAAATGAGAAATTGAATTGTATTTTATTGTGTTACCTTTGGGAAAAGGTCTCTAAATTGATGCTATTTTCGATAAAATTTCTCATCTGGATGTCATTATGTCGCTCGATAAATACGATCATGTTCTTCTCACCTTGTTGCAATTGAACTGTCAAACTCCACTGCGAGAGTTGGCTGAAGCAGTTCACTTGTCTACGGCTTCTGTTCAGCGACGTATTCAAAAGCTGAGGGACAGCGGTTACATCCAATCGACAGTGGCAATCTTAGACCCAGATAAACTGAAAAAAGTCATCACAATCTTTGTTGAAGTTCAGGTTGAAAAAACCGATATCAATGCACTTAGGCAATTAAAACAGGACTTTTCCGGCCCAGAAGTACAACAATGTTACTACGTAACTGGGGATGCCGATTTTATGCTGGTTCTGCTTGTGCCGCATATGCAACGCTTCCAAGAACTATGTGATCAAATGTTCCATAATAACGCGAATGTTAAATGGTTCAGAACCATTGTGGCTTTAGACCGAGTTAAGGCGACTTTAGATGTGTTGTAGCATAACGCTGCACCTTTTAGTGCAGTAACAATGACATTGCTTAATTCCAGGCGGGGTAGTGACGTCGGAGGGTATTGGCATGGCGTGAAAACGGATTATCTGTTTCCGGTTAAAGCCTTGTCCACCGTGTATCGGGCCAAGTTATTACGGGCGCTGCGACAACATGAGCTGGCTATCCCTGCGGCTGATACCTTAATGGCAAAACCGTGGTGTGTTTACAGCAAAGCGTGTCTGAGTCGCGCCGAAACCGTAGTTGAATACCTCGGGCGTTATACCCGTAAAGGCATGCTGCATGAATCAAGAATTGCCGACGTGACCGCAGACCATGTCCGTTTTCACTACAAGGACTATCGTGACGGTCAGCAGCATAAGCAAATGCGGCTAAGTTGTGATGAGTTTATCCGCCGTTACTTATTGCATGTATTGCCCAAAGGGCTGATGCGAGTGAGACATTTTGGTTTTCTTGCCAATGCTTGCCGCCGCAAAAAGCTCGCGCTTATCCTGCGGCAACTACGTAAGCCGCAGGTGGTATTGGCGAGTCCTTTGATTAAGGAGGAATGTTGATGGTCATGTCCGCAATGCCAGTTAGGTCATTTGCAGTTTATTGGGCTGATAAGACTGCAGAGATTAGTGATGATTAACAACCAAAGTCAGCCAGTACGTCTGTCAGGATAACCACTCCCTCAAGACGTAGCGTAACCGACAGCGAAAAGCAGCCAGCCTTATGGGATTAAGCCGATGAGGGGATAGGGTGTGAGTGTCAGCCTGAATCTGGGGCCAAAATGCTGTCAACCAAGGTAAAAAATCAGTCGAAAGTAAGCGTAAAAGAATGAGAAAGCTAAAACGATATCAAGTGATTACCCATCAAACTGTATAAAAAACCGCTACCGCAAAAAAGCAAATTCCTGTAGCATTATTCATACCCATTTACACGGATGTGGCAGCGGCCAAGTCCAACAAGCGATTTATGCCCTGAAAACAGCGCAGCGCATAAATACTAAGACGTTAGTTTACAAAGGGAGTTTGGTGGTGTTTGAGAGTATTGCGATCTATTCAGGATTAATTGCAACAATCTGGATATTCATTGGTGTTTATGCAGCAAGTAGTTTTTATGCTGGTTACAGCCATTCAAAGCAATTTTGTAGTGAGTTAGGTGCGACTGGTAGCCCAACTGAAAAATTGTCTCCTTTAATTAATAATTATCCTCTTGGTTTTCTATTTTGCTTTTTCGGTTGGTATCTGGCTCAACTCTCAAATGTTTCAACTTTAGTGAATATTGCTGGTTGGTTAGTTATAGCTCATGGTGTTGGTACATGGGTCGCCGGTTACTTCCCAATGGACGCCGATCCATTTACTAAGAATCCAACTTTTAATTGTAAGGTACATTCTTGGGCAGGTTTTATCATGTTGCTTTCATTAGTTGTAGCACCAATATTAATTGCTATCAGTCCAACAACTGAAATTATTCCATTATATTTCCGCATTTTTTCATT
The DNA here is from genome assembly GCF_043359565.1 of Shewanella sp. S23-S33. Taxonomy (NCBI): domain Bacteria; kingdom Pseudomonadati; phylum Pseudomonadota; class Gammaproteobacteria; order Alteromonadales; family Shewanellaceae; genus Shewanella; species Shewanella sp. S23-S33. Next base: position 2,478 of record NZ_JBHFFD010000030.1, on the reverse strand, counting down.
GGTTTCTGTTGTCGCTGCTGTTTATTTTCTTTTCGCAATGGCTAAAGCTGTAAAATCCCAAAGCAATCCTGGCATCCATCAGCGTATTTCATATGGTTTTCAGCTAATTTGGCTAAGTGCTTTTTCACTAGTATTGGCGCAATTGTAAACTAACAAGCAAATTAATCAGGACAAATAACAGTTGGTTTTTGCTCCTGCGTCGCTTATTTTAACCAACTGATATTTGCCCATTATTTGGGCGTTAGATTACTTCGAAAGGTTAGGTTGTACTTGTGGAAAAATTATTAAAAGAGTATTTAGAATTATTTGATCATCCATTTAGAAAGGCAGTAATAGATACATTTTTTGGAGTGCTGTTTTGCTTGTTGGCACCTGCTTTAATTATTCTTTCTGCACTTGCGAGAGAAAAGCTAGGTCTACCTTGGAGCTTTAATTTTAATTGGGATTTTTGGGGACTCAATTGGTTGAAAAGCTTTTTGGAGTGGTTTGTTTCTTTTTTTGTAAACTCCGTATTGACTTACTTTGAGTTGTTTTTACTTTCGATGATGGGAGCCGTATTTGTATGCTTTTATATCACAAGGAGAACAATAAAGTCTTTTATTGCTCTGTTTCTTTTTAAGAGAATAACTACACCTTTACTTATCTCGTATTTTATTTTTATTGTAGTGGATAAACTAATTAGAATTGATACTTTCTCCGATTCAACTTTTCTCGACAATAACTGGTCACCTCTACATGCCTCAACGGATGGTATTACATTCTTTTATGCATTGATATTTACATGGTTTCTCACTGCTTATGCAATAAACAAGCAGTCTAATATTCTTTTAAAGAAAGATATTGAAAGTGGAAATATAACATTTACAACCCGACTTAACGATTTAAGGCAAGAATACATAAAGAGAGGGTGATTAGTAATCTAATCGGGTAGCCGGAGGTATCTAGCCTCCAGCCCCCACACCACCCTGCATGCGGCTCCGCACAGGGCGGTTCATTTAGAACGCCTAACCTGTTTTCTGGTTCGGATAGTGAACCGCGATCCATCCATTTCTCAGTGAATACAATCCTGCTTTCTTAAGATACTCATTACTCAGCGCTTGCTGTATTCCTGGTGTTTTCGAGCTCCGCCATGGGCCTTTACTTGTGATCCCACAAGCAACGGCAGCTTGGATCCTGACGCCACGTTTAAGTAAGTTTTGTACCTTAGTCCGCGGTTTTCGCCACTGACGCCAGTAGCACATACGCACTCGACGACGGATCCAATGGTCTAAATCGACACACCCTTGATAAGCGTTGGCTATGCCAAAGTAGTTGATCCAGCCTTGCATGTATTGCCGTACTTTAAACAATTGATATCCCATGCTCACGCCCCAATTGCGGTTTGTCAGTCGTCTTATCTTTTGTTTGAAGATGTACAGTGTTTTTACATGCCACTGGATCTTTCCGCGGTTAAAGGTAAAACCAAGGAACTTGCTTTGACCTACCTCTACCACTTGGCTTTTCTGTTCATTAACAACCAGTTTTAGCTTAGTGGCAAGATAGCGAGTAATACTCTTGAGGACACGTTCGCCCGCTCGTTGAGACTTGACTAAGATGATAAAGTCGTCCGCGTAGCGGGCGAATTTGTGCCCTCGGCTTTCCAGCTCTTTATCAAGACTGTCCAACATAATGTTAGAGAGTAATGGCGAGAGTGGGCCGCCTTGAGGCACGCCTTCGAAGCTTGCTTCAAATTGGTCGTTGACCATCACACCAGCTCGCAGGTATTTACCAATAAGCGCCAGCAGACGCTTATCCTGTACCTTGATCCTCAATTGAGTCATCAACAGGTCGTGATTTACTCGATCAAAGAACTTGGACAGATCAACATCGACGGCAAATTTGCGCTTCTGTTTGATGATATCTCTGACTTGCAAGACCGCTTGTTTGGCATTCCTATTCGGTCTAAAGCCGAAGCTATTAGCCGAGAAGAAAGGGTCAAACAACGGCGTGAGAATTTGAGCAATAGCTTGCTGTATCACACGATCAATGACGTTAGGGATACCCAGTTTGCGTTTACCGCCATCGGGTTTGTCGATCTCTACGTGTCTGACTGCTGAAGGGTTATATTCACCTCGTTCCAGTAGAGATTTACACCGTTGCCAACCGCCTTGTTGCATCCAAAGCGGGAAGGCTTCGATAGTCATGCCATCGATGCCAGCCGCGCCTTTATTGGCTTTAACTTGACGCCAAGCTCGGTGTAGATTTTTAGGTTCGAGTAGTTGTTGGAATAAATCGCTGTTGAAGGCCGGTTGCATATCAATACGCTGCCGATAGTAATCGTCTGGCGACGTAGTGGGTATCGACAAGTTTGACAAGACTCCTTCTTCTAAATGTTCAGGCCTTCACCATCTCCCATCCATTACGATGGGCGTTGGGCTACTATGCCGTCTGCTGACTTCTGCTTAATCACATACCAAGTTGCCCCGTCATGCGCTATCG